>JBPCVZ010000457.1:0-3955 GCA_051010015.1 Hyphomicrobiaceae bacterium
CCCGCAGGGTTCGCAAACGGCGGCCGCCCCGTGCGTCGAACGGCTTGCCCGCAACACCGCTGCGCGCTGCGCCGCTCTCCTGCTGGGCGACTCACCGCTTGGCAACAGAGTTGTCTCCAATTAAAGGCTCGCGGCTCTAGCCCGACGCTCCAATGAGTTGACGGCTTGACGGACATCAAGGTCCGGCAACGACGGCGCGGCAATACTGTCGGGCAAACAGCACGCGCGACCTTCGTCGGAAAACGATGGGAGACGAACGATGTACCGAAACATTTTGATTGCAACGGATGGTTCTGACCTCGCCAAGAAGGCGGAACTGCATGGCATCGGTCTTGCCCGAGCGGTCGGCGCCAGGATCACGGCTATGACGGTTACCATTCCCTACACCGCCTACATGACCAGCGAGGTGGCTGTTGCCATCGACACGTCGGTCTTCGAGGAACGCACCGCCGCAATGGCGAAAAACCGCCTCGATGCGATCGCCGATCACGCCGACAAATCGGGCGTCACATGTACGACCATACGGGCGCAGACCGACCCGATCTACAAAGGCATTGTCGATACCGCCGAAGCGCAGCAGTGCGACCTGATCGTCATGGCATCGCATGGTCGACGCGGGCTGACCGGCCTCATACTTGGCAGCGAAACGACCAAGGTGTTGACGCATTCGAAAATTCCGGTGCTCGTCGTTCGCTGACGCGTCGGTTCACAGGCGCTGACCAAGCGAAGAAATTCAGGAGTGCCCCCACGGCCGACAATGCGCGGGATCACCGCCTGTCGGCCTTGGCGGCACAGATTCGACACGACGCCGTGTAGGGGACGGCATCCAGCCGTTCCTGCGAGATGTCTTTGCCGCATCCGACACAGATGCCATACGTGCCATTCTTGATGCGCGTCAGCGCCATATGGATCAGATCCATTTCGTTGGCACCGGCCAGGCCCAACCCTTCCAGAACCTCGTCCATCTCGGATTCGGTGGCGTGCTCTTCCCAATCCGGGTCCGGTGTCTGCTCGAGATGATCCTCAATGCGATGCAGCCGGCCGTCCAACTCAGCCAGCCGAGCCCGTAGGACTTGTTCGCGCACCTTGATATCCTGCATGTTCGATCCTCGCTGGTTGCCACCATTCCCCCAAACAGGATGCGGCAGGCATGCCGGCAAGGCTCTGACCTGGATCAAACGGAAATTGATATCTTCGCTCCATCGTCCATCAATCGGCCAGACTGGTGTGCGCTCGTGCCCGAGTCCACACCATCATCGCGTGTTCCGAGCCTCGAATAGCCTGCGGCGCGCCCTCAACGAGATGCGCAAGGCAACGCTCGGAAAACTCCGGTTCCTGCCTCGCCTGGCGCACGATGTCTTCGCTCGCAACGAGGATGCAGCCGAGCGGGCGTGACAGGCCTTCAAGGCGACTGGCGATGTTGACCGTATTGCCAATCACCGCGAACTCGAGCCGGTTGGCGCCGATGTCACCGAGCACGACGGGTCCGTAGTGCACGCCGAAACTTGCCTCGAGAACCGGCTGCTCCGCCGCCGACCGTCGGGCATTGAGGGCATCGACCGCTTCGATCATCGCGCCACAGCACATCACGGCGTGCGTCGCATCGCTCGTGCCCGCGACCGGCGTGCCGAACGTCGCCATCAATCCGTCACCGAGATACTTGTCGAGGGTGCCGCCATGGCGAAAGACCTGTTCCTCCATCGCGCCATGAAACTCGCGCAACGCGGCGATCACCTCGGCGGGCGTGCGTCCCTCGGCAAACTGGGTGAAACCGACAATGTCGACGAACAAGACAGCCACGTTCTGCTCGCGCACCTGCTTCAGCGGCTCGTCGTTGTGCGACAACTCCTCCACCACGTTCGGCGAAAAGTAGCGTGCCAGGTTGGCGCGTTCGCGCACGACGCCGGCATGGTCGACGACGAGCTGGCTCGATCGCCTGACCGTCAAGGCGAGCGTGAAGGCGACGATCAGGAAGACCACGATCTCCTGGACGCGCAACCCGACTTCGATCGAGTTCGGGTCGAAGATCGGCAGCAGGCGCTCTTGCGGCCCGAGCGCGACGGCAATCGCAGCTGTCATACCCGGGTTGGCATTGGGAAACGCGCTAACCCAGAGCATGCCAGCGGTCCACAGCCCCGCCGTCCAGGTACCGATGGCAACGATCGTGCGCCAGCTGTAGGCCAATGTGCCGGCGGCGAGAAACACGAAGAAATAGATGAAGTTGTCAAACCGGTACTGCATCGGCGTCGGCCAGTCGACGGCGCGCCAGGGATTGGGAAGAATCGTGATGATCGTCAGCAAGGCAAGGTCGCAAAACAACAGGAACAGCTCCGCGCGCGACTGACCGACCTTGCCGACTTGCAAGTGCGCCCAGCCGATCAGCGCGAACAAACCGATAAGGACCAGATAGTAGATCACCTCCCAGTTGGGATTGAGAAAAGGCACCAGTACCGCGATCACCGCCAGAGCGAACCAGCGCGCACGCACGGCCAATTCCAAACCTTCACGCTTGGCCGTCGCAATCGATTGCTCGGCCAGGGCATGTGAATTGGGCGGCAACACTTCGCCCTGCGTCGGCATCGTTTGTGCGAGCGGGCGCCATCTTCTGAGTATGCTGTTCAATGCACCAACCTCTCCGGCATGTCGTGTCGATCGCGGAGCATGGAGCGTATTCGTTCGCCACGATTTATCAATCGGGCGTTGCCGGTCCGATCTGCAAGGACGTATGCCGGACCTCGGCCTTGCTCGGGCGTTCACCGACATGGCTCTGGTGGTGCGGACGGCGGGACTCGAACCCGCACGATCTAGGATCGAGGGATTTTAAGTCCCTTGTGTCTACCGATTCCACCACGTCCGCATAAATCTGCCGGAAAAGCCTGCGCGGCCGTCAGCCCTCAAAGCGCGCCGGCGCAGCAATGCGCGGATAGATACGAACATTTCATGGGATCGTAAAGAGCCAAAAAACCGGTCCACCAATTCGAAAGACCTGGAGCGCCGGGGCCGGCCGCAATCACCGTCAATCGAAGACGTTTGGAAAGAAATCACCACGTCCTTCGGGTGTCATATCCAGGATATTCCAGATAGGCCAGGCAAGATCCATGTGCCGGGGATGACCGACAAGATTCGCACGAAGCATTTCGCTCGCCCAATAATGACGGATGACGCCGTCTTGCTTCTGGAACACGTTCATCATCGGTTGCTCGCCGTCGGCCGTGCGACCGTGGTAGCGGTTCAGATAGTCCGTTCCATCGGCGGAAACCAGCGACACGTTGGTCCAGCCACGCGCTTGCTTGATTGCTGCCAGCTGGGCCGGCGTGGCCGACGAGACGGCGTGAAATGCGATCCGCTGAGAGAGATGCGGCACCAGACCGTTCAAACCGTCAAGAAAACTCGTGCACGCCGGGCAGGGCCGCGCATCCCCGGGCGCGAACATGTAGCTGTAGAGTGCCAATGTCGTATGGTCGCCAAACAGCGCCGACACGGTCGTCGACTTACCATCGCTGGCGGTGAACGCGTAGTCCTGGGTAATCTCCCCGCCAGCGGGAAGCGCGCGGCGCATTTCTGCTACAGCCTCGATCTGCGCGCGCAGGGCAATCTCTGCGTCGAGCAGCGCACTGCGCGCAGCCCGGTAGGCATCAGATTCATTTGGAAACGTGACGGACATGATACCATTCTCCCTTGCAAATTCCGGTGACACGATCGCGATCGTTTCGTCGTCGCGGCAACGTCTAGTCGCGATCTCTTAGCATGGATCGCTAAAATTAATTAACTAAATGGTTGACTATTAGAGTCGATCAAATTAGTCAACCGATTAGTTCAATAAAATGGAAGGCCGAGCGCCATGAAACTGTACAACGGAAAGTCGCCTAACGGCGCCAGGATTGACATCTACCTTGCGGAAAAGGGTATCGAGATCGCAACCGTCAACGTCGACATTTTGGCCGGTGAGACGAGA
>JBPCVZ010000458.1:0-20830 GCA_051010015.1 Hyphomicrobiaceae bacterium
CATCAATGGCGTTTTCTTAGTTCACGCCGGCAGTTTTCAAGACGAGGTCGAGCAATTCCTTGGCAGGGATCTTGCCTTCATTGTCCTTGACCCATTTGTCCCAAACTGGCTTGCCCGCGATTTTGCGGAACTCGGCCATTTCGTTGTCGGGGATCTTGACCATCTTGATCTTGCCGTCGGCCTTCCATTTCTTCTCGTTCGCGATGTCTTTGGCCGCGTACGCATCGGCGATGGCCTTGTAGGCACCCGGCTTCAGGTCTTCGAGGACCTTTTTGTAGTTGTCCGGAAGCTTGTTGTAGGCATCCGCATTGAAGATCGTCGGGCAGTTCACGGTGCCGAGCTTCATGTTTGTGGTCACCCACTCAGCGACTTCGTCGAGCTTGTAGGCAGCAAACGTGTAGCTGTAGGGGAACCCAATGGCATCAACCGTGCCACGCTGCAGTGCCGTATAGGTTTCCGATGCCGGCATCGTCGATGGTGTGGCACCGATCAGACGTGCAGCCGCGCCCATGCCGCCAAGCGCACGAAGACGCTTGCCTTTGAAATCGGCCACCGATTGCGGAACCTTGCCACGCCCCATGTACTCATACTGCGGCAGAATGTTCGACATGTAGATGTGCGCATTCCACTTGGCGAGAGCCTTCTTGGCGGAAGGGTGCGCATAAATGGCGTCGTGCACTTTCTTCATGGTGCCGAAGTCAGCCAATGGCAGGAACGGCAGATCGAGCACGTTGAGCGGCGCGTTCTTGCCCGGGTGGTACGCGGCGCACATCATTGCGGCTTCGAACGAGCCGATCTTGATGTTGTCGAGGTTCTGCTTGCCCTTGGAAAGCTGACCACCGTAGTAGATCTTCAGATTGAAGTTGCCGTTCGTGCGCTTAGGCAGTTCGGCGGAGATGTACTCGAGGCCTTCGGTGAACGCACGGCGCTTGCCCCAGGCCGAGAATTTCCAGTTTACTTTCTGAGCGGTTGCGGTGGTGCTTGTGGTCACGGCCATGCCGGTCATTGCCAAGGCGCCAGCGCCGGCGAGTAGGGACAGTTTCACTAGTTTCATATTCAATTTCCTCCCTTTGGGTTTGGTCGTCTCATCATTTTTTTATGACTTGATGTGAGTGTTGCACGACTGCTGCGAATGCTCAAGTTGCTTAAATGCTCGCGTGGTTTGCAAGAGACTCATCATCTTTGCGGAAGTTGGCGTCCGCCCACTGACACTATCGTCGGAGAACGCCCAAATTCAGGCGACATGCTCTATTTCGACGGCCCGAATATCATCAGAACAACGAGGAAAAGCAGCATCGCGGCGATGAACGCGAGATGCCGCGAGCGCTGCATCAGCCACACTTCCCACGTTCGATTCGGATCGTAACCACGCTTGTAAGACATTTTTCTATAACTCAGTCGGGTGTGACCGTCATGCCTGCCAGTTCGGAGAGCAGAACATAGTTTTCGGCTGAATTTTGGTTAATGTCCATCGTTGCCTGGTGATTGCGAAGCTGCAAGCGGTACGCGTCGCCCTCGGGCATGAAGCGGTGATCGTCGACGCCAGGTTCGCGGGCCATATGGCCCGGCAAATCAGCATATCACATCAATTCGCGCGATTGCGATGCGACCCACCTAAGCGTACTGCGAGATGCGTTGAGCCCGCTCGCCTTCGGCCATAAGGTCGACGCCATCGTCGCGACCGCAGCGGCGCCCCGTCCTTGATGGCGTCGTGGCATGAGCCCTTGCGCCCGGATTGGCCCAACTGGTTTGCGGGCATGGTGCCGTTCGATTTCAGGAATTCGTTGATCCGCGAGGCGGCCGAGATGGGCCAACTGCCAGTCGTCAGGCGCGCTGTCCTCCGAGGGATACGGGCACAAAGGGGCGGCGACGAGGCGATCGCGTGCCGTCACCGAACCCAGAGAGGGTGGCGTCAACAGCAGTGGAGGGCGTTCTGAACGAAGTGCATTGTCTTGCCTGATCGCTCCGGCAAGGTACACGTCCTTGGCCTGAAAGGGAGCTGGTCGAGCGCCGTCCGAAGCAGCAACCATGACCGGCAATCTCGAACGCGACTATTCACATCCGTGATCTCTTGCAAACGACGGCGCCTTGCCGGGCCGGTCAGGCATTATCAGGCAAAACACAAGAAGGAAACCGCCGATGCCGCGTATCGATCCTCCGACCCCTGAAACCTATTCGGACCGCCAGCGCGAAGTCGCGGACGCGATCACATCAGGGCCGCGCGGCGGCCTGCGTGGTCCGCTTGCGATCTGGCTTCACCGGCCGGAATTGGCCGACCGGGCGCAAGCGTTCGGGCAGTACTGCCGTTATGATTCGAGCCTGCCACCTCTGCTGTCGGAACTCGGCATCCTGGTGACAGCGCGCTGCTGGAGTGCGGAGTATGAGTGGTTCGCGCACAAGCGTATCGCGCTTGAAGCCGGCCTCGATCCCGACGTTGCCGATGCCATCCGAAGGCGCGAGCGACCGGTCTTCGCCGATGACAAGCAGGAAGTCGTCTACGATTTCGCCCTGGCGCTGCACACCGACAAGAGGGTTTCGCAGGCGCTCTACGACAAGGCCGTCGCGACCCTGGGCCGGGATGCGGTCATCGATCTCGTCGCGGTGCTCGGCTACTACGGTTTCGTGTCGATGACGTTGAACGTTTTCGAGGTCATGCCACCAGACGACGTGCCGCGCGAAATGGACTGAGAGGGCTGGCCGGCGCAGTTTTACGATTTCCGGTACGGCGATCGCCGTGGGACGCGCCCGGCACCTGTCGAGATTCTGACGCGCAGTTGTGGCTGCGCGCGAAAATCACTACACCGTCGCCAACTGCGCGCGAGGGAGCGGAAGAGCATGGGCACGAATGCCAACTACCAGGGACGCATCGAGGATGATCGGCTGACCACCGGGGCCGGCCGCTATGTGGCCGATATCCCGACAGCGGATCTCACGCATGCGTTTGTCGTGCGCGCGCCGGTCGCTAACGGACTGCTTGCGCCGCTCGATATTTCGGATGCCGCCGGTGCCGATGGCGTGCTTGCGGTTTATACGGCCGAGCATCTCGCAGCCGTCGGGATCGGCGCGATGCCCTGTCCGGTGAAACTGCCGAGACCGGACGGCGAGGAAGCGTTTCCCGCCGGTCGTCGGGTGCTTGCCAGCGACCGCATCCGCCATCTCGGCGAGGCGGTGGCGCTTGTTGTTGCCGAAAGCCGGGCCGCTGCCCAGGCCGCCGCGGAACTGATCACAGTCGATGTCGACGATACACCGGTTGTCGTGACGACCGACGCGGCACTCGCCGCCGATGCGCCGCTGATCTGGGACGAGGTGCCCGGTAACGTCGCCTTTCACTGGAGCCAGGGCGATCTCGCTGCCGTTGAAGGCGCGATTGCCGGCGCACACCATGTCGTGCGGGTAAAGAGCCACGTGACAAGGGTGATGGCCCACACGATGGAACCGCGCGGCTGCCTGATGGCGCCGGGCGACGATGGCCGGCTGGTGGTGTATCCGTCCAACCAGAACCCCTATCCGGTGCGTGCCGGCCTGGCGAACATGCTCGGTATCGACCAGCAGGACATTCATGTCGTGGCCGGCGATGTCGGCGGCTCGTTCGGAATGAAGAGCGGCTGCTATCCGGAAGACATTCTCGTCGCGTTCGCGGTGCGCGCGCTTGGCCGCCCGGTTCGTTGGATTGCCGACCGGACGGAAGGGTTTCTCTCTGACGATCACGGCCGCGATGTCAAGATGAGCGGTGAGTTGGCGCTTGATCGTGATGGCGCGTTCGTCGCACTGCGCGTGCGTTCCGATATCAATATCGGGGCCTATCTTTCCGGGCGCTCGATGGGGCTGATCGGGAACTACGGCGGGATTGCCGGCATCTACCGGATCGGTCAGATCGCGGCGGAGGCCTTTGGCGTTCATACCCATACGCAGATGACGGCGCCCTACCGCGGTGCGGGACGGCCGGAGGCGACCTACATCATCGAGCGCCTGATCGATATCGCCGCGCGGGAAACGGGTGTCGACCCGTTCGAGTTGCGCCGTCGCAACGCGGTGCCGCCCGACGCGATGCCCTATGACACGGGGTTTCGTTTTACCTATGACTGCGGCGAATTCGAAGCGAACATGCTCGCGGCCGCGGACCTCGCCGACCGGGCCGGCTTCGAAGCGCGCCGGGCCGAGGCGCGATCGCGTGGCAAGCTGCGCGGGCTCGGCATGGCGAACCCGATCGAAGCCGCCGGCGGGCCCTATGTGGCGCCGGCAAGCGATCAGTCGAGAATTGTCGTCAACGCCGATGGCAGCGTGGACCTCTACACCGGGACGATGTCGGTCGGTCAGGGCAGCGAAACGATGTTTTCGAACATGATCGCCGAGCGGCTCGGGCTCGATGTCGGACATGTGCGCTATCATCAGGGCGACACCGACATGCTGCCCGGCGGGCGTGGCAATGGCGGATCGAGTTCGACCGGTGTCGGCGGCTCGGCGATCAAGATCACGCTCGACAACGTGATTGACGAAGGCAGCCGGCTGGCCGCCGAGATGCTGCAGGCGAAGGCCGATGAGATCGTATTCGGTGACGGGCGTTTCACGGTCAAAGGCGGTACTTCAAGTGTTTCGCTTGTCGAGGTTGCCAAGCTGGCTGAGGAGCGTAGCGCCGAAGGTCTCCATGCGAGCGGCAAGTTCGATCCGCCCGCCGTGACGTTCCCGAACGGTTGTCATATGTGCGAGGTCGAAATCGACGCGGCGACCGGGGTTTGCGAGATCGTCAACTATTCCGTCGTGGAAGACATCGGCACGGTCATGAACCCGGTGATGGCGCGCGGCCAGATGCATGGCGGCATCGCCATGGGTGTCGGCCAGGCGCTGTTCGAGAACGTGGCGTACGACGGCGAGAGCGGTCAGCTCGTGTCCGGTTCCTTCATGGACTACACGATGCCGCGCGCCGATGACCTGCCCGCCAATATCCAGTTCAAGACCCGTCCGGTGCCAACCAAAGTCAACCCGCTCGGCGCCAAGGGGATTGGCGAAGCGGGATCCGTCGGCTCGATCGCGGCGACGATCAATGCGGTCTGCGATGCGCTCGGCCCGCTTGGCATCGACCACATCGAAATGCCGGCGACGCCTGCCCGGATTTGGTCGGCCATTCAGGCGGCGAAGGCGGCTTCGTAGGTCGATGTCGCAACTTTCTCGCGGGACTAGCGCCCGTAGTCGCGCTTGACGCCCTCGGGGGTTACGTAGCCTTCGGCCAGATCTACCTCGATCGCGGCCGCATCGCGCTTGGCGGGATCGCCAAAGCCGCCGGAGCCGGGCGTGATCATGTCGACGATCGAACCCGCCGGGGCCTTGAAGGCGCCTTTGCTCGGCAGGTCGCGGACCTTGCCATCCGGTGTCCTGAGTTTGACGATCGCCGGCGAGCCCGGCTTGCCGCCAGCGAGGCCGAATGGCGGCGAGGTCATGCGCTCCATGCACAGCGTGCCGGTTGCCGAGGCGCCATCGAGGAGCTGCCAGATGCGACGGGCCGCGTTGCCGCCGCGGTATTGGCCGGCGCCGCCGGTATCGGGCTCGACCGTGTATTCGAGAACGCGTACGGGGAAGGCCATTTCGAGGACTTCGATCGGCGTGTTCATGGTGTTGGAAATGCCGCTGGAGACGACATTGATGCCATCTTTGTTGGGGCGTGCGCCGAAGCCGCCTTTGACGGTCTCATAGGATACATACCGATTGTCTGTACGCGGATCGACGCCGCCGAACGTCATGATGGCCGAGGTGCCCTGACTGCACGCCATGACCTGTTCGGGCCAGAATTCGACCAGCGCACCCATCACCATGTCAGCCAGGCGGTGCGAGATTTCATGGTTGGCATAGACGACCGGACTGGGAAACTTGGCGTTGAGCAGGGAACCGCTCGGCGCCTTGACGTCGATCGCGCGCCAGCAGCCGGAATTCGGCGGGATCAGACTGTTGGGGTCGATCGCGGTCTTGAGGCCGCAGTAGACGCCGGAAGCGGTCACCGAAAGCGGCGCATTGATCGGCCCGGCGGTCTGCGGGTCGGTGCCCGCGAAATCGACGACGATTGAATCGCCCTGCTTGTCGACCTTCATGCGGATCCAGATCGGCGCATCATTGCCATCGTCGTCATCGGGAATGCCGTCACCGTCGAGATGATCGGTGAACGCGCCGTTGCCGTCAGGGAGGTCAGAGAGCATGGCGCGCATCAGGCGTTCGGAATAGTCCATAACTTCGGCCATGGTCCGCGTCAGCGTGTCGGCGCCATAGCGTTCGGCCAGGCCCTCGAGGCGCTGGCAGGCGCGCAAGGTGGCGGCGAGCTGTGAGCCGAGGTCGCCGCGGCGTTCCTCGGGCGTGCGCACGTTGGCGAGAATGATCTTCTCGATGTCGTCGTTCATGACGCCTTTCGAGACAAGGCGGACGGGCGGCAGGCGTAGGCCTTCGCCGTAGATCTCGGTAACGGCGCCATAGCTGCCCGGCGTCGCCGAACCGACGTCCGGCCAGTGCGCGCGCAGGCACGTGTAGCCGAGCAGCTTGCCGTCGTAGAAGGCGGGGCGAATGACATTGACGTCGGGCAGGTGGGAGCCGCCGAAATACGGATCGTTGTGAATGAAGACGTCGCCGTCGTGCACGTCGTGGCCGAACACTTCGACGATGGCGCGCACCGCATCGGGCATCGAGCCGAGGTGGATCGGCAGGTCGGGGCCTTGCGCGACCATGTCGCCGGCCGCATCGAACACGCCGCAGGAATAATCGCCGGCCGATTTCAGGATCGGCGAATAGGCCGTTTTGGCAAGGACGACGCGCATCTCCTCGGCGATCTTGTAGAGCGCGTTCTTCATGATTTCGAAGGCGGCCGGGTCGCTCGCGCGGGTGTTGGCTGGCGGATTGGTCATGGCCGTGCTCCGTTCGAGGCGGCTGCGCCGCTGCGCGTCATGATGACGAAACCATCGGCGTCCATGCGCGCCTGCCAGCCCGGGCTGACGAGGATTGTCGATTCCAGCGACTCGATGACGGCAGGGCCTTCGATGGCGTGACCGGCGGGCATCATCGTGCGGTCGAGAATGGCGGCGCTGACGGCGCCGGTTTCACGGAACCACAGGTCACGCTGCGACTTGGTGGGATCACCTGCGGTATTGTCCGGCGCATCGCTGATCCGCAAGGCCGGGATCTCGCCAATCGCGGCGAGGCGCACGTTGACGATTTGCACCGGCTCGGTGTCATTGGCGTGGCCGTAGGTCTGGCGATGGCGTTCGTGAAAGGCGCCGGCGATGGCATCGACCGTCTCAGGCGTGAAGGGCGGCGCGCCGACCGGGACGCCGAGTTCGTAGGACTGGCGCACGTAGCGGGCATCGATCGAGCGTTCGAAGCGGCGGCGTTCGGCGGTCACACCGGCGCGCTCCAGCATCTCGGTCCCGAGCGCTTCGAGTTCATCGAAGGCGGCTGCCAGCGCGTCCGGGTCGGTCTTGTCGGTGGTCTGGAAGAATGTCCGGACGTAGTCGCGTTTGAGGTCGGTGCCAACCAGGCCCAGGGCGGAGAAGGCGCCCGGAATCGGCGGGCACAGCACTTCGTCCATGGCAAGTTCGTCGGCGAGCGCCGTGGCATGCAGCGGGCCGGCGCCGCCAAAGGCCGCGAGAACGAAGCCGCGCGGGTCGTAGCCGCGTTGCACGGATACGATCTTGAGCGCCTCGGCCATGGCGTGGTTGACGACGTCGATGACGGCAGCGGCGGCCGAGCGCGCATCAACTCCGAGCGGGCCAGCGAGTTTTTCGGTTATGGCCTGTTCGGCGGCGGTGACGCTGATTTCAAGCTCGCCACCGAGCAGGGATTTCTGGTCGAGATAGCCGAGCAGCAGGTTGCAGTCGGTGACCGTCGGCTCGGTACCGCCGCGCTGGTAGCAGACCGGACCGGGCGTTGCGCCGGCGCTGGCCGGGCCGACGCGCAATGATCCGGCACGGTCGACCCAGGCGATCGAGCCGCCACCGGCGGAAACCTCGGCAAGGTCGATAACCGGCACACGGATCGGATGGCCGGTGCCGTTCATCCAGCGATTGCCGCTGGCGCCGCCGCCGACCTCGTACTCGGGCGTCGTTTCGTAGTTGCCGTCGCGAATGAGGCTGGCCTTGGCAGTGGTGCCGCCCATGTCGAACGACAGGATATCGCGCTTACCGGTCTGGTTGGCGATCAGGCTGGTGGCGACGACGCCGGCGGCCGGGCCGGATTCGACCGCCATCGCCGGCATCGAGACGCCTTCGGCGGCTTCGAAGACGCCGCCGTTCGATCCCATCACGTAGATCGGCGGCAGGCCGATGCCGCGCACGGTGTCTTCGAGGCGGGCCAGATAGGACGCCAGGATCGGGCCGACGTAGGCGCAGATGGCGGTCGTGCTGGTGCGCTCGAACTCGCGGATTTCCGGCAGGACTTCCGACGACAGGTAGACCGGCAGGTCGGGGAACGCCTGGCGCAGCGCGGCGCCGAGTTGGCGTTCGTGATCCGGATTGAGGAAGCTGAACATCAAGGAGATGGCAATCGACTTGACGTCGCGTGCCTTGATGGCATCGACGAGGTCGCTGATTTCGCCCTCCTCGAGCGGTGTCACGACCGAGCCGTCAGCGCCGATGCGTTCGGTGATCTCGAGGCGATTGCGGCGTGGGATGAGAATATGCGGGCCGTCCTGGAACAGGTCGTAGAGATCCGGCCGGGCGGAACGGCGCAGCTCCAGGATGTCACGAAAGCCGCGCGTCATGATGAGCGCGGCATCGGCACCTTTCTCTTCGAGGATCGCGTTGGTGACGATTGTCGTCGCGTGCGCCAACAGGCCGACATCCTTGGCGGCGATGGCGTACTTGTTCATGACCGAATGCAGGCCATCGAGAACGCCGCGACCGAAATCGTCGGGTGTCGTTGGAACCTTGGCAACGCCGATGCGGCCGGTGTTCTCTTCGACGAGCGCGACATCCGTAAACGTGCCGCCGATATCAACGCCGATCCGCCAAGCCATGCAAACTTTCCCTGTACCTCAAGATGTCGTGCCAAAGCGCTGTGCCGAGCGCTGACGCGCTTTCGCCGCCTCGACCGCGCGATCACGAGGTGGCGCCTTTGTGACGAGCGCGTCAAGTAGCTCCCGGGCGACGTCGGTGACCTGATCCACTGCGTGATGAAATGCGGCGGCGTTGGCCTGTGACGGCCCGTTGAAGCCACTCAGCTTGCGCACGAACTGCAGCGCGGCGGCGCGAACCTCATCGTCGGTCGCGGGCGGGTCGAAGTTGTAAAGTGTCTTGATGTTGCGGCACATGGCGCGCCTCCGCTATTGATTGATGGCCGCTTGCACCGCATCGCGCGTCAACGGCAGGTCGACAAGGCGCAGCCCAAGGGCGCGTTTCACGGCGTTGCCGATCGCAGCCCCGGTTGGGCCGACCGCGGTCTCGCCGACGCCGAGAGGTGGCAGTTCGGGCCGCTCGATCAGCTCGACGGTGATGGCGGGCACTTCGGAAAATCTTAGGATCGGGTATGTTTCCCAGCCGTCGGTTGTAATGCAGCTGCCGTCGATCGCGAGCGCTTCCTTGAGGGTCCAGCTTGCTGCCTGGATGATACTGCCTTCGACCTGGTTGCGGATGCCATCGGGATTGATGATCTCGCCACTGTCGACGGCGGCATAGGCATTGAGCAGGCGGATTTCATCTTCGAGCCGGACATGCATCGCGACGGCGCAATAGGCGCTGCGGTTCTTGTATTGCCCAAAACCGATGCCGATCGCCTCGCCGTCTCCCAACGGACCCGGCCAGCCGGCCATTTCGGCGGCGCGCTCGATGACGTGCGCGGCACGCGTGTCATCGAGGTGTGCGACGCGGAAGGCGACGGGGCACTGCCCGGCCGCTTCGGCTAGTTCGTCCATCAACGATTCGAGTGCGTAGACATTGGCAAAGGCACCGAGTCCGCGCAGCGCGGAGGTGCGCACCGGCCAGTGCTTGAGGATGCGCTTTTGAACATGCAGGTTGGGGATGGCGTAGAGCGGCGTCGCGTTGCGCTCTGCACCACCGCCGCGCGCCGGCGGCACGTCTTCCGGGACCGGGACGGGCAGCGGCGGGTCGAGCAGCGCCGCGTTGGTCATTTCGGCAAAGCCGCCGCGGCCGGGACGGCGGGCATGTGGCTGGCTCAGGCAATCCATCGAGAGCGCGGCGATGCGGCCGTTGCCATCGAGGGTGCCCGTGGTCCGGACGACCATGGCGCAGCCCGCCGGCGAGGCCTGGAAATCGTCGGCGCGCGACCAGAGCACGCGGACGGGCACGCCCGGCACGGCCTTGGCAAGAAGGGCGGCATCGAGCGCGGCGTCGTCCTGACCGCTGTGGCCGTAAGTGCCGGCACTCGGCTGGTGAATGACGGTGACGTCGCGCGGGCCGTCGAGGCCGAAGACGACGCCAAGCCCGTCGGCGAGACCGTGGGGTGACTGGGTGTGCGAGATGACTTCGAGTTCGGTCGCAGAGTGCCAGGTGGCGATGGCGCAGGACGGCGCGATCGAGGCGTGCGCGATGTAGGGCTTGGTGACCTCCAGCGCGATTTTCTGCCCGGGCGCGGACGCGACATCGCCTTCGTCGACGATGACATCGGGTGGGTCAGCGAGTTCCTTGAGTGTATCGAAGACCGGCTTGGGAGGCGGTGTCGGTATTGCCCATGTGATGTGGTCGGCGGCTGCGTCGGCAGCGCGCATCGCCGCGGCTTCATCATCGGCGACGATGCCGATGAACGACCCGTTCCGCACGATCGTGACGGATGGGAACGCTTTTGCGAGGGCGTCCTCATCGACGGTCGCGAGGCGGTGATCGCCGGAGGGGGGCTGCACGGCGCGGCCGTGGCGCATGCCCTGCTTGGCGATGTCCTGGATAAAGGCCGGTTGGTTGATTTTGGCGCGCAGGTCGATGCGCGGCAGCGAGGTGCCGACGACGCGGCGCTCGGATGGATTTTTCGGAGCTGCGAAATCCATCGCCGGTTGTGCGAGGTCGACGGTCTCGGCGAGCTTGGAGAGCGTGAGAGGTGTCTCGCGGCCGTCGACGTGGACGACACCGTGTTCGACAGTCAGCGCCGCCGCTTCGGCCTGCAGCAACGTGGCGGCTTCGGTCAGCAGCAGTTTGCGCGTGGCCGACGCGGCGTGACGGACGGCCTTGCCGGTGACTTCGGTCGAGAGCGAACTCGAGGTGCCGGCCTCGACGGGGCCGAGTTTGGTGTGCCCCGAAATGACATCGAAGCGATCGGGCGAAATATCCAGTTCATCGGCGGCGATCTGTACGAGTGCGGTCAGGATGCCCTGGCCGATTTCGACTTTGGCGGTCTTCAACGTCACGCGGCCGTTTGCTTCGAAGGTCAGCCAATCGCTGCACAACGGGTTGTCTGCGAGGCTCGGAGAAATGGTCGGTGCGGTCATGCTGCGTTGCCCCCGTTCAGTTCGCTTGCGGCGCGCTCGATGGCGTCCAGTATCCGGTGGTGCGCGCCGCAACGGCACAGGTGGCCGTCGAGCGCGGTCGCGATCGTCGCGCGTGACGGTGACGCTTCGCGTGCCAGCAGTGCCTTGGCCTGCATCACGATACCGGCCAGGCAGTAGCCGCACTGTCCGGCCTGCTCATGCAAAAACGCGGCAAGCAGGGCCTTGCCGATGGCATCGTCTTCAAGGGCATCGATCGTTTCGATATTTTGGCCGGCGGCGGCCTCGACGGGGGTGTTGCAGGAGGTGGCCGGGCGGCCATCGATGAGCACCGTACAGGCGCCACAATCGCCGGTTGCACATCCGTGGCGTGTGCCGCGCAGGTCGAGATCGTTGCGCACGGCGAGCAGGAGCGGTGTTGCCGCGTCGACCTTCAGGCTGTGTTGCCGGCCATTGACCGTGAGATTGATTGCCGCCGCCATGTCTCTCTCTATCCAACTCTATCCAAAATTTTTTTCGTACTGTCGAGTTTGGCGCATCGCAGCGACACGCGCAAACGCCGAGCTTCGATGGTAGGCGAATATCCGAATGCGGGGATAAGGAGGGATGGCAGGCACACAAAACGAAACCCCGCCAGCTTGCGCTGACGGGGTTCGCTTGTGAGCTAGGCTCGGCCGGGATTAGTAGTAGCGGCAGTGCCGGTGACCGTGGTGCCACCAGCAGCGGCGACCATAGTAGTGGTGGCCCCAGTGGCCGTAGTGACGGAAGCGGAAGTGGCGGCGCCAATGACGGCGGAAGCCACCGCGGCGACGACGGAAGCCGCCGCGACGGAAACCGCGGTGACGACGGCCAACCTTGATGATGTCGGCTTTGGCTTCAGCGGCTGCAACTGTCGGCGTGGCAACAGTCATGGCAGCGGATGCCGGTGCCTGGATGCTGACCACCATTGCGATGGCAGCAACTACTGAGAGGATCAGTTTCTTGAACATTTCGAATAGTCCTTGTGCATGTTGAGCGGGGGGCTCGGTTGGGTTGCGTTTGGTTTGCTGATCGGCTTGCGTTTCCGATCACCGATGAACCCAGCATGCGCCGAGGGACGGCTCGGCGCTGTGATGCAGGACACAAGGTGGAACTTTTTTTGAGATGGCTTTGGCGAAGGAGGTAACATTTTGAAATATAAATAAATATTGCGTAAATACGAAAACAGGCCGCGGGTCACATGGACACCGCAGCCTGCTCCGGGGGGACGGGTTGGGTCTGATTTATGGCTTTAGCAGCGGGATTCGAACTTCCAGCAGGCATAGTCGTTGCCGTTCCAGCAGCGGCGTTCCCAGCGGCGGCAGCGGCGTTCCTGGCGGATGCTGTAACCGATCGCGGCGGCGGTGCTGAGGCCGAACAGGATGCCGGCGATGATCTTCTTCTTTTTCTTGCCGGTCTTGTGGACGATTTGTGATTGTTGTCCAACTGCTTGCGCATTTTTCTGCAGCGCGGTGAGTGCGGCGGCGGAGGGGCCGGCGTGGGCGGCGGAGACGGTGAGCGTGGAAAGGGCGGCGGCGGCGACGAGGGCGGAGGCTGACTTGTACATGACGGTGTTTCCTTGGCTTAAACGGGGCGGGCTGTTGCTGCCCTGATACCGTTCAGTCGCGGCCGGAAACGAAAAGGTTCAAACGTTCAAAATTTTTTATTCAAACGCTGGCCCAATGCGCGTTTGCATCATCCGTTTGTGCATTCTTTGGTGAAGAATGCATGCGCTTTGGTGAGGTTTGTACGAGCACTCATGACTCAAAGCCGGTGATCGGCGGGTGGGCCTCGGGATCGCTCATGACGTCGATCAGCGTGGTGTGGTCGCAGGCAAGCGCTTCATCGAGGGCGGCGCCGATGTCGCTGGCGGCTTCGACACGGATGCCGGAGAGGCCGCAGGCGCGCGCGATGGCGGCGTGGTCGACCGGCTCGAAGAACACGGCGTCGGTGTGGGCGCCGAACTTGATATCCTCGGCGTGCTTTTGATAGCCGAGAATCTGGTTGTTCAGCACAATGAGCGTGACGTTGAGGTCCATACGCCGTGACGTTTCGAGTTCGGCCCAGGCGTGCGCGAAACCGCCGTCACCGACGACGCAGATGACACGCTTGTCGGGATGGCCGAGCTTGGCTCCCATCGCCATCGGCAGGCCCCAGCCGAGGCCGGCGAGGCCGCGCGGCGTCAGGAAGCGCGAACCGGCTTCGGTGGCGGTCAGATAATTCGCGATCCAGATCGAGCTGTAGCTCGCGTCGGCGACGAGGATGTCGTCGGGGCCGATGCGCGACGAAAGCTCGTGCATGATCCGTTCGGGGCGGATCGGCGAGCGGCTCGAAGTGCGCACCGCTTCGCTCTCGGTGGTGTAGTGCGCCTTGCCGTCGGCAATCCGCGCTTCGAGCGCCGGGCGGGCGGCGTGGCGCTGCGCGAGGTCGCGCGCCGCGATCGCCTGGGTCAGCGCTTCGAGCGACAGCCTGGCGTCGCCGAGCAGGCGCACGGCCGCTTCATAGTTGCGGCCGATCTCGTCGCCATCGATATCGATCTGGATGTAGGTCGCGCCGGGCGGGTACAGGTCCCAGCTGTCGGTGCCGTTCTGGTTGGTGCGGTTGCCAACGAGCAGGACGACATCGGCCTCTGCGACGAGATCGCGCTGATGCCGGGTGCGGCTGTTGGTGCCCATGAAGTAGCCGACGACGCCGAGGCTGAGCGGATGGGTTTCGGAAACTGCGCCCTTGCCCATGACGGTCGTGGCGACGGGCAGGGCGGCGGTGTCCTGCAAGGCGGTGAGGGCTGCGACGGCGCCGGAGGAATGGACGCCGCCACCGGCGATGATCAGGGGGCGTTCGGCCTTGGCGAGCAATTCGGCGGCTTGCGCAATGCGCTCGGGATCCGGCGCGATGCGGTCGAGCGGGAACGTCCCGAGCGATTGCTTGCGACTTGTCTCCGAGACATAGGATTCCGTGAGCAGGTCGGCGGGCAGCATCAGCACCGCGGGGCCGGGACGGCCGGAGGCGGCGGCGGTAAACGCCATGTCGATGTAGTCCTCGATGCGACTCGCAACGCTCACCGTACGGACCCACTTGGCGCAGGCGGAAAACAGCTGGGTGTGATTGAGTTCCTGGAATGCGTTGCGGTCGGTCTGGTCCCGCGAAACTTCCTGGACGAGGGCGACGATCGGGATCGAGGCTTTCAGTGCCTCGGCAAGCGGCGGCACCAGGATGGCGGCGGCCGGGCCGTTCTGCGCCGTGACGACGGCGACCTTGCCGGTCGTGCGCGCGTAGCCGTCGGCCATGTAGCCGCCGGTGTTCTCCTGGCGGTAGGCGATCTGGCGGATGCCGCGTGCGCTGCAGGCGAGATGCACCATCGAGGGCAGGCTCTGGCCGAAAACGTGGCGGACGCCGTGGCGTTCGAGGGCGGCGGCGATGGCATGCGACACGGTCGCGTTGTAGCGCAGGCCGGTGGGCGTCGGCGCGGTCGATGTCAGGCGGTCGGGTTCGGCCATGGAGGAGATTTTCCGATTGCGTTGTAGGGAACGTCTAGATCGACATCGCCTGGCCGCCGTTGACGTCGAGGGCGACGCCGGTGACGAAGCTGGCTTCTTCCGAGGCGAGGTAGGCGACGGCGGCGGCGACATCCTCGACGCGGCCCTGGCGCCGGACGGGAATCGCATCGGCGATGCGCTGGCGCTCTTCCGGCGTGTGGCGTTCGTTGAGGAGGCGGTCGACGCGCTCGGTGATGATGGCGCCGGGGCAGACGGTGTTGCAGGTGATGCCGTCCGGCCCGAACTCCTGCGCCAGCTGGTTGGTCAGTGACTGGATGCCGCCCTTGGCCGCCGCGTAGGGCGTGCCGGCGAACAGCGAGCCGTAGCGTCCGGCCTTGCTGCCGAGGTTGACGATGCGCCCGTAGCCGGCCTTTTGCATGTGCGGAACGACGGCGCGCGCGGTCCAGACCGTCGGCATGATGTTGATCTCGAGGACGCGCTGCCAGTCGTCGTCCGATTGCTCGAGGAAATGAAACGGCACGTGCAGCGAACCGCCGACGTTGTTGACGAGGATGTCGATCTTGCCGAGCCGGTCGATGACACGTGCGACGGCCTGGTCGATGGCGGGCTCATCGAGCATGTCGACGGTGTCGGTGTCGAAGGCGAAGCCGGCGGCTTCGGCCTTGCGCTCGGCCTTGGCGAGGGCCTGCGCGTCGCGATCCCAGATCACGGCCTTGGCGCCTTCGCCGGCGAGGCGGTGTGCGCTGGCTTCGCCGAGGCCGGCGGCGGCACCGGTGATCAGGGCGACGCGGCCTTCAAATCGATTCATGGTTCCCGTTCCCGGTGCAGCGTTCGCCGCCGCACCCATGCTGAGTGTGATGGGCGCCCGATTGAACTCGACAAACCAGCGGCCAGCAATCAGTGTTGCGATGCTTCCCCCTGGGACCCATCGGTCCCGCCCTGCTCAGCACCGAGAACGCCATGATAAGCAATAAAGACGACGCCCATCCCGGCCGTGCCCGTGCCCACCTGGAAGAGAGCCTGGCAAATGTCGAGACGTGGAACGGCCGCGTCAACGCGATGATGGCGATGAACGCGGATGATGCGCGGCGCACCGCCGATGACCTCGATGCGGCGGCGGCGCGCGGCGAGTGGGCCGGGCTGCTGCACGGCATGACGCTTGCCATCAAGGACAATATCGACACCGCCGGCATCGAAACGACGCGTGGCTCGCATTTCTTCAAGGGGCGGGTGCCGAACGCCGACGCCCCCGTCGTCTCGCGCCTCAAGCGTGCCGGGGCGGTGATTGTCGGCAAGGCGACGCTGCACGAAGTTGCGTTCGGCGTCAGGTCGCACAACGCCGTGATCGGGCAGTGCCGTAACCCCTATGATACGGACTATATCCCGGGCGGTTCCAGCGGCGGCTCGGGCGTGGCCGTGGCGACGGGCATGGCGGATGCGGCGCTGGGGACGGATACCGGCGGATCGGTGCGCATTCCCGCCGCGATCAACGGCATCACCGGACTGCGCCCGACCCTCGGGCGGGTGTCCAACAGCGGCTGCCTGCCGGTCAGCGACCTGCACGACACGATCGGGCCGATGGCGCGCAGCGCGATCGACGTGGCGCGGCTGTTCGCGGTGATGGCCGGCTATGACGACGCCGACCCGACATCGCGCGACCGGCTGCTCGAGAACTTCCTGCCGACGTTGGGCGCGGGGATTGCAGGCATGCGGATCGGCGTGCCGCGGGCGTACTACTATGATGACCTCGCGCCGGAGACGGCGACGGCGGTCGAAGCGGCGCTCAAAGCGCTCGAGAAGCTTGGCGCCACGCTCGTCGATGTCGAGCTGGCCGGCGCCGAGGCGATGCAGGGCGAAGCGACAGTGATCATCTTTTGCGACGCCGCGCATCTCCACGCCGAGCGCATGCGCGAGCCGGACAAGTGGGGCGCGCAGACGATCGAACGCCTGCGCCTTGCCGACGATTTTACCGGTCGCGATTACGCCCGTGCGATGCGCGCGCGCGAACAGTGGATGCGCACGCTGAAGCGCACGTTCGACGCGGTCGACATGTTGGCGATGCCGACACTGCCGCAGATGACGCCGGCGATCGACGATGACCGCTCGCTGTTCGAGGCGACGCGGCGGGTCGCGGCCAACACCTATCCCGGTGCGTTCGGCGCGCTGCCCGGCCTGTCGGTGCCGTGCGGGGCATCGGGCTCGGGCCTGCCGATCGGGTTGTTGCTGGAAGGGCCGTGGTGGGACGAACCGCGCCTGCTGCGCGCCGGCCATGCCTATCAGCAGGTCACGGACTGGCATCGCCGACGGCCGGTGCTGGCGTAGGCGGCGCGGTTTGCGCCGATGCACGCACGTCCTGTCGCGATGGGGAGTGCTGGTGAGCCAACCCAACGGCCGTGGCGCGAAGCCGAGGCTGTCCGGATTGCGGGCAAAGCGTTTTGCCAAGCGCTGTATCGGCGATCACCGACAACCTTTCGTCTTGCGGTCCCGGACAAGCGGCGGCCATCGCGTCGTAATGGAAAGCATGCCAGTAACCGCCGCGCGATCCGGGATCCTTCGCGCCAGCGGTCCATCGAAGCATCGCCACAATTGAGATGCGAAGGACCCCGGATAAACACTGGCGTGTTTTCCGGGGACGCGAAACCCGGAGCGCTGCTACTCTTTTAAAATCGCTCGTGCGGGAATGACGGAGTGGGGGACGATGGTGTGGCGCGAACCGCAGCGTTGAATTTCTCCGGACCTGTCGTGTGCTCATTCGAGCAGCGACCAGAAGCCGGCCTTGTGCGGGTGGTCGAGCCAGAGCTGTTCCATGAAGACCTGATGTGTGTCGTGGTCGGCGTAGTCGGTGACGGCGGCGTCGAGGGCTTCGAGTTCGCGGACGTGCTGCATCGCCTGCTTGAAGCGGTGGCTGCGCCCGAGCCGGAGTGTGAAGGTGATCAGCGAGCGGCGGATCAGGATGCCGGCCAGCGGGAAGCGGCCGTCGAGCGCTTCGGCGGCCTCGAGCAGATGGTCGTACTCGCTGCCGTCAATCTCACTTGTGCGATCGGACACCGTTTGGGCGGCGCGCGGCAGCGCTGGCCAATGCACGAGAAACAACAGCGCCGCCAGAAACGCGGGATGCCGGGTCACCCAGTTGAGCGCTTTCTCCTCGGCTTCGACGTCGTCGAAATCGGGCAGCAGCTTGAGATGGGCGCGGAGATGATCGTGGCTGAGGTACGTCTCGAAGGTCTTCCAGGTAAGCTTCTTGAGTTCCTCGGTGCGCCCGAGTTTCTGCAGGGCGTGATAGCGCGCGTTGATCCAGTCCATGTGCCATTCCGGGGTATCGTCGAACTCGGGGGCAGCATGGTCGAGCAGCGTCAAGGCTTCGTCGGCGCGGTCGGCGTCGGCCAGGCGGACCGCCATGTAGGTGGCGTAGACCGGGTGGCGGGTTTCCTCGGGCGAGAACGTCGCGATATAGCCGTCGACATCGCCCATCGCATCGGCGACGTCGCGCAGGCCGTGCTGCAGTCTGGCGAGCACGTGGTCGTAGGCGGCGGCGGACTGCACGCGGCGCACCTTGCCAAGGTGGGCGTCGCGCTCGGCCTCGAAGCGGGACTTGAGGAGCGCGAGGCCGGGTGCGCGCAGTGCTGCGGCGAGCAGAACGATGAGCGGTTCGCAGAAGCCATAGCTGTCGCGCACAAACCGGCGGTAGACGTCCTCGGCGAGTTTCTCCGGGTCCGGGTTGGCGCGGCCGGCAAGGTCGGGCAGAGCGGCGACCGCTTCTCTGAAGAAATCGCCAAGGCGCCCGGCACGATCGCGGGTGCGCGCGATGAGCGAAGGGTGGAGGTCGACCAACAGCCACATCAGGGCGAGCGCCTCGGCCGGATCGCCGTCCGCCACGTCGCCGGTGATGCTCGCCTGCAGGCGCTTCAGCTCGGCGACCATCTCGCGGCCCTTGTTGGTCGACAGGCGGCTTTGCGCGCGCCCGATCGACGTCAGGCGCTGGCGAATGCCGGACGCCAGGCTGTCGACGCCTTCGCCGGATTCGAGCGCGAGTTGGAGCGCCTGCTTGAGCGCCTTGTTCGTCGACGCTTCGGTGACCAGCAGCGTGGCGAGGCGGTCGACGCCAAGCTTTGCCACGGAGGCTTCGGTAATGCGTGGTCGCCGTGCCATGCCTTTTATTGGATGCCTTCACCGGTTCGAGCTGCGTTGGAGCCCCATTGGCGGCTCTAACGACAGCTGCCGAGTCGGCCCATTATAGCGCTGCTCGGCACGGACGGCTTTACAATTCGCAAACCGTTCAGCGTTTGCTCAGTGTCAAGCGGCCGCTGCCGTCGCTGCTCGAGAAAGTGACGGTCTGACGTCCGCCCTTGATGCTGACCCGGACGCGGCCGCGGATGTCGAACTGCTGGTTGTAGAAATCGCCGACATACATGTTGCTGCGGATTTTCAGAACTTCACCGGTCTGGCGAATGCTGCCGGCGCTCGATGCACAGGTCGCGCGCACGCCGTAAACCTTGTTCGATTCCTGGTCATAGCGCACCACGCAGCGCACGCGCTGACGGTCGCCGGCGGCTGGGTGAATGTAGCCGGCACCGGCCCAGGTGCCGCCCAGGCTGGCGGCGCTGGCGGCGGTTGCGGAAAGAACGAGGTGGGCAAAGAGCAGCGCCGCAAATATTCGGAAAGTTTTCATGTTGCGATCTCGTAGACTTCATCCGGGATTGATAAACGTTTCAACCAAAATGGGCGTATTCGCTTCGGACCGCCAGTATGATCGCAGAATTGTGTATTTGTTCGTGATTAGCGTGATCTTTCGATCATATAGTAAATGTGCTCGATCTATTAATAATGCCGCGCAAGGTCCATGCCCTTGTAAAGCCCGGCAACGTCGGCGCCGTAACCGTTGAAGGATTCGGTCGGACGGCGGGCGGAAAAAAGCGACGAGCCGTAGCCGACGCGACGTTCGCTGGCCTGGCTCCAGTCGGGATGTGGCACGTCCGGGTTAACGTTGGCAAAGAAGCCGTAGGCGGCGGCCCATTGCGTCTGCCACGACGTCGCCGGCTGCTCAGCGACGAGGCTGATCCGCACGATCGACTTGATCGACTTGAAGCCGTACTTCCAGGGCACGACAAGGCGCAGCGGCGCCCCGTTCTGGTGGGGCAGCGTGCGCCCGTAGAGACCGACGGCGAGAATCGTCAAGGGGTGCATCGCCTCGTCGAGGCGCAAGCCTTCGCGGTAGGGCCACGCCACGACGGGGCGCGGTTTGCGCTGGCCGCGCATTTGCGCAGGGCGATGCAGGGTTTCGAAGGCGACGTAGCGGGCGGTGCCGAGCGGCTCGACGCGCTTGAGCAGAGCGCTGAGCGGAAAGCCGATCCAGGGAATGACCATCGACCAGGCTTCGACGCAGCGCAGCCGGTAGATGCGCTCTTCGAGCGCGACCGGCTTCACGATGTCGTCGAGCGCGAGGCGTTGCGGTTTGGCGACGAGGCCGTCGATCTCGACGCTCCAGGGATCGATCGTCATGGCATTGGCGAAATAGGCGGGGTCCGTCTTGCGCGTGCCGAACTCGATAAAATTGTTGTAGTGCGTGACGTCGCGAAAGCGGCTCAGGGGCTCGTCGGTGGAATACGGGCTCTTGGTGAAGGTGAGCCGGCGCGGGCGGGCGCCGGCCCGTGCCGACGGCGCCAACAGCGGTGGCGTCGCGAGTGTCGTTGCGGCAGCCAGCGAGCCGGCGAGGAAGGCGCGGCGGCGCAGGTAGACCGGCTCCGGCGTGATTTCGCAGGACGGGATGTCGGGCGGTCGGCGGATGAGCACGTGATGGACATTCCAGCGCTGTCATTGATTCTGACAGCGTGCCATGCGTGGTCTGCGCTTTCTAATCAAGGTTTTGCGAGTGCCGGGTGAGCCGGCACCGCTCCGTCTGCCAAACCGGCGGCTT
>JBPCVZ010000459.1:0-3794 GCA_051010015.1 Hyphomicrobiaceae bacterium
CCGCCAGAATCACGACATCCGGCTCTTCCATAACCATGAACTCGCGCACTGCTGCTTGATTGGTGAGATCAAGCTCAGATCGGCGTCGGGTGATGGTTTCGATCGGTTCGCCCCTGGCTCGCTGCAATTCCAGCTGCCGAAGAATGGCGCCTCCCACCATGCCTCGGTGGCCGGCAACGAAAATCCGCATTTTCAGTTCCTTTTGCGACTTCCGCGTCTAAGATTAATTAGGATAGACCCGTTTAATACAACGGGAAATGCAATGATATTCATAGAATTAATCGACCCTCTGATTGCGTGAAATGGGCGGTTGGCCGGGTTCGCTGGCATTTCCGTCATGTCATCTTTACGGTTTGTAGGTCTCCTCACGCCTGCCTGCCAGCAGCCCAGATTGCTCGTCTACCCGTGTGGAACGGATACTAGCGCTCCTCTTCGACGAATAGGCTTCAGCCCCCCGCAAGCCGAGGCCCGTTTGGCCACTCTTTCAGCATATGCCTGCGAGGTCTGCACCTTGGGGGCAGGTCTTGCAGTATGCGTGGGGTTAACCTCGAATTTCTAACGTGATAGAAAACGGATGGCGACGGTAGGAAATTGAGCAATTCCCCGTGCTTAAAAACGAATCGTAAGGAGCAGATGGAACATGAATCGCATAGAAGCACTGGACCACGCGGATTTTGGCAATTGCCCACACCGGCCCAGTCATCGCCTGATGCAAATTGGTGTTGCGGCCTGCTTGTCACTGTTTGTCTTTGGCAGCATGACCCCTGTGAGTGCCGATGATGAGAAATCCAGTCCGGTGTATCGTCTCGATGCAATGGACAAAATCCGCATCAGGGTATTTGAATGGCGGCCTACACTCGACCGGGTATTTGACTGGGCACGTATTAATGACACCTATGCGATCGGGCCCGCCGGCGATGTTTCTATTCCACTAGTTGGATCTATTTCGGCACGCGGCAAAACGACGGCCGAACTGGAGGTCGCTCTCAGCCAGAAGATCAATAAGTTGGCGAGGACGGTCAGAGATCCAAATATTACCGTAGAAATTGCATCGTATCGACCGTTCTACATTCTTGGGCTGGTTCAGAGGCCTGGTGAGTATAGCTTTCGCCCGAACTTGACCGCAATGCAGGCCATCAGCATCGCGGGCGGCCTTGTCAGAGCCAAGGAAACCGACGAACGCAACTTGATCAGCGCACTGGGACAGGATCGTGTTGCCTCGGCTCGCTACTATGCACTCATTGCAAAGAGAGCGAGAATTCGTTCTGCACTGGCGGATCACGAATCGATTCGTTTTCCCGACGATCTGTCCGACAAACAACTGAAAGACAACGAGACCAGGGCTTTCAATTCTGAAAGATCGAGTCTTCAGGACGCCCTGCGAACGATGGCGAAGAAGAAGGAGTATCTTGAGCAGGCGGTAACGTCCCTGCAGGATCAACTCAAGAACCATGATCTTGAGCGAGATCTCTCAAAGGCGGCGCTGACTAGGTTGGAGAAGCTCCACAGGCGGAAGCTCGTGACGGATTCTCGCCGAACTGCCGCTCGGCTCAACTTCTATCAGCTTGAACGCATACGTCTGAGGACACAGTCAGAACTCAATCGAACCACCCAAACCGCTTATGAAGCCGCGGCTGAAATGCACGCGTTCAAAAACGAACGCCAAGAGAAGTTGATCGTCGAACTCAATGAAACCGAGCTACAAATTCGATTGATACGGCAGGAACAGCGCACGACGATGAACTTGATCGCTGACGCGCTGCGCAAGGCGCCGATGGCCGGACTATCCGATCCCGGCAGCAATTATGTCCTCAGTTATACGATCACGCGAACAGTCAACGGACAAGCGAAAGAGATGCCGGCTGAAGGGGAGACCATGGTGCATCCTGGCGACATATTCAAAGTGAAACTGACCACGAGGAATAGCTCCGATCCGGTCAAGTCAAAAGAGCGCCAGACGACGCTTCTGCGCTAGGCGGGGCACGCGTCGATGGATGCTCCCAGAAGGTGCCGGTCTCGATGTGGTGCCGTTGAAGCGGCTAATCTCGACACTTGATGCCCGATTCTTTGACCAAACCGCCTCGCTGCTTTGGGCCGGCTGATTCTGCCGGTCCACAACCAGAGCGCTCACTTTCTGCGATCGCAACCGCCTAGAGCGCGTTCAAACTTAACCGAATCATTTGGGGTTCCCATTTTGGGCGAACAGTGATTCACCATGGTGGCTGGTGAAGGAGGCCAGCAACCATGGCAAAGCCTCTTGATCATGATCTTCGTATCCGATTGGTCGCTGCTGTTGAGGGCGGCATGTCTTGCCGGGCTGCGGCCAGGCATTTTGGTGTTGGCGATTCGACTGTTATCCGGTTGATGGAGCGCTATCGTGCAACCAGCAGCGTCGCGCCTGCCAAGATGGGTGGGCACCGGCCGCGGGTTCTCGAGGGGGAATGCGATTGGCTTCTGGCGCGCGTGGCAGAACAGCCCGATATCACGACACGCGAGTTGGCCGACGAACTGGCCGAGCGCGGTACCAAGGTGAGCCATGTCTCGGTATGGAACTTGCTCAAACGCGCGGATCAGAGCCACAAAAAAAGACCCTGATCGCCATGGAGCAGGACCGCCCCGACGTGGCGCGCCGGCGCCGTCAATGGTGTAAACGCCAGGCAAGCATCGATCCCAGACGGCTTGTGTTCATCGATGAAACCTGGACCAAGACAAACATGGCACCGCTGCGAGGATGGAGCCTGCGTGGGACGCGGCTCAAGGACAAGGTACCGCATGGCCGCTGGCGAACGCAGACGTTCCTGGCCGCTTTGCGTCATGACCGGATCACCGCCCCGTTCCTGCTCGATGGACCGATCAATGGCAAGGCGTTTCTGATCTACGTCGAGCACGTGTTGGTGCCGACGTTGAGGCCGGGCGACATTGTCGTTATGGACAACCTTGGCTCACACAAATCAAAGGCGGTGCGCGATGCGATCCGTGGTGTCGGTGCCCACCGCATCTTTCTGCCTGCCTACTCGCCCGATCTCAATCCGATCGAGCAGATGTTCTCCAAGCTCAAAGGGCTGCTACGCAAGGCCAGAGCCCGCACGTTTGACGACATATCCGACAGCCTCGGAGAACTCCTTGGCACATTCAGTCCACCTGAATGCGCCAACTACCTCTTCAATTCCGGATATGCGTCGGTTTAAATTGAACATGCTCTAGCCGTCATGGCCTTTGACGACGACGACGTAGCCGTCGGACGCTTCGTTGCGAATAACGGTCGCAGCTTTGTACTCAGGGCTGTCGTAGCATGCCTTGGCGACCTCGTAGCTCTCGAACTCCAGGACGACATGGCGGTCGTAGGGCAGATCGCCGTTGCGCGGCTCCCATTCGCCGCCTCTGACCAGGAATTTTGCATTATACTTCTCAAACGCGATTGCATTGGCTGTGACGTAGTCCTTGTAGCGCTCCGCATCGGTCACCCGTACGTGTGCGATCCAATACCCTTTGGCCATGATCGTTCCTTTTCACTGCTTGCTTTCGATCAGCGATGTGATCGTCGGCACCGTCATCCGATTAGTGCTCAGGCATGAGCGGCCTACGTATATCACTTGTCGCCACCGGCGCTTATACTATAGACAATCACTCACGAGTTTAAGCCCGCCGACCCGTCGAGCGCGCGACTGGACAAGGCAGATGAATTGCCGCCATCTTCGCGGGACTGGGCTATTGGCGATGTCTTTTCTCTGTGATTTTGTTGATCTACGTTACCACCCTTAGACATACCCGAGGAACCGCATGAGATACGAAGC
>JBPCVZ010000460.1:0-10075 GCA_051010015.1 Hyphomicrobiaceae bacterium
GGCGGCTGAGAGGATCCAACTCGTTGTCCGGAATGCGGCCAACGGATGGTGGCGGGATCTCAACATTTTCATAGAGGTCCCAATCCTCCTTTCGGCACAGGAAAGGTTCATGCGGATGGGTGAAGGAAACGCACAGAAGGAAGGGTTGGTCGCCCTGGCGCTGCGCCAGATCATAAATCTTCCGGCGTGCTCGAAACGCGACCAGCTCATCATGAGCAATCTGCACCGTATCGCGCGTGATGCCCGCATGCGTGACACCCCGGGCATCGCTGACTTGCTCGGGCGCAAAACTGGTGCCGACCTTGTTCCAGGCGAAATCGGTCGGGTAGAGTTCGGCCGTCAGTCGCTCCTCGAATCCATGGAGCTGGTCTGGGCCGACGAAATGCATCTTGCCGGAAAGACATGTCTGGTAACCGGCCGCACGCAAATAGTGCACAAAGGTTGGCACGCCTGCCGGCATCTCCGCAGCGTTGTCATAGGCACCAACCCTGGACGCCAGCTGACCGGTCATTGTCGAAAACCGGGAAGGTGCACAGATCGGATAGCTACAGTAGGTGCTCTCGAAGGTCACCCCACGGGCAAACAGCCGATCCAGATTGGGGGTGATGCTGAAATTGTTGCCGTACATCGATAGCGCTGCAGCGAACATCTGATCGACCTGCAAAAACAAAATGTTCGGCTGTGTCATAAGATTTGGCTCCACCATGTCGGCCAGTTGAAGTCCACAGTAAGTCATACATGAACCAGCTAGCCAATTCACGTCGTTCTTGCCTTCACGCAATTTCCGGACAGTTCGTGGTGAGCAGCGTCGCCGGGCAGACATAGCAACCACGCTCTTCGTCATAACGGAAGTCTTTCCGACTGAAGGTGCCATCCTCGCGTCTCGATTTGTCGATGACGGGTACATGCGGTTCGATGTCTTTTGTGTTCACCAGCCAGCCAAGGTTTTCGGTTGAGCCATGGGCAGTGTCGCCCGCCAGCCACTTTGGCTTGATCCTGAAGCGGAGTGCCGTGCGATCAAGCATCGTGCGTGATGCGCCGACTTCCGCCTGCCGAATGGCTCGTGTCGCTGCGACATCCATGATGATGCCGTGCTGCGTGTCGATCAAATAGTTGTTGGCGTAGGCAAAGAACGCCTTGTCCTTCATCGCGCCAGTCTATTGGGCTGCCGGATCAGACCGTGAGACAAACTTCGGCGTGACCTCGCTTGCAGCGCCGAAAGTGGCATCATGTAAAGTGTCGAGATACTCACGCACAGCCCGGCCTGCCGTTGCCCGGTTGCGGTTCTTGTCCCAGTCCGTGCCCGCAATTGAGCGGCACTTGTTTGCGTCGGCCTTACTTGCTTGGGGATCGGTTTTCGGCGGCGGACGCGTACTTGACTGGCCGCAGATCGTGAAACTCGTCGAAATTGATCGAGTTAAGCGGGCTGAAATGTACCGTAGCGCGTGACGTTGCCGTCGGGTGCTGGCCGATCCAATAGATGTAACGGCAGAACGTCCACTATACGCCCAGACGGCTGCTGACCTGCTGCGCTGCAACGCGTCGTCGAAAAGGCCACCTGCGGAACCAGATCACGGCGAGTGCCCAGCGGAAGCATTTGACTGCTGGTTCATATGATGTCTAACCAATGTCACCGCAGCTTCAGATGCCGCAGCGGAATATCCACGATCTCCATGGATGAGAATGAGCGATATTGCGCCTTCCGACAGCAGCCAGATGGATCGGGCAAGCACTGCAGCGTTTGCTACGCCTCTTTGAGCGAGAAGATCCGAGAAGCTTCTCTCCAACTGAGCTTTGTGCCGACGTGCGATCAATCTTGCTGGATGGCCGGGAAGGTCGGCCAATTCAATGACGAACCGTGTGAATCCGGAGCCCGCCCATCGCGGCGAATCTGCCCACACGGACAGGTCCTGAAACATCTTTTCGACAATGGATTCAACTGAGCCTGAGAGGCGATGTCCGAATGTCTGGAAAGACTCAAGAGCCAAACGTTGCTGCGCATCCAGGACCTCGGTGAGAAGTTCGTCTTTGCTTTCGAAATGATTGTAGACCGTGCGCTTTGTTAGTTTCGCGTCGTTCGCAATGTCGTCCATTGAGACACGTGCGAAGCCCCGACGGCGAAACAACTTGTAGGCAGCGTCGAGAATCCGTTTGCGCGTCTGTTGCGCCGATCGGGCCACACTTCATCTCCTTCAGAAGTATACTCAATAGTGAATTTACAGAATTGCGAAAGCGAAGCAATGAAGGGAATGTCAGGCCCGCAACCGATAGGTGCACCTATGTCGCAGTCTTCTTCTTTAACCGTTAGAAGCATCTCAGCCCGTGCGGTTGTGCTTAAATTGAAACGCCCCGTCGTCGCCCGCATCGCGACACTTGAAGATTGGCCGATGATCTTGATCGACCTCGAAACCGAGGAAGGAATTACGGGACGCAGCTATCTCGAACCCTACATCGTAAAGTCCATGCGCTACCTTGTTCCGGCGCTCGAGGACCTCGGCGAACTGCTCAAAGGGCGACGTGTCGCGCCCGTCGAGTTTTTCGATGCAGCCCGCAAATCATTGCATTTCGTCGGCTACGAAGGACTGTCGATGATCGCAGCCTCAGGACTTGATATGGCTGCGTGGGACGCACTCGCAAAGGCCGCCAATCAACCCTTGTGTGTTCTTCTAGGCGGCACAATCGGTCCGGTAAAATCTTACAACAGCAATGGCCTGTGGCTGAAGCCGCCTGAAGAAGTCGCACAAGAGGCGATCGAGCTCAGAGACGAAGGGGGCTTCACGGGTCTCAAGCTGCGCATGGGGCGGGGAAAGGCCTCCGATGATCTCGCCGCGCTCGACGCCGTCCGGCAGGCGGTTGGCGAGGAGATGCATTTGATGGTCGACTTCAATCAGGGGCTCAACTTTGCAGAAGCGCTTGAGCGTTGCCACGTGATTGACGATCAGGGGCTTACTTGGATCGAAGAGCCAATTGTCTATGACAATCTTGACGGCTATGCCCAGCTTGCCGCCGAATTGAAAACGCCCCTCCAAATTGGCGAGAATTTCTATGGCCCGCGCGAGATGCACAAGGCTTTGCAGAAGAACGCATGCGACCTTGTCATGCCGGATTTCATGCGCATCGGCGGCGTAACCGGATGGACGCGAGCAGCAGCATTAGCTGGTGCCGCCGGTATTCCGATGTCGACGCACCTGTACCCGGAAGTCGCCGCCCATGTTATGCGGGTAACCGAGACTGCACATTGGCTTGAATGGCAGGACTGGGGTGATCCGGTTTTGCAGCGGCCATATGAGATTAAAGACAGCCACTTGTATATTCCAGACGTGCCAGGGGTCGGGCTTGAATGGGATGAAGCCTTCGTGGCAGCCCATCAACTTTAGAGGTCACTGGCAGTTTCCCGGAGCACCAATCATGGAACGAAGACTGGCAGCAGTCCTGGCCGCCGATATGGTTGGGTACTCACGCCTCATTGAGGCCGACGAAGACGGTACGCTTGCCCGCCAGAAGCGCCACTACAAAGAACTGATTGCACCGGAAATGGAGTGCCATCGCGGACGGATCGTCAAAACAACTGGTGATGGAATACTTGCTGAATTTTCATCTGCGCAGGACGCAGTGCGGTGTGCCATCAAGATTCAGACCGATATGGCCCGGCGCGAGAGCGAGCAGCATGATGACCGGCGGATACAGTATCGCATTGGTATCAATCTTGGTGACGTGGTCTTTGACGATGCCGACATCTTTGGTGATGGCGTCAATGTTGCGGCCCGACTTGAAGGACTGTCCGAACCCGGCGGCTTATGCATCTCCGACATTGTCTACCAGACCGTTGCTGACAGGGTTGAGGAGACCTTTCGAGACATGGGCGGGCAGCGCGTCAAAAACATTTCCCGCCCCATTCGGGTCTGGCAATGGACGAGCGATGCACCAACGGCTCGCGAGACTCCTGAGATCGCGTTCAATCAGCGCGTGCGATTTTGCATGTCGTCTGACGGGACACAGATTGCCTATGCCGCCATTGGCGAAGGCGTTCCTGTCTTGAAGGCTCCGAGTTATCTCACCCATATTGAATATGAATGGTCGAATACGTTCTGGGGTCCGTTTCTGGCAGAGTTTGCCAGCAGCAATCGCCTCGTTCGCTTCGACCAGCGGGGCAACGGTTTGTCAGACTGGGACCTCGAACTGATCTCGCCGGACTCTATGATCGAAGACATGGAGGCGGTTGTCGAAGCTGCCGGCCTGGAGAAGTTCGCTCTTCTGGGAATTAGCCAGGGTGCCGCTTTTTCGGTCAACTACGCGGCACGACATCCCGATAAGGTCTCCTGCCTCATTCTGCTCGGAGGGTACGTGCGCGGGCGTCTTATGCGCGACGACCAGGAGGCGGAGCGGCATTATAACATCGCCTCCAGCATGATTCGTGACGGCTGGGGATCAACGAGCCCCATCTATCGCCAATTCTTCACGTCAGGCTACATTCCCGATGCTCCGCAAGACGCCAAGGACAGCTTTGACGAACTTCAACGGATTTCGGGTAACGCTGAAAATCATGTTCGAATCTGGGAAATGAACGCGCTCCTTGATGCGACCGAGCAAGCTAAGAAGCTAAACGTTCCCACACTCGTGCTGCACATGAGCGGCGACAGGATGGTGCCAGTTTCGGAAGGGCGTCACGCCGCTCGGTTGATAGAGGGCGCACAATTTGTGGAACTGCCGGGCAGCAATCATGTTGCCATTGAGGGGCAACCGTCTTTCGACATGTTCTTCGAGGAAGTCCGGGCTTTTTTGGCAGAACATGGCTGATCGAGATGTCTGTCGTGGGTCATATTCGACGATCAGGCATCAACGCCCCATGGTCCGCATGCGCGCGGGTGAAGTCGGCAATGCCGCGGCGTGAGTATCGATAGACCAATGGCCGAAAGGCCGGTCAACCCGCCGGGCACGGGGTGACCGGTTCGCGCTGTTCAGGGCGTCGCTACATCCCCGACGTTCGGCCATAGATCGACAGTTCGATCGCTTCGAACTCGACGCCGTCACCGGCCAGTTCGTCGTACATGAAGTCCTGCGGCTTCGACTTTGGCTTCAGGACCTTGCCTTCAGGTCCGCGCGGCAGGTTCTCGGTCGGGCCGTACTGCTCCTCGATGCGTGCGACTTCATCGGCGGCAAGCTTCTCGAGGGCGCAGCGCATGCCCTTCAAATGGGGCACGCCCTGTTCCGTGTCGATCAGTTCGGGATCGTCGTCGGCGGTCACGACCGCATCGGAGAAATCCCACATGCCCGACATCTTTTCGGGGCCGCCAGGTGACTCCGGCTTCCACCAGCCGTGCGGCACGCGAACCAGCCCGGACGGCAGGCCGGACCGTGTATAGACCCGGCTTACGATCGAGCCGGTCGACGTCCTCACCCGTGCCCAGTCGCCATCGGCAAAGCCCATGCGTTCGGCATCACCCGGATTGACGAAGAACATCGGATCCTGGGCGCGCTTGCGCAGCTCTGGAATGTTGCGATGCCCGGTGCGGAAATATTCGTCGTCAGACCATCCGACGAACAGCATCAACGGATACTCATCATTGGGCTCGGCCGCCTCGCGATAGTACGGCAGGGGATCGAACCCAAAACTCTCGAGCGTCGACGAATAGAGTTCAACCTTGCCGGACACGGTCGCGAACCCTTTCGCGAGGTACTGGCGTTCCGGCGTATCGCCGACCTGGCCGCGCTGGAGGTTGGGCGTGCGGCCGGCGGCCACAGCATCGTCCCAAGTTATACCGCCGGGCTCGAGGCGGTAGTTGAGCATGTCGACGGCGTTTTTCCACGGGAACTGCTCACCGAAGCCCATGCGCTTTGCGATCTCATGCCAGAACGTCACGATGTTGCGGCATTCGCCCGGCGGCTGCATGGCCTGTTCGCTGACGCCGGCCTGCATGGTCGGCCGCTCCAGCCAGGCATCACCCGGCAGCACATAGTCCGAGATCGCAGCCGTCGGCGAAACCATATGCTCGAACGTGACGAGCAGGTCCTGCTTCATCAAAGCTTCGTAGGCGCGCTTGGTGTTGGCAAACGCCATCAGCGTATTGTTCGAGATCGAGAACAGCGCCTTGACGGGGTAGGGATCGCCATCCGTCATCGCTTTGAACACGGCCATCGGGCTCGCCATATAGCAGCCGTTGACCAGGTTGGCGTAGCGGGTGCCCCATACCCGCTCGGTCGCGTCTTCCATCGGGCGCATGCCGCGGTAGGTGTAGACCGGGAACTGGTCGACCCCGAGCTGCTTCATCTTTTGCGCTTCCGGCAGCACCTCGTGTGCCTCGATCTCGGAATCCGACCGCACGGCGGGATTGAAACCGACGAACGTGTCGCCACCCTTGACGTCGAGATGGCCCGCAACCGCACGCAGCATGCACTGCAGGCGGATCGCGGAAGTGCTCGACACTTGCTGATCCGTGATCGGCGTCCACGGAATGCACGACGGCCCCTCGGTGGCGTACATGCGGGCCGCCTTCTGGATCCGTTCGGCGTCGACGCCAGTAATGCTCGCCACGCGATCCAGCGGGTACTCGCGCACGCGTTCCGCCAATTCGTCGAAGCCGACGGTCCAGTCGCGCACGAAGTCCTTGTCGTAGAGCCCTTCCTCGATGATGACGTTGAGCCAGCCAAGCTGCATGGCCGCGTCAGTCCCGGCGCGCAGCGGCAGCCAAACATCGGCGCGCTCGGCATGTTCGCTCTTGCGCGGGTCCTGCACGATCAGTTTGGCGCCATTGGCCTGTGCCATGCGAATGGCCTTGTACTCCATGGTCCAGCTGTGGCGGCGCGGGTCATGCCCGATCAGAACGATGCACTTCGAGTTGAAGATATCCGCACGCGGGAACCAGCCGTAGACGAAGCGGTTGATCGCGGCCGTATTGCCGGCGCAGTAGGCAACACCGGTAATGAAGTTCGGCGACCCGAGATGGTTCATGAACCGACGCGTCAGCCCGTTGTCACCCAGTAGCCAGCCGCCGCTGTGGGCAACGGCGAAAGCCTCGGGCCCGTATTGGTCGACAACCTTTTTCAACCGGTCGCAGATGTCGTCCAGTGCAGAATCCCACGACACGCGCTCCCATTTGCCTTCACCGCGCGCGCCAACGCGCTTTAGCGGATAGAGGACTCGGTCGGGGTGGGCGAACGCTTTCGGCGCAAACGCACCTTTCATGCATAAAACGTCCTTGAGGATCGGATCGCTGCGCGGCGTGACCTTGACGACGCGGCCGTCCTTGACCTTCGCGGAAACCGGGCAGAAGCCGTCACAGGTTCCGCAGATGACCTGCTTGGTTGTTTCCGACTGAACGAGTTTGTCCTGGGGATTGTCATCGAGCATTATCGACGCTCCTCGCATAGAGTTGGCAACCTGAAGGTATCAAGTCAGTATGTTGACGCGATGCTATTGCGATTTTCGCCACCCAGCAATTGCCGTGCAACCGTACTGGGAAACACAGCTGTGATACTTTCTACAGCCTGCGGATTGCGAAGCGGCTTCCTGGCAGGCGCGGAAGCGTAGCTTCCAAGAACAGCGGAGGTTTGGGTTCGATGCGGTTGAGTGAACAACGGACGGAAGCCTTCACGCGCGATGGATATATTGTGACGGAAGGCTTTCTGAGCGATGCCGAGATTTCGCACCTCACGGATTGCTACGAGCAAACGCTCGCGCGTCTCAATCGCGAAGGCGCCCTTGAGAACGTCCAATCCGGCGAAGACCGCGACGAGGATTTCCAGGTCTTTCAAATTCGTACGGCCCACTTGCAGCATCCCATCTTCGACATGCTGATCCACGACACGAGACTGCTCGATATCGTGGAATGCCTGCTCGGCCCCGATATTCGCCTGATCCACTATCAAGGCCTCCACAAGCCATCGAAATCGGGGGGCGAGGTTGGCTGGCATCAGGACAACCACTATTTCAATGTCGCCAATGACCGTACGATCACCGTCTGGCTGCCGCTGGACGATGCGACCGTCGATAACGGCTGCATGTGGTATCTGCCGGGCCAGCACACGCACCTGCTCGCGCACGAACAGCTCTGGGACAAGTCGCAAAAGAAAGGCTTCTACTACGCGATCCGCGATCTCGATGAAACGGGAGCCGTTCCAGCGGAGGTCGGCAAAGGCGGCCTCGCAATTCACCACTGCCTCATGCCTCACCGCTCCCTCAAGAATGAAACCGATCGGCCGCGGCGCAGTATCGCGATGCACTTCATGGATGCTAAGATGCCTGATCCGGAGATGCTGAAGATTCTGCCTGAAGGAGCGGCGCCGGTCCTACGTCGTCGGTAAACGCTCCGTCATCCGGCACCGCAGGAACAAGGTAAGGGATAGGGAAACGATTTCGATGAGCGACCAAATCCATGATGGTGGCTGCCTGTGTGGCGATGTCAGATACAAGGTAGTAGGCGACCCGGACATTGTCGTTGTCTGTCATTGTGAGTGGTGTCAACGGCGCACCGGCTCGGCGTTTGCGATGATCCCGAAATGGGAGAAGTCGAATTTCGATCTGACGGCCGGCAACCTCACGGTCTACAGAACCGTCAATGATTCCGGACGCTGGCTCGACCTCGGATTTTGCGCAAGGTGCGGAACAAATATCGGCTTCACCCAAGAACGACGACCAACAGCACAAGCGATCGACGCCGGCACGCTCGACGACCCTTCGATTGTCAATCGCCACAAGCACGACTTTCGCTACATCTATATGCGATCGCATCAGGATTGGACCGAGATTCCGAAGGGAGAAGCGATTTACGAGGGCCCCTTGCCGACAGATGTTACACAGCCACCGCCGAACCGAAAGTAGCGATCCGAAGTGAAATGGCTCCCGTGCCGCCGCCGTAGAACGCGTTGGTGACTAGGCATCGGAGAAACGCGCGTGTACGCACGGCCTCATCAGATTGGTCATAATTTGCCGGCAGCGCCTTACAAGAACCCGTGCCGCACGTATAGTTGTTGCCTTCATCAAGGCTCCCACTAGCGAAGAGACACGTCATGTCCGAGCAAGACAAGCCAGTTGCCTACGGTGGCTACTACCAGCGAGAAGAGAAGGCGCACGACCCCGAGTTGACCCATGCCGGGCCGGGGACGCCGCTCGGCGAATACATGCGCAAGTTCTGGCATCCCGTCTGCCTTTCGAGCGAACTGACCGAGGTCCCAAAGGCCATTCGCATCCTCAACGAGGACCTTGTCGCCTTTCGTGACCGCTCGGGAAGGGTCGGCGTTCTCAACCGCCACTGCAGCCATCGCGGCACGTCGCTGGAGTTCGGCATCATCCAGCCAAAAGGCATTCGCTGCTGCTATCACGGCTGGGTCTACGACATCGACGGCACGTTGCTGGAGGCCCCGGCCGAGCCCGAGGACAGCCCCCTCTACGAACGCGTCTGCCAGGGCGCCTACCCCGCGGTCGAGCGTGACGGCCTGGTCTTTGCCTACATGGGCCGGCCTGAGGAGAAGCCGGAATTCCCGGAGTACGATGCCTATGCGCGTCCCGACGGCAATCGCCTCGTCGCCTTCTCGAACATCTATCCGTGCAACTGGTTGCAGGTCTTCGAGAACATCATGGACCACGTCCACACCGCCATCCTGCACAACAACATGACCGTCGACAGCGTCGACCAGGCGCTGAAGGACGGTCTCAATTTTCCCGAAGCGTTCAAGGACATGCCCGTTCTCGACTGGGAAAAGACCCGCAACGGCCATGGCATCACGTTCGTCGCCGGCCGCCGGGTCGACGACGATACGATTTGGGTGCGCATGTCGGAGATGGTGTTCCCCAACCTCACGCAGATTTCGAACCTGATGCCGACGGCGCACACCGTCCGGCATACCTCGATCTGTCTGTCGCGCTGGCATGTTCCGGTCGATGATACCAACTGCATCCTCTTCGGCTGGCGGCATTTCAATGACGAGGTCGACCCCGAGGGACACGGGTGCGAGGACGACTGCGGTTACGACAAGATCGATTTCCTCGATGGCCAGGTGGAACGGCCGTATGACGTCGGCCAGCGTGCACCGGGCGACTGGGACGCAATCTGCAGCCAGCGCCCGATCGCGGTGCACG
>JBPCVZ010000461.1:0-3103 GCA_051010015.1 Hyphomicrobiaceae bacterium
TCGGCGATGTTCAGCCCCACCAGCCAGGCCACTAACACCGCCACGAAGAACATGCCGAGCATGGATTGAATCAAGGAGAATGCGATGATGACATCGCTGTTGACGCCGATGGCGCCGAAATCCTTTCCGGCCATGGAAGACATGCTGAAATAGAGCATCGACAGAGCTTCGCGGCCCGGCCTCAGATTGTTGAAGGAGCTTTGATCGTAGAGTTGTATGATGGTGTAAACTTCTGAAAAAATGAAAGCGATAAACAGATAAACAACGATGGCACCAGCCACCTTGTCGAAGTTTATCGCAGTCTTTTTCATCAGATCGATCATGATGACATGGGACACCGATCCCAGCCAAAAGATGGTGAGCAAGGATGCTGCGAGGAGAATTAAATCGGTGTCGCCGATGAAATGTCCCGCCCACCGAAAAGCGATGGTCGCGATGGTCAAGGTCAGCAAAGCGGTTCGATACTGGGCCATTCTCAGAGCTGGCAACAGTCCCGTAACCAGCACGGCGTCGTAGGCAAATTCCAGGCTGTAAGAGGGTACGGAAAGCGGCAGCAGCGGGAAGATTGCGATGAGCAGGAACAAACAGATCAGCAAGGCTGCATATTTCGGTAGGTTGATCCGGAAAGGCATGGCTGACCCTGCAATAGTGTTGCCTGGTCCACACCAATATCGTCAATCCGAAGGATAGAAAAGGCATTCACGCCATGCCATAGTGCCGGAAACAGGTATGTCGCGACAAGCGGGTAGTCTCCGGTCAAGCTAAGAATGGATTGAGTGGAACATGAGCGGCACTTTTGCGCTTCCGCCGTGGCTGCTGGACTACAAAAAGAGCTGGCTGGGGGCCGATCTGGCCTCTGGCGCCAATGTCTGGGCGGTACTGATACCGACGGCGCTGGCCTATTCCAGTCTGGTGGGTGTCAATCCTATTATCGGGCTGTTCTGCGTCCCCGCTGCCCTGCTGGCCTATGCGTTTCTCGGCGGATCGAAGCTGCTGGTAGTCGGTCCGGACGCATCGGTTGCCGTGCTGGCCGGTGCAACCCTTGCGACGGTCGGGCTGGGCGCACAGAACCTGTCGCTAGTCATCAGCCTGTCGCTGCTCGTGGGTCTGCTCTACATCCTGTGTTTCGCTCTCAGGTTGGGATGGATTTCCGATCTTATTCCGGATCCCGTGATGAAGGGGATGGTTGAGGGCATCGTGTGGGTCACCATCCTCAAGCAGGTCGTCGATATTCTCGGAGTCAAACTGGAAGGTGAACACCAGCGCTTCCTACCAAAGCTATTCGAGGTGTTGCAGACGGTTCCCGAGACGCACATTTCCAGTGCGGTGCTGGGTATCGGTGGACTGATCGCATTGCTTGCAATGCGGAAATTCGCGCCGCGGCTTCCGTCAGCCATGATCATGCTGGCCGTGACCACAGCCATCGTCTGGTTTATGGGCCTGGACAAGCGGGGCGTTTCCGTCCTTGGCGGTTCCGAAAGCCAGTCGCCATCGTTTGCCGATCTTGCCGTTCCGACCGTTGCCGAGATCACTGAATTGATCCCCGGAGCACTCGCACTTGTTCTGATCGGTTTCACTGCAAGCATCGCCGCCGCAAAGCGTGCCGCCGAAAAGACCGGGGAACGCATCGATCCCAACCAGGAATTGCTTGCTGTTGGTGCCGCCAATGTGGGCGCGGGGTTGAGCGGCGGCTACCCGGTCGCGGGCACCTTGTCAAAGACGGCCGTTGCGATGGAATCGGGGGGCAAGACTCAGCTTGGAAACCTGTTCACCGCATTGCTTGGTGTCGTGACGATATTTTTCTTGATCCCGCTGTTCTCGCCGACGGCCAAGGCAGCCCTTGCGGCCCTGGTGATCTTTGTGATGATAGAAGTTTCCGATCTGCAATACTTCGCGAGACTGTGGAAGGTCCGCAAGATGGAGTTCGTCATCGCACTGCTCGCTTTCGCGGGCGTGCTCGCTTATGGTCCGTTGGGTGGCGTCCTAATCGGCGTTTTACTTTCTCTGGTCGTGCTTGCCGATCACATCAGCCGTCCGCCGTCCGCTGTCCTGCAGAGAACCGCCGACAACAGATTCATTGCCGCCGGGACGGTGGAAAACGCGTCTGAAATCGAGGGATTGCTGCTTTGGCGCTTCTATGGACCGCTGGTATTCCTGAATGCGCGCCGACTTTCTGAGACAGTACGCCAGCTTCTGGATCAACACGAAGATACCAAGGTCGTGCTTGTCGACGCTTCGGCCATCTCAGGAATCGATTCCACAGGAACGACAGCATTCAGAAAGCTTGCCGAGGACCTTGCAGATCAGGGCGTCGAAATGTGGGTGGCGAACCTTCGACAGACACCTTGGGAGCGGGTTGCCGCAACATTGGCTCTCTCCGATACACCACAGATCGTCAAGCGATTTGGCACTCTTGAAGACGCGGTAAGCAGCTATGATAAGCGTCAATCACCGGACGACTAGGTCCACAAAGCGGTCATCAGCATGTCTCTCGCGCAACGCGCTCAGTGATGTTTGGAAAACGAATCTCGACGACCAACCCCGGATTGTTGTCGTCAAGATCGACCGACGCCCTGTGAAGATCAGAGACGGCTTTGACCAAACTCAGACCGAGGCCACTGCCGGGCGTGTTTCGGCTTTGGTCGGCGCGGTAAAACCGATCCAATATCCTACTTCTCTGATCAGACGGCACACCCGGGCCGTTGTCTGAAACCCTTAGAAGCGCAGTGCTTTGCTCCAACTTCAGGCTGATGTGCTCGGTCGTGCCGACCGGCGTGTGATGGACTGCATTTTCGATGAGATTGGCAATGAGCTGCGTGAGCAGTTCACGGTCTCCGTTTAACTGGATGCCAGCTTCGACGTCCAGTTCCAGTACCTTCTGGTCATCATGCAATACCGGTGCATAAGCATCACAAGCATTGGTAACGACCTCGCTGAGGTCAAGCATGGCGAACCCGGTCTTACGCGTGCCTGCTTCGATCTGCGCAATGCGCAAAAGCGCGCTGAACGTTTCCAGAATGTCATCAGTGTCGGAGATTGCCGTATCCAACTTCTCGCGTAAGGCTGCAGAAGCTGGCTCAAGTTGCTGCGCACTTTCGAGGCG
>JBPCVZ010000462.1:0-3779 GCA_051010015.1 Hyphomicrobiaceae bacterium
AACGCTCGCCGCCGCCCGGCAGCCGCTTCGACCCGCCGTGGACGACGGTCGGTGTCGGGCGGATCGACGGCGGCACGGCGCACAATGTCATCGCCGGCCAGTGCGTGGTCGACTGGGAGATGCGCCCCGTGGTCACCGCCGACGCGGACCGGGTCAAGGCCGCGCTCGCGACGCTGTGCCGTGACGAACTGTTGCCCGAGATGCGCGCCGTGTCACCCGATGCCGACATCCGCACCGAGGTGCTCGGCGAAGTCTGCGGTCTCGAGCCGATGGCGGAGAACGCCGCGCGTGACCTCGTCGCCGAGCTGACCGGGGCCAACGGCACCGACCTCGTTGCGTTCGGCACCGAGGCGGGCCTGTTCCAGCAACTCGGCATCGCGGCCGTCGTCTGCGGTCCGGGCTCGATCGAGCAGGCGCACAAGCCGGACGAGTACGTCTCGATGGCGCAGCTCGGCATGTGCCTCGACATGTTGACCGGGCTGGAGAGCAAGCTGGTTTCGTGAGGTAAGCGGGCAGACCCGGCTCACCGCGCGCTGCTTGTTGTCGTCCCCTCCACGCCATAGGATGGTGGCAACAGTAAAATCATCCCGGTCCAAGGAGCCGTACGCTGCATGTCTGTCATTCTGGGTGAGGGCGAATATCGCTATCGCGTCGTCGAGGACTGGGGCAAGCTGCCGGACGGCTGGGAGTTTCGTGACGTCGGCGCCGTTGCCGTCGACAGCAAGGACCAGGTCTACGTTTTCAATCGCGGTAAGCACCCGATGATCGTGTTCGACCGCGAGGGCAATTTTCTGCGCTCCTGGGGCGAGGAGCTGTTCGAGCGCGCCCACGGACTGCACATCGGGCCGGATGACATGCTCTATTGCACCGATGACGGCAACCACACGGTGCGCAAGTGCACGCCCGAGGGCAAGGTGCTGCTCGAACTCGGCATCCCGGGCGAACCGGCGCCGTTCATGGCCGGCGAGCCGTTTCACCGCTGCACCCACACGGCGCTGACGCCGGACGGGCACATCTTCGTCTCGGACGGCTACGGCAATGCCCGCGTTCACAAATACGCCCCGGACGGCAAGCTGGTTAAATCGTGGGGCGAGCCGGGTACCGATCCGGGCCAATTCAATATCGTGCACAACATCGTTGCCGACGACGATGGCTGGGTCTATGTCGCCGATCGCGAGAACCACCGCGTGCAGGTGTTCGACAGCAACGGCAAGTATGAAACGCAGTGGAACAACATGCACCGGCCGTCCGGCCTGTTCATGCCGCGCGGGCGCTGCCAGCACTGCTACATCGGTGAACTGGGCCCCGGCATGGCGGTCAATCGCTTCGTGCCGAACATCGGGCCACGGCTCAGCATCTACACGCACGAGGGTGATCTTGTTGCACGGCTCGGTTCGCGCGAGGGCGTCGGCTCGGAACCGGGGCGGTTCATGTCGCCGCACGGGCTCGCTGTCGATTCACGCGGTGATATCTACGTTGGCGAGGTTTCCTACACCAATTGGCCGAGCAGCCATGGCGAGGAGCCCATGCCAGGCTATCTGCGCACGCTGCAAAAGTTCGAGAAGATCGCATAGCCGCTCGAGGGGCGATGCAGTTCACGGTTCACTACGACGAAGCGGTCGTCCGCAGCGCCGTCAATACGTTCGTCAAGCGACGGATTGCCGAGGGCATGGGGCGCGGCGGCTTGATGGCCGCCGTCGTGACGCTGGCGGTGTGGGTCTATTTGTTGTGGCAAGGTGATCGCTCCTGGTTCGTCGGTGCCATCGGCGCCATTTTGATGGTGTTCGTGTTGATTTTCGCCAGACTGTGGCGGTGGCGGCATGTCGAAATGCGCCGCAAGTTGGCGGCGATCCCGAGCCGGCAGACCGTCGTCACGCTGAGCGAAGATGGCATCGCCTTCGACAGCGAGGCGGGCGCCATGACGCTTCCCTGGACAACCTTCACCGAACTGTGGCGGCTGGAGCGCTGCTGGCTGCTGTTCCTGGAGCCGAATAATTTCGTGACGCTACCAATCGATGGTGTGCCGCAAGACGCGCTGGACTTCATCGAGCAACGGGTAGCGCCGAGCACTTAGAGCACGTTCAGGCCAGCCTCTTGACACCGGAAGCGTATCTCCCACCGTCGTCACCCCGGCGCAGGCCGGGGTCTGTCCAAGCCGATTTGAAATGCTGACTTACGGCCATACCGTGCCGCAACCGCCGCGCCTCACGGCGACTTGGACGGATGCCGGCCTGCGCCGGCATGACGACCGTGGGGGCGGCGATGACGCGTTGCAAACCACAGCACGAAACTTCCCGGACAGCCCTGCCCCCGCCCAGGGATGACGGAGCGGGTGGAGCAGCGGCGTACTTGATCTGCGGCGAGATGATGGCGGCGGTGCTATGGTGTCTGTGATGCAAGGCCCACGCCCCGAACCGAAATCGGATATCCGTGAGCGCGGATCGAGAACACGTTTCGGGTCGTTCGCAGCTCGTATCGGAACTACACTTTGGCGATGTCCTCATCGGTGTTCGGCATTGTCTGCTTGCTGCTCTTTGCATTGTCGCAAGGCGTGCGCGATGCTTTGTTCGGCAACATATTTCAGTCCGTGAGCTTTCTGTTTATTGCGACCCTGGCGTTCGGGCTGTCGTGTGTCGTGTTCTTCCTGTTCGCGCTGCTGCGCCGCCCGAAAGACCTGGTGATGCTGGCGCGTGCACCAGGTGCGCTGGTGATGCTGAACGTGACGACGGCGATTGCCTGGCTCGGCTTCCTGTATGGCCTGCGCGACTTGGAGCCAGCCGTCGTCGCGACGTTCTACAATGGCGTCGGGCCGCTGGTTGCCTTGGTCGCCGGCCTCTATGGCTGGTCAGACGGGCAGCGTCACGTGTCGTTGCCGGAGATGGCCTGCTATGCCGGGCTCGCAGCGACGCTGGTGGCGCTCGCCGCGCTCGTGCTGACGGGCTATTCGGGCATGGCATTGGACAGCACCACGCGACAGGCGGTGGCGCTTGCGGCCGTCGCAGGCGGCGGCGCGATGATCACCGTCAGCTATATCGTGACGCTGTGGTTTGCCGATGAAGGCGTCGGCTCGGACGCCGTGATGTCAGCGCGGTTTCCCCTGACGCTGGCAATCGCTGCGGCCTGGGAGTTCACGATCGGCGGTGCCGGCCCGCGGCCCGCGGCCGAGGCGGTGCCGATGTTTGCCGTCGCCGCTTTCGCACTGATCGTGCTGCCCTCGTTCCTGGTGCAGCTCGGCGTCAGCCGGACATCGCCGCTGACTGCCAACGTATTGCGCGCGCTCGGCCCGGTCTGTGTGTTCGCCGTCCAGCAGCTCGACGGGCGCTTGACGTTTTCGGGCGCGACGCTGGCGTGCATTGCCGCGTTCTGCTTCTTCGCGATCGCCGCGAGTTTTTTGCGCGGGTGGTCGGATACGCGCGCCGAAGCCAGCGTATCGAAGCTGTAGCTTGACCTCACGGGCGATAGGGAAACGGACTTTGGCCGAGCAGTCGCGGCAGCAGCGGCTGGACGCGGTCGAGCCAGCGGCACAGCATCGGCCGGGTCTCGCGTGGGTCGATCAGCTCGTGCACCGAAAACGCTTCCGCGCGCGGGAAGGGTGAGCGGCCGGCGGCCAACTGGTCTTCGAGTTCCTGGCGCTTGGCGTCCGGGTCGTCGGCCGCCGCGATCTCGCGGTGAAAGGCGATGGCGACACCGCCCTCTACAGGCAGCGGACCCATTTCCGCCGACGGCCAGGCCAGGACATAGGGGTCGTAGCCGTAGTGCGCGACCTGGGCGACGCCGAA
>JBPCVZ010000463.1:0-7259 GCA_051010015.1 Hyphomicrobiaceae bacterium
GCGCGAACATAGGTGGTTAGGACTGCTCCTGTCCCCCAAGAGCAGGCGATCTGCGGGCGCGCCGGTGCTCGGCGTAGGCTCACTCGGGCAAATTTTCGCTAAGCCATTGAGGTATGTCCGCTAGATACAACTTGCAGGTCTTTCGCCATAAACAGCAATTTGTGAAGGTTGCGTGCCCCCGCAACCAACAAAATCAACAAGTCAGAGACTATCGACAGTGGTGTGAGCTTTGCCATTGCCGCAAGCTTTTGCAGTTTTCTAGACAACGGTGCGCATTGCGATCTCGTGCGTCTATTCCTGGCGATCGGCTCTCTTGAGTTGATGTATGCAGGGTGCGAGTCTTTCGGCGATCTGCGCCATGCGTCGCGCGCGTTATCTTGGCTTCGATGAAGTTGCGCTCGGGGCCAGTTTCGGCCCTGAACTTTGCACCACCTACAGCAACGCTTGCATGTGTGAGGAGAGCTAGCTGCCGGCGGCACAGCTCAACGCACTGCGCGCAAACCTTGCGAATGGCAGAGCAGAAGGGTGCATGACGCCCATCGCGGTAGCAAGCCCCCAATAAGCGGACGGAATTTGCCCGGCGCGAGTCTTTCCGGGTCGGGCCAAGACCGCACTCAGCGTTTGGCCGCGCTGTCGAACCTGCGGAGTGCTTTGAATTAGGGGACCAACACGATCGAGCCGATTGTCTTTCTGGCCTCCATAAAGCGGTGCGCTTCGGCAACTTCACTGAGCGGGAAAGTCTCGGAGATGGTGCTCCCAATCACGCCTTCACGGATGGCTGCGAAGAGGCCCTCGGCCGAAGCAAGCAATGCACTGCGCGGCGTAAGATAGTGCCAAATTGCGGGACGCGTTATGTATAGCGATCCAGGTTCTCCCAGTTGCTTAACAATATCGACTGGATCGGGAACGCCGGATGCGTGCCCGTATGCGACACACATCCCTCTTCTTCGAATGCAGCGCAGTGATTTGGCAAGCGTTGCCTTGCCAATCGACTCGTACACAACGTGCACGCCTTCGCCATCGGTGAGTTCGAGGACCTTTTCTTCAAAGTCTTCCGTTGAATAGTTGATCGTGTGGTGGCAACCGAGTTCCCGCGCCTTGCTCGCCTTTTCTTCCGTGCTGACAGTGCCGATCACGGTTGCGCCAATATGGCGGGCCCACGGGCATAAAGTGTGCCCCATTCCGCCGGCAGCGGCATGGATAAGAACCGTTTCTCCAGACTTCACTTGATACGTTTCGTGTAGCAGGAATTGAGCGGTCAGCCCTTTGATCAACACGGAGGCAAGTTCCTGATCGCCGAGCCCGAGGTCATCCGGAACCTTGAGCAGTTTGTCTGCTGGATAAAGGCGTTCCTCGGCCTACGCGCCGATGGGCGGCTGGCACGTTGCGACTTTGTCTCCCGCCTTGAACGCATCAACGCCTGGTCCAACCGCCAGCACGGTTGCCACCGACTCGTTGCCGACAATGATTGGGGGATCGCCAACGACGAGAGGGTGAGGCGTGCCCGCACGATGATAGATGTCAGCAAAATTCACGCCGATTGCTTGGGTCCGGATGTGTACTTCTCCCGGCCCCGGAGGCGGGATAACAATATCCTCCCATACAAAGTTCTCCGGACCGCCCTTCACGTGAATGACTTGTGCCTTAGGCATGCTGTGGTTTCCATCATGGCTTCGCGATATCCAGGCTAGAGGATCAAGCGAAAAATTGCGAGATGGGAACCCGGAAACAGCTACTGGCCCCGTTGAGTCGGTTGTTTTTTATGTCTGGATCGGCTCAAACTCGGCTTTGAGCACATGCGCCAGGGCAAGTCCGCTCTAACGCTCCACAGCCGACATCACCCGGCGCTCAACCAGGTTCTCAGAAGCGCCATGTATGGACGGCTCCGGTTTGGCAAGGTTTTGGTTTGCAACTTTCGACTGGTCGGTGCAGCCGTGTATCCGGCCTGTTGATGCGGCACATCATACAGGCCGCTGCCCACAATGCCCTCCGCTCGATCAGGTTCCGGTCTTTGCCATGTGTTCGCAATGACGCCTTGGCCCGTGTTGGTTGTCCAGATTGCCGGGTCGACTGGTTGTCGCACTACATGCAGTTGCCCTTCCCAAGAAACTTTCTTTCCGGTTGATATGGAACAATCCCTTTGTGGAAGCATGGCTGCGGGTTCACGGTAGCGTTCCCCACGCATTATCATCGCCCAAACCATGCGGATGATCTTATTGGCCGGTGCGATTGCCGCGACTTTCACTGGGCGCGTGCTACGAGTTGGGCCAACCATGGCCGCTTTGTGGGCTGACGGTAGAGGAGTTCAAATTATGGCCAGGGTTGAAGTCGAGCGTGATGGATCAATTGCCGTAGTTCGACTCAACCGTCCAGAGGTTCTCAATGCCATTGACCAGGCTATGTGGCAGGCGCTGCTCGACGCTTTCGTTGGCCTTCGCAACGAACCTGATCTTCGTGCTTGCCTGATTACAGGGCAGGGTCGCGGGTTCTGCTCTGGCGCTGACCTTAAGGAAACTGCGTGGAAGGGCGAAACGGCTGAACAGTCCAGGGTTAGGATCGATACTCACCATCAACAACTGACTAGAGAAATTGTCGGACTTCCTGTTCCCGTAATCGCCTGCATCAACGGTTATGCCATGGGCGGAGGAGTCGAAATTGCGCTTGCCGCCGATATACGTATCGCATCAACAAAGGCAAAGTTCGGCTTTCCGGAAGCTGCTATCGGCCGTTTCATCACTGGCGGTGCATCCATACTTCTGCAACGTGCTGTCGGGCCGTCGAGGGCTAAGTTGCTCCTGTATACAAGCGAACATGTCAACGCCGATGAAGCGGCAACCATCGGTTTGGTCGACGAGGTTGTTGAGCCACAAGATCTGATGGACCGTGGCCGGGCCATTGCAAAAACGATTGCCGGCAACTCAGCCCACTCAATCCAAACGATGAAGCGCGTGCTGGACGAAATTTCCATCCCTGACTTGGACAGCGTATTGGCCAAAGAAACCGAAGCGTTGGTCGAGACATACCAATATCCTGACATCGAAGATGCTGCACGCGCGTTCACAGATCGGCGCCAGGCGCCTCGGACAAAATGATACTGACATCGGCAATCGCCAAATCTTCATCATTGAGCATGACAGGGTTGAGGTCGATCCCATCGATTTCCGGATAGATATGAAGGAGATCGCCCAGACAACAGAGTAGGTGCGATGCCGCCTCAACATCGATTGTCGGACCACCACGAAAGCCGAACAGCATGCGCGTACTCTGGATTTCCGAAATCAAGCTTTCAGCCATAGACTCGTTCAGCGGAGCAATCTGAAATGCCACATCATTGAGCGCTTCAGCATAGATGCCGCCGATGCCGAACATAACGACTGGTCCGAAATGAGGATCGCGGACGGCTCCGAAAACCAATTCGATACCAGAGGTGATCATAGCCGTTGCCATCACGGTGACATCAACAGCTCCTCGGTCACGTGCCGAGTCGAGCATTTCTTTCGCTACAGCCGAAATCTGCGCTGGCCCTGCGACGTTGAGGAAAACACCATCAGCATCCGTCCTGTGTACCAAGCCCGGCTGAATGAGTTTGAGTGCAACAGTTGTCAGATTTGCCGATCTACAAAGCCCTACCAGTTTTTCAGGGTCGGAGCTTGTGACCCAGCGCGGTATCGCAAATCCATGATTTCTAAGAAACTCACGAGCGACAGGTTCGAGCATAGCTTGCCCTGAGCCGGTTGTTTCTACAGCGAGTCGGATAAGGGGAATCTGCCTCTCGATCCAGGGTGTCGCCGCGGCCATGTTGCATTGCGGCGGTCGGGCCAAGGCTTGCAAGACTTGAGCAAGCTCCAATGAAGAGCGAACGACCGTTAGACCCGAGTGCTTCAATTGCTCAAGCGCGAACTTGTTGCGATTGGCATGAATCGATTGAACAAAAATCGGTGCACCCGATTCTTCGTGTTGGCTTGCAATATTCTGCGCGGCGGCGATCTCCTGTTCGCCGATGGCTTCTCCTCCATTGTCGTGATAGCCGCCAAAGTGACCAACCAAAGCCACCGCACCGATGCCTTTTGCCCCCCTGCAGATCTCGATCGTGCGCGCAATAGCATCAGGTTGTTCTTCTGCGACCCCGGCAAAGTCGACAGGATTGGCAATTGCACAGCGCTCCGGCAGGAAACCCGCCAATTCACCAATGGTTGTCGGATCAAAGTTGGCTAGTGTCAGCCCGCACTCACCAAGTGCATCGGCGAGCAACGTCGCATGTCCGCCACCATCGGTCAGGATGGCAATTCGGTCCGACGCAAGCCGTGAATAATGGCTCAATGCTGCGGCAACATTAATGGCTTCACCCGGAGACTTGGCGCGCCAGATCCCAGCTGCTCGCAGAGCCGCATCGGTCACTCGGTCATCGCCAGCAAGGCTTCCGGTATGGCTCAGAGCTGCCTTTTGGCCCTCTTGCGACCGGCCCGGCTTAACAAGCACAATCGGTTTTCCTGACGGATGTGTACGCGCGAGATTATAAAGTCGGCGCCCTTCATCATCGCCCCAACCTTCAATATAACCGACGACGACCTTCGTTGACGGATCGTCGAGTAAATTCTCGACGACATCCGTCGCCCTGATATCAGCGCTGTTGCCGACAGATGCGTATCGACTGAGGCCAGTGCACACATCGCGCGCGTGTAAGACCATATCAAGCACAACGTTGCCGCTCTGGCTGACTAGGCCGATCGGTCCCGCTGGGATTGCCATCCCACTAAGGTTCATCCCAGACGATTGATCGAAAAGACCTGCGCAATTCGGCCCCATCAAGCGACCGCCACTTGATTTGAGTTGACCGGCCATGCTCTGTTCCAGAGCGCGACCCTCAATACTCTGTTCGCCGAACCCGGCGGTAATGACCATTACGGCTCGAACGCGGCGTTGAGCGCATGCACTAACGGCTTCCGCTACGAGTTCGGCTCTTACGGCAATGATTGCGAGGTCAACCGGGCCCGGAACATCATCGAGCGACTTGTAGGCCCGTCTACCCTGAACGGTCTGTGCTCTCGGGTTGATCGGATACACATCTCCGTTGAACGTACCCTCAATAAGCGTTCGGAAGCGGCGTCCGCCAATCTTTGCCGGATTCGAGCTGGCGCCGATCACCGCGATATGGTCAGGGCAAAAGAACGCGTTCAGTTCGCTCAAGTGATTTGCTCCCTAAATGTCAAATACTTACCGAGCAAGACGGATCTGCCTTCACCACATTTCGCCTGATGGGCAATGAAAGAGAAAGGGGTCAATGCTACACAATTGAGATGCGACGCTTGCAACATCACGTTCAAGCAACTTAGATCAGCCAACTGGATGATCCAACGCCTCCCTTACGTATCGTGACTCGATGTCTCAAAGTCGAGATGACATTGTAGAATTAGGAGTGCGACAATGCGGAGTGAGGTGCGCAGGTTGGTTGGTCCGACAATTAGACACGCGAGGGAATAACAATGCCAAAAGGTTATCTTGTCGCTCATCTCGACGTCCATGATCCAGAACGTTTTGCGAAGTACAGGGAGAAAGTAGCAGCTACCGTGGCGCAATATGGGGGCAACTATGTCGTCCGGGGTGGACCTATGGAAATGGTTGAAGGCAACGCACTTCCACCACGTACTATCATTCTGGAGTTTCCAAGCTTGGCGCAGGCAAAGGAGTGGTACAATTCTCCTGAATACCAGGAGATAATCGGTTTGCGTTTGGCTGCAGCGAATGGCTCTGCACAATTTGTCGAAGGTATCGACTAGGCCGTTTCTTGCCCATGCATCGGTGCATCAAGCCTAGGTACACGGTGGCTTTCTTCGCATCACACAACGGTGTCGAACTGAGGGCCTCCAGAACGCTTCGAAAACACATTGCAGGCAGCGGTAACGATTTGCAGCCGCGGGCCTGCACGTGTTGGCAGTCGGCAGAACGCAGAATGAAGCCGGCATCTGGCAGCAGCTACCAGTTTCTCTCAACCGTTCAAATAATGTTCTTGAGGTCCGATGAGAACGTTGGGAAGGCGAATGGCGACTCCTTCAGGTCGTTCGCCGAAATACCATGCCGCATCGCCAGCGCAAACAAGTGGATCAGTTCCTCGGAACGATGTCCCACCATATGGGCGCCAACGATCTGATCAGTCGCCTCATCCACCAGAACCTTCGACCAAGCCACTGTCTCAGCATATGTTTTGGCAGAGAACCAGCCCGACATATCTGAATTGCTTGCCTTGATCTGCAGACCTTGAGCGCGCGCATCTTTCTCCGTCAAGCCAACCGTACTCAAGGCCGGAACTGTATAGACCGCACTCGGAAGCACCGAGTAATCTGGTTTATGACTCGTACCGTTGACAATGTTTTGTCCGACGATACGACCTTCATACGTTGCAATCGGCGAAAGTTGGGCCGTGTGAACCAAGGCGTCGCCTGCAACCCAAACGGATGGGTTCGAAGTTGAGCGAAGATGGTCATCAACGTCGACGCGAATGCCATCATGCCTGACGTTGCCGGCCTCAAGGTCGAGGTTGTCTACGTTTGCGATGCGCCCAGCACCGTTAATGATGCGATCAGCTTCCTGGTTGTACTCACGGCCACCGTGCTCATAGACGATGCGCAGTCTGTCATTGGCAATGTTGATTTCTTTCACGTGGACGGCCGTTTTGATCGTGACACCGAGACGTTCTGTTTCGCGTTGGATCGCCGCAACTGCGTCGCCATCCATGCGCGGCAAGAGTTGCGGCAAGGCTTCGAGTATCGTCACGTTGGTACCTGCTCGGGCATAGACGTGGCTGAACTCCATCGCAATCACACCGCCGCCGACGAATACCACTTCATTCGGTTGCGAACGTTCTGACAGTACCTCATCTGACGTTATCATAAGGTCAGCGCCTGGAATTTGCAGTGGTCGCGGTTTGGAGCCCGTCGCAATGATGATGTTTTTGCCTTCGATTCTCGTGTCACCCACCACAATGGTGTTCGGCCCGGCAAATTTTGCGACACCGCGATAAATTGTGCCGCGCTTTTCAGCGACGCCCGCCATCGCATCGGGAATGAAGCCGATCATATCCTTTTCCCGGTCAATCAGTCTGGCCCAATCGAGAGCTGGCTTGCCGACCGTAATCCCGTGTGTCGAGGCCAACTCAATCTCGTGCAGTGCGTGGGCGGCGGCAACCAGGACCTTTTTCGGCGTGCACCCACGATTGGGGCAGGTGCCGCCAAAGTCATGAGATTCGATGAACGCAATTGATT
>JBPCVZ010000464.1:0-9321 GCA_051010015.1 Hyphomicrobiaceae bacterium
CACCCATTCGAACGCCGCGAGGTTGCTGGCGACGACCTCGTCGAGCGTCACGGCCGGGCACAGCGGATAGTTGATCACGACGCCAAGCAGGCCGTTGTCGGCGAGCGCCTTGCCGACATAGGCGAAGTCCTCCTTGACGCGCGCGCGCCAGTAGCCGCCATGAATAAAGACGTGCACCGGGAACGGGCCGTCACCGCCGGCCGGGCGATAGATGTCGAGCGTGCGCAGGTCGCCGGCGCCGTAGGCGATGTCGGCGCTGCGGCCGGCGTCGGCGCAGGCGGCCGCGTTGCTCTCCAGGCGCGCTTCCGCGTAGCGGTCCGAGTCCGGCGTCGTCACCCGCGGATTGTAGTGATATTCGAGTTCGTCGGCGGCATAGTCCTGCCACGGCTTACTGGCTTGATCGAGGGACACGGTGGCTCTCCTTCGTTAGGGCGTCACGCGGCGGTCAGGCGTCCGGCGCGATCATCAAGGGTACGAGTTCGGCGACGTCGGCGACGTTGCGCAGGTCGGACAGCCGGTCGATCAGCTGCGTGGCCTGGTCGTGCGCGATCGGGCGCTGGGCGGCCTCGCAATTGGCGTGGAACTTGGCGACCTGGCCATCGCGCTCGAACGGGTTCTGCGGGCTGCCGTAGACCGCGTCGACGTGGTGGCTGAACGCGGTGCCGTCGGCCAGCGTCACGGTGACGTCAACCGGGGTCAGCGCGTTCGGCGGGTCGCCCTCGCGCACGCTGATCGAGACCTGTTCGGCGAGGCGCCGGGTGGCCGCGTCCTGGTAGGCGCTAGCATGAAAGTCGCCGAGGTCGATGGTGCCGCGGTTGAGGGCGCGCGCGACGACATAGGGGATGCACAGGCGCGCGTAGTTGAGCTCCATGTCCGGGCGGTAGGGCCGCCCGACCAGCTGCTCGATCAGCGGTGGCACCACCGCCGTGATGCTGGCGATGGCGTCCGCGTCGATGCCGTGGCGGCGTTGCAGGACCATGCAGCCGTCGAGCACGCCGTGTGTCGCGCGGCCCGAGGGAAACGGCTTGTGGGCGACCTCCTCGATGCGCCAGTTGTGCCCGAGCGTTGCCAGTTCGGCCTGGATGTCGCCGTGCGTCTCGATCAGCCCGAAGTACCCGAAGCGGCCTTCGAGGACGTTTTGCGGACCGGTGAAGCCGAGGCTGGCGAGATCGCTCGCGATCACCGCGTTGCGCGTATTGAAGCCCATCTGCATGGCGAGCAGCATCGAGCCTTCCTCGTGCGCCTGCATCGTGCCCGAGACCTGCCCGTAGGCGATCGAGAAGGCATCGATCGTGCGCGCGGCATCGAAGCCCCTGAGCTTCGACAGCGCGGCGGCGGCGCCGAACGCGCCGACGGTGGCGGGGCGGAAGAAGCGCAGGCCCGAGATCGCGGCGACGCCGAGGTTGCTGGCCACGTCGACGCCGAGCACGACGGCCTCGATGAAGCGGCGCCCGTCGATGCCGCCGGTGCGTTCGGCATGCGCCATGCACGCCGGCACGATCGCTGTGAGCACGTGCGCGACGGCGTCCTCGTGGACGCAGTCGAACTCGCTGTTGTGGGCCTGGTAGGCATTGCACTGCGCCGCCGCGGCCGCCGGCAGGCGCTTGCCGAGCGACCAGACGTGGGCGTCGTCGCCGCGGCCGTTGAGTTCCTGCGCGTCGGCGAGTTCCACGGCCATTGGCCCGGAACTGCCGCCGATGCCGACCCCGATGGTGTCGAAGATCATCGTCTCGGCGGCCGCCACGGCGCTTTCCGGCATGTCCTCGAAGCGGGTGGTCGCAACGTGTTCGGCAAATCTAGCTATGGCGTCCATCGAGCGGTGATCTCCTCGCAACTGCTGCCGCGTGTGAGCCTAACACAAGGCTGCGGGTTCGCGCGGCGCCTCACATGCCTTGACAGAACCATCGCCAACGGGATCACATCGCCGGATGGCACATCCTGTTCGAGTTTATGAGAACCTGCGCGGCGTCGTGTACACGCCGTTCTACCTGGCAAGCGTCGATGGCGATTGGCGCGATCTTGGCCTCGATGTCGAGGTCATCAAGTCGCCGGCCACATCCGAGACTGCGATCGGGTTGATGGCGGGCCGCGTCGACGTTTCATGGGGCGGGCCGATGCGCGTCATGATGCATCACGACGAGGACCCGGCGTGCCCGCTGATGTGTTTCGGCCAGGTCGTCTCGCGTGACCCGTTCATGCTGGTCGGGCGCGAGACGCTGACGGACTTCCGGTTTCGCGATCTCGCCGGCAAGCGCATCGCGGTGGCAAGCGACGTGCCGACGCCGTGGTTGACGTTTCAGGACGATTTGCAGCGCGCCGGCATCGATCCGGCGAGCCTCGAACGCGTTGATGACCGACCGATGGCGGAGAACGCCGGAAGGCTCAAGGCGGGTGAAATCGACGTGATGCAGGTGTTCGAGCCGTACGCCAGCCAGGCGGTCGCCGACGGCTATGGACATATCTGGCACCGTTTCGCCGTGCGTGGCGACGTCGCGTTCACGACGTTCTACGCTACGCGAACGTACATGGATGAGAACCCGGCGGTGTGCGAGACGCTGGTCAAGGGCATCGGGCATGCTTTGACGCGGATGTACGCGATGCCGATCGACGAACTGGCGGCTAAAGTTGCGCCCTATTTCCCGGACCTCGATGAACGGGTGCTGGCCGCGGCGATCGATGGCTATCGCGAAGCGGGACTGTGGGCACGCGAGCCGTCGTTGCCGGTCACGGCGATCGTGCGGCTCAAGGCGGCGTTGCTGTCGGGCGGCTTCATCCGGCGCGACATGCCGTATGACGCGATCGCGCGTGATATTCGCGGTTAGTCAGGAGTTGCGCAATTCGGGCGAGCCGCGGAACTGTTGCGCCTCGCCCGATTAGCGTCGCGTTACTTCTTTTCGGGCGATGGCAGAGCGGGACTGTCGACGGCTTCGAGCTTTTGCGGGGCCGCGCCGCCCATGATTTCCGCCATAATGCTGTCGGTCGAGGATACTTGGCCGCCGATGCCAGCTTCGAGCAGTTGCCGGTCGAGATCACTGCCGGACTCCATCGCGGCGAGTTCCTCGCCGGCTTCGATCTGGGCGGCCGTCTTTTCCTGACGCTGCTTGATGCGCTCAAGCGAGCCCATTGCGCTGCCGAGCCGCGAATTGACGCCTGATTGTGTTGCGGCGATGGCAGACTGCGCCTTTTGCAGCGACTCGGTCGCGCGCACGCTTTCGATTTCACGCTTCATGGTGGCGATGCGCGACTCGGTCTGGCGGATCGTCTGCGTCATGGACTGCTGCTGCGCCCACAGGCGCTCGAGATCAGCCGTATCGCGTTCCAGTTCGGCGCGCGTGTTGGCGACGCGAGAGGCCAAGCCTTCGGCGAGGTCCTGGCGCCCTGCCGTGACGGCGGCGCGGGCGTTTTCCATGTCACGCTCGGATTTCTCGTTGAGTTCATTGACGCGTTTCTCCATACGCTTGCCGTTGGCCATCAAGCCGGCAAGATCACTGCGCGCCTTGCGCAGGGCATTTTCAGCGTCGCGCATTTCCTGATCGAGGATGCGCATGGCCTGGTTGTCGGCAACCGCCTCGGCGGCCTCGTTGGCGCCGCCGCGTACGGCCGTGACAAGTTTCATCCAGATGCTCATGACTTGTCTCCTTCACCGGTCGAGCCGCCGTTGGCGATCCACTCTGAAATCATTTCGGCTGCATCAAGCGCATTGCTGGCCAGCACGTCGGCTTCCTCGACAACGACGTCGGCGAGCGACTGTGAAGAGAGCGAGCCGAACAGCTCGTACCATTCGGCACGGTCGATGGTCGTGAGGCCGAATGTGGAGAGTGGCACGAGCTTGTGGGTGCGCAGGACCAGCTGATCGAATGCGGCACGGTTTGGCACGTCAGCGGCCGGTGTCAGCGCAACACTCATGAGGATCTGGTCGCCGCTGGCCGCGATCAGTACATTGAGATCGCCGCGTTCCTTCAACGTGACCTGGAGAACATCCGAGCCTTCAGCCACGCTCACATCGACGTCGCCAAGCGCTTCCGGGTCGCTGGCGAACAGCTCAGTGAGGCTCGACAGGGTCCAGCCTTCTGGGGGTGTTTTCATTGATTTCCTCGTCGTTTGCGCCGATCGCGATGAGTGTTATGTAAGAACCAAGCTCGCCGAATTCACCGCTGCTTGCTAGATTTGCTCAGAGATACCCAAACAAAGGTGATGTTGCCCCGGTTCGACGCTATGTTGCAACCGGGTTTCCGGTGTGGACGAGCGTCGTGCTGATCGAGATGTCTGTGTTTTGGTTACTATGATCCGTTGATGAAATGCTAGGGGATTTTCGTGCCTCTGTTTCACGCCTTGATGCGGCGCATATATGTGGCGGTTGCGACCGTGTCCTGGTCGGCCTTGTTCGGCGTTGCGGTCGTTCATTGCCTTTTGTCGTACATCCTGCTGGCAATATGCGGCGAAGGCGAGCTGATCAGCGACTTGGTCGGGTACATCTATTTCTACGTCGTGACGGCAACAACGGTCGGCTACGGCGACATGTCACCGGCCACGGCGGCTGGGCGAATCGTGTCTATCGTGTTGATCATTCCGGGGGCGATCGCGATCTTTACGGCCATTCTGGGCAAGGCCATTACCGACGTCGGTTCGAGCTGGAGAAGGCGCATGAACGGTTACGGTGACTACATCGAGCGTGATGGCCACACGGTTATCCTGGGCTGGCAGGGGATCAGGACGCGACGCCTGATCGAGTTGCTGCTGGCGGACCGCAGCGACGGCGAGCGCATCATCCTGGTCGACAAATCGCTGGAGCAGAACCCGATGCCGGACGTGATCGACTACGTGCGCTCGGATGCGCTTTCGACGCCGAGCGGACTGCAACGCGCCGGGTTGGCGACGGCAGCAAGGGTGATCATTCGCGGCGGCGATGACGATGAGACGATCGCGGCGACGCTGGCGGCGTCCTCATCGAAGTCATCGGCGCACATCGTTGCCCATTTCGAGGATGAGCGCGCGGTCGAGCTGATTTCACGTCAGTGCCCTGATGTCGAGGCGATCGGGTCGTTGTCGGCGGAGCTTCTGGTGCGGGCGTCGCGCGATCCGGGCGCATCGCGCGTTGCCGACCGGCTTTTGTCGGCGGAAAGCGAGGACACGGCGTTTTCGATGATCGTGCCGAGCGGCACGACGCCAATCTCGTATCTCGATGCGATGGTTGGCCTGAAGCGTCACTATGGCATGACGCTGGTCGGCCTGAGCGGGCCGGATGACCGAAACGTCGACCTCAACTGCCCGACCGACCAGCGTATTCGTGCCGGTGACCAGCTGTTCTATATTGCCGATGCCCGGCAGGCGCCCGATGAGGTCTTGTGGAGCTCGCTCGGGGAAGAGAAACTGCCGCTCAGCGATGACGTGAGCGACACCGACCGCGATGGAGGCGCAACCAGCAGATGATCTTGGGATTATTCGGCGGAAAGAAAGACGAACTGCCGGAAGAGCATGGGCCACTGGCGGTCGCGCTCGGTGGTGCGATCGAACTCGATACGCTTGGGTTGCAGGCCGGGCTCGCAGCAGGTGAGCCGGCGCTGCCGCCACCACTGGGCGGCACGTTTATCGTCGAGGCGATCGGTACCGCCAAACTCGACGGCGCAACGACCCTGACGCGCTACTATGACGGCGACGACCAGATCCTGCAGGTGATGGCGGAACCGGGCGGCGGTCGCGAATCAATCAGCGATGTGAGCCTGTATCGGCCGTGGGATTCAGTGACGCCGATGACGTCGGCCGAATGGGATCGCTGGATTGGCCCCAATGGAATGGTCGGGCAGGCCGAGTACGACGCCGACGGCATCCTGTTCGCGCGCTTTTGGGGCGAGAGCGCCGGTCGGGTCGATCTCGTGGAGTTTACCGAGGATGTCAATGACGGCGAAACGGTGCGCTCGATCCATCAGCAGTGCATGCTGTACGCGCGGCCAATCGGGACAGTCGAAGAAATGCTGCTGATCAATATAGAGCGTGATATCGGCGAGAACGTCAGCCGTCAGGGCGGTTCTGTCGAATTCATGATCGGCTATGGTCTGGCATCGGCAGATGTACAGCGCGTATAAGATTCCGGAGCTTTGTGCGCGGCGGCGCGCGATGACAAGCGTCTATGGGAAGGATTTGACATGTTCGGCTATGTTGCGGGTTTGCCCGCATTTCTCGGGTATTTCGTTGTTGGTCTGGCGATGCTGATCGGGTTTTCGCAAGTTTACGCCTACGCCACGCCGCACAAAGAACTGAACTTGATCCGCGAAGGCAATAACGCCGCGGTCATTGCGTACCTCGGTGCGTTATTCGGATTCTCGCTGCCGCTGGCCTCGGCCGCCGCCAACTCGGTGTCGATCGTGGATTTCATCATCTGGGCGATCATCGGCGGGCTGGTGCAGATCGTCGCGTTCTTTGCCGCATCCTACACGATGGATGACATCGCACAGAAGATCACCGATGGCAGCGTTTCAGCCGGTGCCTGGGCGGGCGGGATTGCGCTCGCGGTCGGCCTTCTGAACGCCGCCTGCATGACCTATTGAGGTGGCCACCATGAAAGATTCAAATGACACGGCCGGCCCCGATCGTCAGGTGGACAGTAAGTCGTCGGCATCAGAGCGACCGCGTCGGCGCAAATCCTCCGCGTCACGCAAGTCGCTTGCGCTTGGAACGATTGCCGTGGCCGGTCTAACGGTTGCGGCCTGCGATGACAGTCCCGACACGAGCCAGGTCTTCAAGAGCGTCTCGGATTGCCGCAAGTCTGGTTACAGTGAGTTCGTTTGTGACAAGGAGTTCGGCGAAGCCGTTTCGCGGCACGCCAAGACGGCACCACGGTTCAAGACCAGCGATGAGTGCGAAAAGCAGTTCGGCGCGAACAAGTGCATGGTGCACTCGACGCCGGTGACAAGCGGCAATGCGACAACGTCGTCGAACTTCTATACGCCGCTGCTGACCGGTTTTCTTGTCTCGCAGGCGCTGCAGAGCATTCGCTCACCCTATGATTACTACAACTACCGCTCGTCGTATCCGGGCTATTATTCGACGCCGATCTATCGCGATCGCGGTGGGCGCACGGTAACGCGCGTGCGCACAGGCACGGGCACGTCGGCAAAGACGGTGTCGCGGCCGGTCAACGTCAATACCCGCACGGTGACGCGGCGCGGCTTCGGCGGACGCTCGTATTCGAGGCGCGGCTGGGGCGGCTGATCGCACGTCCGCGGCGGCGGCAAGCAAAGGCGGCACGCAATGAAGCGCATGACGCTGGCTGAGCGGGACGGGTGGCGCGACATCGCGCGCGACGTTGGCTTCGGCTTTCACGAGATGTATGGCGAGCCCTACTGGACCGACGGGGCGGCCTACGCTTTTTCGCTCGAGCAGATCGAGCGCGACATCGAGGACCCGAGCCAGGCGTTGCACAACATGTGCATCGACCTGGTGGCCGATGTGGTTAAGAACGACGAGACGCTGGCGCGTCTCGATATTCCCGAGGCGCACCGTGACTTGGTGCGCGACAGCTGGACGGCCGGCGACCGGCACATCTATGGCCGGTTTGATTTCGCCTATGACGGGACGGGCCCGGCCAAACTGCTCGAATACAATGCCGACACGCCGACGTCGATTTTCGAAGCCGCGTTTTTCCAGCACAACTGGCTGATCGACCAGATCGAGGCGGGCCGCCTGCCCGAGGGCACCGATCAGTACAATTTCCTGCAGGAAAGCCTTGTCGAGGCGTTCGGCCGGTTTCCAACGGACGCGATCTTTCATTTCGCGTGCTGGACGGAAAGCGACGAGGACAAGGGCACGGCGGCCTATCTGATGGATTGCGCCGTGCAGGCCGGTCATCGCGTGCAGCTGATCGACATCCAGGAGATCGGGGTCGATGCGCAGGGGCGCTTTACCGACAAGGAAGATCGCACGATCGACCAGTGCTTCAAGCTCTACCCCTGGGAGGACATGCTGCGCGAGCCGTTCGCGAACCACCTGAAGGCTGGTGTGTTCGTCGAGCCGGCATGGAAGGCGATCCTGTCGAACAAGGCGTTCCTGCCACTGCTGTGGGACCAGCATCCGGACCATCCGAACCTATTGCCGTCGTTCTTCGAGGATGATCCGCGAGCAGGCGATCTCGAACATGCTGTCCTAAAACCGTTCTTTTCGCGCGAAGGGGAGAACGTGACGATCCGCGAGGGTGCGGCGATCGTCGAGCAAAGCGAGGGCGACTACGGCGGCACGCCGCGCATCGTGCAGGCCTTTGCGCCGCTGTTTCAGGCCGGTGACCAGCATGCCGTGCTTGGCTCGTGGGTGGTCGGCGACCGCGCCTGCGGGCTTGGCGTGCGCGAAGACAGCTCGCGGATTACGCGCGATCTGTCGCGGTTCGTGCCACACATTATCGTGGACGGGTAATGCGCTTCGCGCGTGGGGCTGCCGCCCCCGTAACGGGTACGGGGCAGGCCCATCACCCCGCCAATGGAGGAGACCTCCCGGACCCACCCTTTATTGAAGACTGGAGGGTCTGGGAGGCTGCGCCTCCCAGCAGGGTGCGGGACGGGTCCCGCTCGCGCCGATCAGGCGCGACCGAGCACGGTGATACAGCAGGTCGCTTCCTCGATGCCGTAAATGCCGCCGCCGTTTTCCGCGATGGCATGGCGGGCGCCGTCGACCTGGCGGTCGCCGGCTTCACCGCGCAATTGCGTTGTGAGTTCGTAGATCTGGCCGAGGCCGGTGGCGCCGATCGGATGGCCTTTGGATTCGAGCCCGCCCGACGGGTTGACCGGGATGCGCCCGCCAAGGCGCGTGTCGCCGTCCTCGGCGAGACGGCCACCGTCGCCGAAGGCGCAGAAGCCGAGGTTTTCGGTCTGCGTGATCTCACCCATGGCGGTGGCGTCATGGACCTCGGCGACATCGATTGTGTCCGGGCCGATGCCGGCCTGCTCGTAGGCCTGTTTCGCGGTGCGCCGTGTGATATGGTTTTCGAGGTCTTCGGGCGCGCGCTCGATGCCGGTGCCCATGACGGAGGCGAGCACGCGGACCGCACGGGTCTTGTCGAAGCGATCGAGCGCGCTCTTCGAGCAGACGATTGCCGCCGCGGCGCCATCTGAAATCGGCGAGCACATCGGCAGCGTCAGCGGCCAGGCAATACGACGTGCCGCCAGCACGTCATCGATCGAGGCTTCGAACCGGAACTGTGATTTCGAATTGTGCGTCGAGTGCCAATGGTTCTTCGAGGAGACGGCGGCGAGTTGGCGTTCGGTGAGGCCGAACATTTTCATGTGCTGCTTGGCAAAGCAGGCGTAGATGTCCATGAACGGACTGCGCTGGCGA
>JBPCVZ010000465.1:0-8998 GCA_051010015.1 Hyphomicrobiaceae bacterium
GGCGAAGCGGCTGCAGCTATGAACATGGGTGACGATCTTTGTCGCCGTTGGGGCTCCGGGTACGTCAACGCCATAGCGATGTCGCGGGAACTTTCCGACCACGCAGGCGTCTTCGCTGCGATGACGAAAACGGTTCGCTTCGTGCTACAGTCGGCAATGTTGGCCGTTGGTGCGTATCTCGTGATGCTTGGCCAGATGTCGCCTGGTGCGATGATTGCCGGCTCGATTATTCTGTCGCGCGCTCTGGCACCTGTTGACCAGGCGATGGGCCAGTGGCGTACTTATAGCTTCGCTTGGCAGGCCTTCAGACGCCTGCGTGATCTGATCCGCGCGTTGCCGAACGTTGCTGAGCGTGAGCACAGCATGGGCGTACCGACAAAGAAGCTGTCGGTTCGCGACCTGGCCATCGTGCCGCCAGGGGCGGGTGCCGCCACCCTGTCGGGTGTGTCCTTCGAAGTTGACGCAGGCGATGCGCTGGGCATCATCGGTCCATCCGGCTGCGGCAAGTCTACGCTGATCCGCGCCCTGGTTGGTGCCTGGAAGGCGACCCGCGGAGAAGTGCGCTACGATGATGCGCCGATCGCCAACTACTCGCCGGACGTGCTGGCAGACTCGATTGGTCACTTGCCACAGAGCATCGAGCTGTTCGATGGCACGATTGCAGAGAACATCGCCCGTTTCCGCAAGGATGCGACGTCCGAGGAGATCTACGCAGCGGCCCAGATGGCTGGCGTGCATGAGATGATCCTGTCGTTCCCGAACGGATACGATACGCAGGTTGGCGAAGGTGGCATGACGCTCTCCGGCGGCCAGCGTCAGCGCATCGGTCTTGCCCGTGCCGTCTACGGTAACCCGTTCTTGATCGTGCTCGACGAGCCGAACTCGAACCTTGATCCGAGCGGTGAACAGTCGCTGAACGAGGCGATTCAGCGGATGCGGGCTGCCGGCAAGGTAGTTGTGATCGTTGCCCACCGCCCGAGCGCGATCATGGCAGCCAACAAAATTCTGTCGCTGCGCAATGGCCGCGCCGAGATGTTCGGCCCGAAGCGCCAGGTTCTCGCCGCCCTGTTCCCGCGGGCCGGCCAGCCGCACAAGCCCGCCATGCCGGCTCCAGCAGCTGCGCCGCAGGCTCAGCAGATCGCAGCGCAGCCGGCTCAGGCTGCCCCTGCAGCGGCCCCGGCCCAGGTCACACAGATGCCCGCTGCACCGGCTCAGGTCGTTCCGATGCCGGCAGCTCCGGCACCGCAGCCAGCCGCTGTTGCGGCCGCGCCGAGCCCGGCTCCGGTGGCCCAGCCGAGCCAGGTGCCTTCCGGCCAGCCAACTCAGGTGGCACATGGTCAGATCCTTCCGGCCTCTTCGGCCATGCCGATCCATCACCCGGCAACCGGTTCGGATCAGATTGGTGCCAACAGCAATGCCCCGGTCATCGACCTCGACCGGACCGCTACCGCCTAGCAGGCGTCGCAACCGAGCGACAGAAAGGCCGGCTCCGTGTTGATCGGGGCCGGTCCTTTTTTGCGCTTCGCCCCGGCGATGTGGCGCAACTCACAGCAATTGCAACCGGAACTGCCCAAAGTCATGTCATGGCACTTGGTGCCAAGGAGCAATTCACGAGACCCAACAGACCCAATCGCGCGGGACATCGCGCAGGACACATTTCGGGAGACCCTACGATGCATGAATTTGATACAGACCTCGCCCAAACCGCCAATTCGGTCCGCAGGCTGATGCGCGGATTTGCCATAGTTTCCGGCCTTCTGGTCTTCGGCGTCGGCGGCTGGGCCGCAACGGCGCAGGTGGAGAGCGCCGTGATCGCGAACGGTAAGTTCGTCGTCAAATCGAACGCGCAGGCTGTGCAGCACCTCGAAGGCGGCACGGTCGGTGCCATTTTGGCTGCCGATGGCGACTATGTGAAGAAGGGTCAGGTCCTTGTTCGCCTCGACAGCACCAAGGTGGAAGCCGACTTCGCAATTCTGAAGGGGCGCTTGATTGACCTCACAGTCGAAAAAGCCCGTCTTCTGTCTGAACGTGACGGCAAGACCGTTTTGCAGCGCCCCAAGCCGCCGTTTAAGCTTGGCAAGGAGCGCACTGTATTCAATGCCGCGATGAGCCTGCAGCAGACGCTCTTGACGGCTCGGATGTCGGCTATTCGCCTGCAGCTGTCCCAGCTGACCGAGCGCAATCGTCAAACCAAAGACCAAATCCAAGGCTTCCAGCGAGTCCGGCGGGCACGCGTAATCGAATTGGAGCAGTCCACGGATGACCTTTCGGCGCAGCAGGCGCTCGACAAGAAGCGGCTGATCCGCAAGTCCGTTCTGCGTCAGACGATTCGCCAGGTTGCCCGGGCGCGTGGCGAGATCGGAGATATCGATGCCAAGATTTCGGGTGCCCGTTCGCGCCTTGCTGAAACAAATTTCAGGATTGCCGAGCTGAAACGGACCGAGCGCTCCAAGATTCTCGATCAGCTGAAGGCAAACCAATCGCAGCTGCAGGAAGCAGAAGAGCAGTATGCAGCCGCTCTTGATCGGACAACAAGCCTTGAAATTCGTGCCCCGCGAGCTGGTTTGATCCACGAAATGCAGATTTTTACCGTTGGCGGTGTCATCAAGGCCGGCCAGACCGTGATGTCGGTTATTCCAAAAGATGAGCTGCTGCTGGTCTCGGCCAAAATTCAGACGCACGAGATCGATCAGGTCTATATCGGCCAGCAAGCGCTGGTGCGAATCAGTGCCTTCAAGCAGCGGGTTACGCCAGAGCTGGAAGCGACCGTGACAGGGATTTCGCCGGATGAGACGAAGGACGAAAAATCTGGGCAAAGCTTCTTCAAGGCGACGATTGCGATCAAGCCGAAAGAAAAGGCCAAGCTTGGCAAGAAGCAGCTCACGCCAGGTCTGCCAGCCGAGGTTTTCATTCAAGGCCAGAAGCGTCGTGTGATCACGTATCTCACCCAGCCGCTCGTTGACCAGATGGCACTGACGTTCCGCGAGGAATAGGAGCGCAGCCCGACGATCGTACGACAACGGCGCGGCAGAACCTGCCGCGCCGTTGCTATTCACGGAACTTGCAGAAGTTGCGTGGTCTACCAATCTAAAGTGCGCTAGAAACGGGTAGACGCTTAATCCGAGAGAATTGCTATGTACGAAGCCATAACGCGCGGAATCAAGGTCAGTGTGACGCCGCAGTTTCTGGAGCATGAGGCCGAGGACGGGCGCTACCTCTGGGCTTATACAGTTGTGATCGAGAACGAGGGAAAAACGGCTGCACAGCTGAAGACGCGCTATTGGCAGATAACAGATGCCAAAGGCAGAGTTGAAGAGGTTCGTGGCCCTGGTGTCGTCGGTGAGACACCGACACTGAAGCCGGGCGAAAGTTTCACCTATACATCCGGCTGTCCGTTGAACGAGCCGAGTGGTGTGATGGTCGGACACTATGGCATGGTTGATGCCGACGGCGACGTTTTCGAGGTTGAAATCCCGGCGTTTTCGCTCGACAGTCCGGAAGCACAAAGAACATTGAACTAGGCACTTGACGTGGAGGGCCGCCTGGCTCGAAGCAATGCCGCAACGTCCATGCCTTGTGCTTGCTGTTTTCGCGTTGAAAGTAAAGTTGCGAGCAGCGCGACGGGGTTGCAGCCATCTCCTAACCGAAGGACGACTATGACAGAGCCATCGCCTGCGCTTCTCGACGAAACTAAAACTCTGCTTGCGAAGCTGGTCTCGTTCGATACGACGAGTCGGAACTCGAATCTGCCGATCATCGACTTTATCGAGGACTATCTGAAACAACATGGCGTCGAGAGCACACGGGTGCCGGATGAGACGGGAAACTGGAGTTCGCTGTTTGCAACTATCGGGCCTCAGAGTGTGAGTGGTATCGGTCTTTCGGCACACACGGATGTCGTACCCGTCGACGGTCAGGACTGGGATACCAACCCGTTCGAGCTGGTCGAAAAGGGATCGAAGCTCTACGGACGAGGCTCGTGCGATATGAAGGGTTTTGTCGCCTGCGTTATGGCGAAGGTACCCGAGTTCAGTGCGCGCAATCTGAAAACGCCGATCCACATCGTGTTCAGCTATGACGAGGAAGTGGGGTGCACGGGCGTGCGTCCGATGATTGCGGAGATGGGCGACAAGCTTGTCAAGCCGCGCATGGTGATTGTCGGTGAGCCCACGAGCATGTCGGTGGTTGATGCGCACAAGGGTCCGGTGCGCTGGAGTGTGGATATCACGGGCCGGCCGGCGCACTCGAGCCTGGCGCCGCTTGGTGTCAACAGCATTGCCGTTGCCGGTGAGTTGATTGTCGAGCTTGGCAAGATCGAGCGCGAGTTGATGGAGGGCCCGCGTGATGAGCGGTTTACACCGCCCTATACAACCTTGCAGGTGACTGAAATACAGGGCGGCAACGCGAGCAATATCGTGCCGGAGACGACATGGTTCGGTTGGGAAATCCGGGCGATGCCGGGGATCGATCCCGATGCGATCGAGGCGCGGATCCGAGCAAAGGCCGACGAATTGCTGCCGGCGATGCGTGCGATCGCGCCGGAAGCCGACATCAAGATTGCGCGGACGAATGATGTGCCTGCGTTTGCGGCCGATCCGGAGTCGGACGTGCTGTCCTTGGCGCTGAAGCTTGCCGGGCAAAACGAGACGTTTGCGGTGAGTTATGCAACCGAGGCGAGCTTGTTTCATCAGGTTGGTGCGCTGAGCGTCGTTTGCGGGCCGGGCGACATCGCGCAGGCGCACACGGCGAACGAGTGGATTGAAATCAGCGAATTGGAAAAATGTCTCGGGTTTCTCGGCCGGGTTGGCGCGTGGGCCGAAAACTGATGATCTTCGAAACGTGCCATCCTGCGAGAACAGATGCTGAAGCATTTCAAAGCGTTGATTGACGATGTTCTGAGCGACCAGAAGCCGACAGGTCTCAGCCCGCAAGAGGTCCAGGTTGCCTGTGCGGCGCTGCTGGTGCATTGCGCCATGGCGGATGGCCACAAGTCGGACGTTGAGGATGCCAAACTGCGTGCGGTGCTGATGGAGCGCTATGGCCTTTCGCATGCCGACGTTGGTGCGTTGATCGAAAATGCTGAACAGCGCGTGAGTGATGCGGGTGACCTGCACAAGTTCACCTGGGTGTTGCACCAGAACCTGGACCGCGACGGTCGTCTGGAAGTTGTTCGCCTGCTGTGGGAAATTGGGCATGCGGACGCGAACATCGATCACGATGAACGGGCAGCTGTGAACCTTGTTGCCAGTTTGCTCGATGTCGAACTCGCCGATGCGGTGGCGCTCAGACGCCGGGTTGAAAGGCGAGATTAGTATAGGCGGCGATGTCGTGCCGCGGACTACTTCGGCACCATGCCTTTGTCGCTGAGTTCCTTCAATGCCTTTTCGGTTTTACCGAGGTCGCGCATGCCCATGCCGGCCAGGACATGGTCGGCCTTGCTGAACTGGATGCCGTCGTAGCCGACAACCTCGATGCGGTTGCCCCACGGATCATAGAAATCCATGAACCGCTCCGAGACGATCTCGATGCCGACTTCGTCGATCTTGCGGCGCACGGCCTCCTTGTCGTCGACGACGAGACCGAAATGCCGGTCGTGATCGCGCGGCTGGCTGTCGACCTTGGAGAGCGCGATGAACTGGTCGCCCAGGTCGATGAACGCCATGGTCTCGCTCCGGCCGCGCAGGCTGAACTCGATGAACTGTCCGTAGAACGCGAGGGCTTCGTCGATATCGCCAACCTCCAAGGCGACATGGTTGATGCCGACGGCACGGGCTTTCCTGGCTTCGGTCATGACGGCTCCTGGTCGGCGGATAGAATGATTGCCCTAGGATAGGCGGACTGGCGCGGAGTATAAGTCTGCTAACCGGCAACGGACTGTTCCGCCCTGGAGACAATGCTGCCGTGGTTCGCGGATCCGAGGACCAATCAGACGCGATATTTTTCGATCACCGCCGGGTCCGGATCGAAGCCGAGGCCGGGCCGGTCGGGGACCGTGACGATGCCGTCCCTTGGCAGCGGAATGGCCGGGTCGAGATAGGCCTCGGGCTGGATGTAGAGATGCTCGAAAAGCCCGCAGACCGGTTGCGCGGCCATGATCTGCGCCGTCGCCCAGAAGCCGGGGCCGAAGTACGGTGCGTGCGGCATCAGGACTTTTTCCGCCTTCGTCGCCTGATGGCAGATCGCCATGAACTCGCTGACGCCGCCGACCTTCGTGACGCTCGGTTGGCAGAACTGGATTTTCGGGATCGTGCGCGCGAACTCGACATGCGTGCAGGCGTTCTCGCCGCTGGCAATCGCGACTCCGAACTTCTCCTGCAGCGCGGCGAGCGTTTCTTCGTCGTCGGGCGGGAATGTCGGCTCCTCTACCCAGAACAGATTGAGCCGCTTCATGTGCGGCATGATCTCGAGTGCCTCGTCGAGCGACCAGTTGCAGTTGACGTCGGTGGTCAGCAGGATGTCGTCGCCGACGGCATCGCGGCCCGCCTCGATGGCCTCGACCGTGATCTCGTGCAGTTTGACGGTCTTGTAGCCCTCGGCGGCGGCCTTGGCGGCGTATTTGTGCACGGTCGAGGGATCGCCGTAGCGCATCAGGCTGGCATAGGCGGGCAGTGTCTCACGGCGGCGGCCGCCGAGCAGGTGCGAGAGCGGCACGCCCTCAAGCTTGGCGGCGATGTCCCACAGCGCGATGTCGATCGCTGAAATCGCGAACATCGTGATGCCGTAGCGCCCGTGCAGGTGCAGGCGTTTCTGCAGCTCGCGGTTGAAGGTGACGATGTCACCGATCTCCTTGCCGACGACCTGCGGGATGACGAGGTCCTCGATGGCGGCGACGGTGGCGCGGCGGCAGGCATAGGCAAAGCCGTCGCCCCAGCCGACGATGCCGTCATGGGTTTCGACGCGCACGAGCGCGATGTCGAGTTCGGTCCATTTGGTCGGCATCAGGCCGGGGCTGCGGTCGCTGCCGTCTTCGAACGGGATGCGCAGGGGAATGACGTCGACGGACTTGATGTGGAGTGGTTTGGTTTCGCTCACGGTGCTCTTCCTCGCTGCCGCTCGGGCACCTCCGCGGGGGCGCTGCTATTGTTACTTGCGTGCTGCGCACGCGGGGCACCGGATCGCTGGGACAGCTCGCAAGAGGAGCCCAGTTCGGTTTCGTGACCTAGGTCGCATAATTGCCGCCGCGCGTATAGGGGTGGCGGCGGGGTGTGGCTGGTGCGGGCGCGCTGGGATGTGGGGAGACGCCGGGCACGTGCGATTGGGCTTCGCGCGGGCGGCCGCCGAAGGGATGAGGCGAAGGGGTACGGGGCAGCAACCAGACCGCATCCGTAAGAATTTTTTAGCGGCCGGTTGCCGCCCCGTGCAGGATTTATCGCTGAGTCACGCCTCTTTTAAGCTGCGGGCACCTGGGACTCTCACCACAGGCAGGACGGCAGGGCGTCGCTATAACGCCGGGCGTACGTTGCGCCGGCGCGTGACCTGCATGCCCGCCCTCTCTCGTGGACGCCTCCGGACGAGCGACCCCTTCGTGAGCGGGATGGGTCGAGTATAGGAGCGTGGCACGGGGCCGGGGATAAGTGGTGGCGAGGGTTAATGTGGGTTGTTTTGCTGCCCGGCAAAGATCGCTCTTTCCTGTGACTGCTTTGCAGAAAATGCAGGCATCTGCGATCGAAGCCATCCGACGGCGACCACGTCGGCTTTTGCCAGTAGCGGACATTGAGCTTTCAGAACTGAAGGTCACCAATGTCACGTAGACGCTGTAACCGTCGTTACTGGGTTGCCCCGTCCGATCTGCTATGGTCGTTCTTCTAGAAGGATGATCCAATTGGCAAATGACCTGAGAGCATGGCTGGAGAATTCAGGGTTCGGCAAGTACGCCGCTACCTTTGAGGACAACGACATTGGCCCCGATGTCCTGGCACAAATCACCGAAAGCCATTTGGAGAAACTGGGGGTTTCGCTTGGTGATCGGCTGCGGCTGCTGCAAGCGATCAACGGCGAGATTGTCCGAGCAATCCAAACAAGCGCTTTCGTCGCCCAAGACGGAAGTGGTGCTTGCTCGCTAACCAGCGAAACGTTGGCCATATCGGCTGCATCAGACCCGCAACCATCCAGCGATGCCGAACGACGGCCCTTGACGGTCATGTTCTGCGATTTGGCTGATTCGACCGCATTGTCGACCCAACTCGACCCGGAGGATTTGCAGGACGTGATCCGGGCCTATCAGGAAGTCTCTACCAAACACGTCAGGGAGTACGAGGGCTATGTCGCCAAATACATGGGCGATGGCATCCTGGTCTATTTCGGCTATCCGAAATCCCTGGAGCGCAATGCCGAGCGCGCGGTGCGAAGCGCACTCAGCATCGTCGGGTCGATGGTGACGCTGAACCAGACGATGGGGCGCGAGAAAGGCATCGAAATCGCGGTGCGTATCGGGATTGCCACCGGCATGGTGATGGTCGGCGAGGTGGTCGGCGAGGGCATGGCACAAGAGCGCACTGTGATCGGCGAAGCGCCGAACATGGCCGCCAGATTACAGAGTGTCGCGCGTCGCAACGGCATCGTCATCGGATCGCTGACCAAAGAACTTTCGGGCGATGCATTTGACTATGATGATATGGGCTCCCATGAGCTGAAGGGAATTTCCGGCCTGGTCAAAGCATGGGGCGTGCTCGAGCTTCGCGATGACACCATCCATGATGCCGATGAAGACGAAGCCGATGGCGCGGCGCGCTTGCAGCCACTCATCGGGCGGGATGAAGAAACCGGGCTTCTGCGTCGCGCCTGGCAGAGCACAAAGGAAGAAGGGCGCGGCCAGATCGTAACGATCAGCGGCGAGGCGGGTATTGGCAAGAGTGGCCTGATTGACGGGCTCAGGGCCGAGATCCGCACCGAGGGCATGCCCGCGATAACCTTCCGCTGTTCGCCCTACCACACAAGCAGCGCGCTCTACCCGGTGATCGAGTACTTGAAGCGTCTGGCTACTTGGCAACCGGAGGAC
>JBPCVZ010000466.1:0-19348 GCA_051010015.1 Hyphomicrobiaceae bacterium
TTGGTCCACCAGGCCGATTTCCCAGGCAATGTAGGCGCGCGCCGCAGCCTCATCACCATCATTGCGCTGATGGGTATGGAACAGGAAGTCGATGCAGTCGGAATCCGGTGGGTCGTTTGGCGTTGCGACCATCTTGAGGCCGGCAGCCCGCCAGGCCGCCGCATCCCCTTGCAATTGCCGGACATCTGAATGTCCCAGCTCGACGAGGCGCTGTGCGGCAAGGGCAGCCGAGGCCTTGCTGTCCGAGATGAGAACAACCGGCCGACCCGGTTCGAGCGCCAGCCGATCAAAGCGGGGACGAATAGACCACTGAGCACCGTCGATGTGATTGGCGCGATAGGTCATGGCCGTCCGCAGATCAACCAGCTGGTGGTGATCCAGTTGCGCTGCGAGGTTCACCGGGGACATCGCCGGCAGCGGCTCGGGCTCGAAAGGAGCGAGCATCGGGATCGTCAGTCGTCGCGCGGCCTCGACGCCATCCTCAAGAATGTAGACCTCGTGACCCAGTTGATGGAGCCAATTGGCAACCATCGGTGCGCGTATCATGTCGTTGTCCATGACAATCAACCGCGCACCGCGCACGCCAACCCACTGATCCGTCGCCTGGACGAGTTGACCTCCCGGGGCATGCCTGCTGCCAGGTACGCCATCGGCTTCAAACTCTTCATGCGTACGGACATCGAACAGATAGGTGGTTCGACTGCTATCGGCGAGCCAGGCGCCGGCCTGTTCCGCCGTTGCATAGGGTACGCCCGTGGCGGCGGCACGCTCTTTCGATCGCGCCCGCAAGGCTTCCAGCTCGCCCGGCGACTTTGGTCCATCTGGATACGATCGATCGGCACCCTCTTCGCGGTCGAGCCCGGCCAGGAACCAACCCTGGGTGCCGTTCTCGAGCGCGTAGACCGGGTTTGGCACCCCGATATCGATGAGTGTTTGGGCGCCAAGGATCGATCGTGTGCGCCCCGCGCAGTTGACGATAATCGTCGTCTCCGGATCCGGTGCAATCTCCTTGATGCGCAGTGCCAACTCGCCATTCGGGCAGCAGATTCCGCCAGGGATATTGAACTTCGTGAATTCCGCCCATGGCCGGCCATCGACGATGACATGGTTGGCCTTTTCCTTAGCCAAGGCGACAACGTCCTCCGGCGACTTGCGCGGTGTATGCCGCTCGATTTCGAGCAATTCGCCGAACGTCTTGCTTGGCAGATTGACACCCTCATAAAGCGTGAAGCCGGCCGCGCCCCAGGCCGGTGCGCCACCTTTCATGATCGATACGTTGCTGTAGCCCAGCGCGTTTGCGCGCGCCGCCGCCAATTCGGCGAGCCCCTCAGCATTGTCGTAGAGCACCATCCGCACTGCACGATTGGGTACGATGTCGGTCAGACGCGTCTCAAAGACGCTGTAGGCAACAGGAATGCCGAAAAATGGGTGACCGTCACCGTAAGGGCCGTGTTCACGCACGTCGATGAAGGCGATCTCGCTGCCATCCGATAACCACTGCTTGACCTCGGCAGGTTCGACCATCTGCGTCATTGCTCATTGCTCCCTGAATTTCTCTTACGGCGACGGCCTTCGAAATAGGCCAGGCGTTTGCGCAGCTCACGCTCAAATCCGCGCTCCGGCGGATCGTAGTAGGTTTCCCGTTCGATCTCATCGGGAAAGTAGTCCTGTCCGGAAAAGCCATCCTCGGCATTGTGGTCGTACTCGTAATCCGCGCCGTAGCCTTCGTCCTTCATGAGTTTTGTCGGAGCATTCAGGATATGCTTTGGCGGGCTTAGCGAACCGTGCCCGCGTGCGGCGCGCATGGCGGCATTGTATGCCATGTAGGCGGCATTCGATTTCGGAGCCGTGGCAAGATATATGGTCGCCTGCGCAAGCGCCAGTTCACCTTCCGGCGAGCCGAGAAAATCATAGGTGTCTTTTGCGGCTAGCGCCTGCGCGACCGCTTGCGGATCGGCAAGACCGATATCCTCGATCGCCATGCGAACGAGTCGCCTTGCAATGAACAAGCGATCCTCGCCGCCGTCGAGCATACGCGCCAACCAGTAGAGTGACGCGTCCGGATCAGAACCCCGCACGGATTTGTGCAACGCCGATATCAGGTTGTAGTGCCCCTCACCGCTCTTGTCATAAACCGGCGCACGGCGCTGCACGATCCTGACAAGCTCGGCCCGATCGACGGCGCCTTGGCCGGGAGCGACGGCTGCGAACATTTCCTCGACAAGATTGATGGCGGCACGACCGTCACCATCGGCCATCGCGATCATCGCATTGCGCGCATCATCGTCGAGCGGCAGCGCACGCCCCTCAAGGGCCTCCGCACGACGAAAGAGCTCGCCGAGCGCCACGTCATCGAGACGATGAAAGGTGAGCACGCTGGCGCGCGAGAGCACGGCCGGGTTGAGCTCGAACGACGGGTTCTCGGTGGTGGCACCGACCAACGTGATCGTACCATCCTCCATGTGCGGCAAAAAACTGTCCTGTTGCGAGCGGTTGAAGCGATGGATCTCGTCGATAAACAGCAACGTGCCCTTGCCCGAAATGCGACGCCCCTTGGCGCGATCGAAGGCTTTGCGCAAATCTTGTACGCCTGAGAAAATGGCCGAAAGCTGCTCAAACTCGAGATCGGTTTGGTCAGCGAGCAAGCGCGCGACCGTGGTTTTACCGGAGCCGGGCGGACCCCATAGGATCATCGAGGGTATCCGGCCGGCGCGCAGCAACCTTGTCAATGTCCCGTCGGCGCCGACGAGATGATCCTGTCCGATGACTTCGTCAAGCGCCGTTGGACGCAAACGATCGGCCAGCGGCCGTGGCGCATCGCGCTCCATCCCCGCAGCCTGGAAAAGGTCATTACTATCCGTCACGGTCGTGCACCTGACAAACTGTCTCAAAAAGCTTCGCCTCGCCCCGCGGCGCAAGCGCCATCAATCGGGCCGGCTGCGCGGCCGCATCATGATACCTGCTATCGGCAAGCCTGTCTTGGCTGCGGCCTGGAGCACCGGGCGATAAATGACTCTCTAACCCGGCACTTCGAGGCGCAGCACCTTGCTGCCACGGCGCACCGCGATGAACCAAACGCGCTGCCGCCGCGACAGGATACGCTTCAGCCCCCCGACGTCGGTGACCTCGTTGCGACCGACCTGGATTATCACGTCACCACGCTTAAAGCCCAACTCCGCTGCCGCCGACGAAGTCGCAATGTCAACGATGACCACACCGCTGCCAACTTCCAGATCGAACTCGTCACCATGTGACGGGCGAATGTTCGAAACCCGGGCGCCGTAGAGCGGATGATCTCCCTGTAACAGGAGAAGGTCACCGGGGCGGGGCCCCGGCGCCGCCTTCAGCGCCAACTCGACATCGAGGCGTCGCCCACGGCGCAGGACACCGAGGGTCGACGTGTTGCCGACGCCTCGCGTTGCAAGCCTGTAGAACGCGGCGCGGGCATCAGCGACGGCACGCCCGTCAACCGATACGATCACGTCCCCCGCCCGAAGACCGGCTTTCTTCGCCGGACCACCAGAGGCCAGTTGCAGGACGAGCGCGCCGGCGATGCGGGTAAGCTGCAGCTTTTCGGCAATCTCACGCGTCACCGTCTCGAGGCGTGCGCCAAGCCAGGGCCGTTGAACCTTGCGCCCGGTCAACGCACTGTTGACGTACAGCCGGACCAGATTGGCAGGAATTGCGAAGCCAATTCCAAGAGACCCCCCGGATTTCGAGAAAATGGCGGTATTGATACCGACAAGATGGCCGTTCATATCAACCAGCGCACCGCCCGAATTCCCTGGATTGATCGCCGCATCGGTCTGAATGAAGACCTGGGAGCTATCGCGCGAAAAACCGGTGCGCGCCAGTGCCGAGATGATGCCACTGGTTACGGTCTGGCCAACGCCGAACGGGTTGCCGATCGCAAGGACAACGTCGCCGACTTCCGCCGCGTCAGAGTCGGCAAACTTGACGATAGGAAAGGCGGTCGTCCGCCCGATAATGCGCAGGATCGCGATGTCGGTCTTCTTGTCCTCCAACACGACGCGCGCCTTGAATTCGCGACGGTCGGACAGCACGACACGGATGTCGGCCTTGCCGGAACTCCGGATGACATGCGCGTTCGTGACGATCAGACCGCTTTTGTCGACGATAACGCCGGAGCCGAGCGAATTCTGGACACGCTGTCGGGGTAGCGCAAACTGACGGCCGAAGAACTGCCGAAAGAACGGGTCGTCGAACATCGGTGACCGCACGACACGCTTCGTCGAGCGGACATAAACGTTGACCACCGCCGGCGTCGCCCGGCGCACGATCGGTGCGAACGAATACTGTAACGCAGCACGCGATGGCGGCACGACGCGCTCTGTCAACGTCGAACGCTGGGCCCATGCAGCCGCCGCAAATCCGTTCAAAGCGCACATGACGCCCAACACGACGACCACAATCTGGCGACCCGATTGGGTGGGCATTCTGCGACTCCTTCAATTATGCTCCGAACGGTCAGATAACACCCAAATCGCGCAAACTTTTGGCCGCAGCGGCAACAGCTTCGCGCGCCGATCGAAATGACATTCCGAGACGCTGCACGGACTTGCGATTGTCACACAGGTTCGCCCGCCCAAGGTCGCCGCGAATGGCCATCATTCTCGGTGTCAGCGGCGCTGCCAGACGCATCAACGTCGATGGCACTTCCATAGTCGGCACCTTGCGCTTGAGATCCGGTAGCGTTTCAACAATCACCTGGCCCATTGCGCGCAGCGATAACGTTCCGTCACAACTTAGCCAACGTTCGCCGGCGGCGTCCGGGTGGGTCATGGCGACAACGTGATGGTGCGCCACGTCGCGAACATCGACAACCGGAAACGCCAATTTCGGCAGAGCCGGATAGACGCCACGCCCAAGCATCCGGACGAGCGCGTGGGAGGTCGATATGTCCTTGTCAATTGCCGGGCCGAGGACGACCCCGGGATTGATGCTGCAAAACGCCATCGGCGAGGTGGCTGCGAGTTCCGCCATGACATCCCAGGCGGCACGTTCGGCGATAGTCTTGGATCGAGCATAAGTTGACAGGTCGGGGGCATCCAGGTTTGTCCAATCGGCCTCCGTACGCGGCACGGCGTCGGGCTTGTCGCAGCGCATGATGGCAACGACCGATGACGTCTGCACGACCCGCTCGACACCCGCCCCGGCAGCAACGCGCAGGACGCGCAGGACGCCGTCGCGGGCCGGCTTTATCAGATCATCGGGATGACGCGGTTCACCGGCCGGAAACGGTGAAGCGAGATGGAGGACGAAGCGACAGTCAGCGAGGGCCTCCTGCCATCCATCATCTTTCGTCAGATCAGCCTCGATCAACTCGATTGCGGGCGCCTCGATCCCGGCGCCGACCAAGGCCGTCTCGATTTCCGCGCGACGAGAAAGCGAGCGAACCGTCCCGCGCACCGCGTAACCCTGCCTGAGCAATTCAGCGATGCAACACTTTGCAATGAAACCGCTGGCGCCTGTGACAAGAACCCGACCATCCTTCATATCCGCCATTGCGCCATCCAACATCGCGACCTAAGCCAACAAACGCATCACATCATCAAAAAGGCCCCCTGTGCCAAACAGGAGGCCTTCGTGTATTTCGATACGTTTACGGATAATTACAAGGTTTGGATGACCTGCCGGATCAACCTTCGCTTTCGTCCGCCTCACGTTCCGCCGCGACGCGCGCGAGATCCTTGGCGCCCTTGGCGCTCTCGTCGCGGTCAACCAGCTCAATAACTGCGCGCGGAGCCTGATCGCCGTAGCGGAACCCGGCCTTGAGGACACGTGTATAGCCGCCATTGCGCTCTTTGTAGCGCGGCCCGAGCGTGTCAAAGAGCTTCTTGACCATCGCGTCGTTGCGCAGTCGGGCCGCTGCCAGACGCCGCGAATTAAGATCACCGCGTTTGGCAAGCGTAATGTACTTATCGACGACACGGCGCAGGTCCTTGGCCTTGGCCAGGGTCGTAATGATCTGCTCGTGTTCGATGAGGGAAGCGGCCATGTTCGAGAACATGGCTTGCCGGTGTGCACTGTCGCGGCTGAACCGCCGTCCTGCCTTTTTATGGCGCATGGGTTATAACTCTTTCGCTTAGGTTATTACGGGGAGGTTCTTCGGCCTCACCTCGTTCAGGCAATAAGGTGGTGCACCTGTTGGCGGCGCACCACCGACAAAGACGACTAGAACTGATCCTCGAAGCGCTTGGCCAGTTCTTCGATGTTATCGGGTGGCCAATTCGGAACTTCCATACCAAGGTGGAGCCCCATGGTTGCGAGCACTTCCTTGATCTCGTTGAGAGACTTTCTGCCGAAGTTGGGCGTACGCAGCATCTCGGCTTCGCTCTTCTGAATGAGATCACCGATATAGACGATGTTATCGTTCTTGAGGCAGTTCGCCGAACGCACCGACAGCTCGAGCTCGTCAACCTTCTTGAGCAGTGCCGCATTGAACGACAGCTCTGGATGCGCGCGCTCTTCAACCGGCTTCGATGGCTCCTCGAAGTTGATGAAGATCGCCAGCTGATCTTGCAGGATGCGCGCAGCGAGCGCCACGGCATCGTCAGCCCGGACCGAACCATCGGTCTCGATCGTCATTGTCAGCTTGTCATAGTCGAGGATTTGACCTTCGCGGGTGTTCTCGACCCGGAACGAAACCTTGCTGATTGGGCTGTAAATGCTGTCGACGGGAATGAGACCGATCGGTGCATCCTCGGGCCGGTTGCGGTCGGCCGGAACATATCCCTTGCCGATGTCGGCTGTGAATTCCATGCGCACTTCGGCGCCCTCATCAAGATGACAGATGATGTGATCAGGATTGAGGATTTCCAACTCCGAACCGCACTCGATGTCGCCGGCCCGTGCCGGCCCCGGGCCGTCCTTCTTGAGCACCATCCGCTTGGTGCCTTCCGAATGGACACGCAGGGCAATGTCCTTGATGTTCAGGATAATATTGGTGACGTCTTCGCGAACACCGGGGATCGACGAGAATTCATGGAGCACGCCATCGATCTGGACGGTCTTGATCGCGGCGCCTTGCAGCGACGACAGCAGCACGCGGCGCAGCGCATTGCCAAGTGTCATGCCGAAACCACGTTCGAGCGGCTCCGCCACGATCGTTGCAATACGTTCGGCATCACGGCCCTTCTCAACCGCAAGCTTTTGCGGCTTGATGAGGTCCTGCCAGTTCTTCTGGATGATATTCGTCAAAAGTTCGCCTCCTTCAATCGGCGCAGACTGTGTCGGTTAAACCGCTGGGCGGGCGGCGACACATGCGAGGCATTGGACCCAACCGGTCCGAGGTCGTTCAAAACTTCTAAGTGATCCAAGAATGCCGTTCTTCGACGACGGGGGAGGATCAGACGCGGCGGCGCTTTCTTGCGCGGCAGCCATTGTGCGGAATCGGCGTCACATCACGAATCGCGGTGATTTGGTAGCCTGCGGCCTGTAGCGCACGCAGGGCCGACTCGCGGCCGGAACCTGGACCGCAAACCTGAACTTCGAGAATCTTCATCCCGTGCTCAGCGGCCTTCTTGCCGGCATCTTCGGCAGCCATTTGGGCCGCATACGGTGTCGATTTACGTGAGCCCTTGAAGCCCATCGTACCAGCCGATGACCAGGCGATGGCATTGCCCTGCGCATCGGTGATGGTAATCATCGTGTTGTTGAAGCTCGCGTTTACGTGTGCGACGCCCGACGAGATATTCTTGCGCTCACGCCGACGGACTTTGCCGCGTTGCTGTTCCTTTGCCATGTAGCTCTTCGTCTCTTTCGGAAGTGGCCAACCTGAATTCATTCCGTTCAGAATGGCGTCAACTGGTCAGGGTAATTGCCGCCGTACCGCGCCCCGGCGGCACGACACACCGGCGTCTCGAAAACGCTCTTAGCGCGTTGCTTTCTTCTTGCCGGCAATCGCCTTGGCAGGGCCTTTGCGCGTGCGCGCATTGGTATGGGTACGTTGCCCTCGAACCGGCAGATTGCGCCGATGCCGCAACCCCCGATAGCAACCGAGATCCATAAGGCGCTTGATGTTCATCGCAACTTCGCGGCGCAGATCCCCCTCGACCTGATAGTCCCGGTCGATCGTCTCACGGATCTGGAGCACATCAGCGTCCGAGAGCTCGTTGACGCGACGCTCTGCCGGAATACCGACCTTTTCGCAAATTTCACTGGCGAAACTGTCGCCGATGCCATGAATGTACTGCAGCGCGATCACAACGCGCTTGCCTGTTGGTATGTTAACGCCAGCTATACGAGCCAAGGCCCTCTCCTAAGTGTAGATGTTGTCGTGTGAGGCGCATGCCTCATGTATCTTGTTTGCGGTGCCAAACATGAAAAAAGCCCGGAGCGCCCGCATCGCCCCAGCCCGCATCAAACCCCATTTTCCCAGCGCATCGTCAAATCCGGCGTGCCCAAGGTGGCACTGCTTGCAGCTCTGAGTGCGTCATGAAAGCGCAGTTAGTACTCCCTTGCACAAGGCACGTCAACGCCCTTGCCCGCGTCATGCTGCCACCGGGCCATCATGCCGCCAAAATCGCGTCGATCTGAGCGACAACGCCGTCGATCGATTGCATGCCATCTACCGTCTTGCGACGGCCATCCGCATCGTAATAGCCCGATACCGGCGCCGTCTCAGCGCGGTATTTGGCCAACCGCTCCTTGAAGACTTCCGGGTCATCGTCCTTGCGGGTCGGCTGACCGGCGGCAACCGCATCCGCCCGGCGCTTCTCAATACGCGAAATCATCGCGGCATCGTCGACCATCAACTCGATGATCGCATCAAGCTTGACGCCCTTTTCCGCCAAAATTCGATCGAGCGCCTTGGCCTGCGCAACGGTACGCGGGAAACCATCGAGGATGTAACCGTTTCGGCAATCCGGCTCGTCAATGCGGTCGGAAATAATACCAATAACGATCTCGTCGGAAACCAGGCCGCCTTCCTCCATGACGGCTTTCGCCTTGAGGCCGGTCGGTGTGCCGGCCTTGACGGCGGCACGCAGCATATCGCCGGTGGAAAGCTGTACGATGCCGTGCTTTTCCACGAGACGTTCCGATTGGGTGCCCTTGCCGGCGCCTGGCGGGCCCAGAAAGACGATTTTCATTTGCGTTTCTTGCCCCCTGCTTTGCCGGCTTTCCCCTTGCCGCGACCACCGCGCAGCTTTTCTTCCATTGCAAGATCGTATTGCTGCGCCACCAGATGGCCCTGCACCTGAGCGACGGTATCCATGGTCACCGACACGGCGATCAACAGCGATGTGCCACCGAGGACCGCGCCAAACGATGCCGGCACTCCGGCGTTGGCGATCATCAATTCCGGCAACAGACAGACCGCCGCCAAGTATATCGCACCAACAACCGTAATCCGCGTAAGCACATAGTCGATATGCTTGCGGGTCTGCTCACCGGGCCGGTAGCCTGGAAGATAACCATTGTACTTGCGCAAGTTATCCGCCGTCTCCTGCGGGTTGAAAACCACCGCCGTGTAGAAGAAGCAGAAAAAGACGATCAGGATCACGTAGACCAGCATATGCAATGGCTGACCATAACCCAACGCCGCCGTGACCCACTGCAACCAACCCGGCGCGGTACTGCCGGGCCCAGCGGAGAACTGCGCGACCGTAATCGGCAGCAACAACAGGGACGACGCGAAGATCGGCGGAATGACGCCGGCAGAGTTGAGCTTTAGCGGAATAAACGAGCGATTGGCCTGGGTCATGCGGTTACCGACCTGGCGCTTCGGATACTCGACCAAGAGGCGACGCTGCGCCCGCTCCATGAAAACGATAACGACGATGGCCAGGATCATGACCAGCAGCAGCAGGATCAAAACGAACGCCGACAGCGTGCCCTGGGCAGACAGCTCGAACAGCTGCGCCACGGCGACGGGCAGTGCCGCGACGATGCCGGCAAAGATGATCAGCGAGATACCATTGCCAACGCCGCGCGCCGTGATTTGCTCGCCAAGCCACATCAGGAACATCGTGCCACCGACCAGCGTGATGACCGTCGTCAGGCGGAAAAACCAGCCCGGTTCGATCACGATCGGCCCGACACTCGAGGTCGACCCTTCGAGGCCGACCGCGATGCCGTAGGCCTGGACCGCAGCCAGCAGGACCGTCAGGTAGCGGGTGTACTGGTTGATCGTCTTGCGACCCTGCTCACCTTCTTTCTTGAGCGCTGCGAGCCGCTGGTCGACCGAACTCATGAGCTGCATGATGATCGATGCCGAAATATACGGCATAATGTTCAGCGCAAAGATCGCCATGCGCTCGACGGCGCCGCCGGCGAACATGTTAAGCTGTCCGAGAATGCCCGACGATTGGCTACGGAAAGACTCGGCGAAGGCGGCCGGATCGATGCCGGGAAGCGGAATGAACGTGCCAAAGCGATAGATGAGCAACGCACCAAGCGTGAACCAGATGCGCTTCTTCAGCTCTTCTGCCTTCGCAAAAGCGCCAAAATTCAGGTTGGCGGCCAATTGTTCAGCGGCGGATGCCATGCATTTCCCCTCCGGAAGCGGCAAAACGGCCGCGCACTCAGGCGCCGCCGCTACGGTTCTGACCGATCTCTTTGCGACCTCAGGCTAACTTGCCTCGGCCGGGGTCGTCGCAACATCGGTCGATGTGCCCGCATCAACGTCCCGCGATCGATTTGATCAGCAGGGACGGGCACACGTCATCCTACTTGGCCTTGGCGGCTTTTTTCGCAGCCGATTTCTCACGCTTGGCTACGTCGTCCGCCAGGACCTTCTTCTCGATGATGTTGAGTGTCCCGCCGGCTTTTTCAATAGCCGCGCGGGCGCTCGCCGTCGCGTGATCGACGGTAAGTGATACTTTTGAGGTCAGCTCACCCTGCCCAAGAATACGAAGCCCATCCTTGGGGCGGCGCACGACGCCAGCTGCAACCAAGCTGGCGACGTCGATCGGCTGTCCCGCATCGACGCGCCCTGCATCGATCGCGTCCTGAAGCGCACCGAGATTGAGTGTATTGAAGCTCTTACGTCGCCACTTCGAGAAGCCGCGCTTCGGAAGTCGACGATAGAGCGGCATCTGGCCGCCTTCAAAGCCCTTGATGGCGACGCCGGTACGTGACTTCTGTCCCTTGACACCACGGCCCGCGGTTTTGCCGACTCCAGAACCGATCCCGCGCCCGACACGCACGCGGCGCTTCAAGGAGCCTTCGTTATCTTTGATTTCATTCAAGCGCATGGCGCCAATTTCCTCTTTCATTCTCGGCTGTCACTGCCCACTTTCGGCAGTTTTTCGCTGTCTGACGGTTAAATCAGCACAATGACGGCCGGTCATTTCCGGTCCGAGCGGCAATCTCGCCGTCTAGTCAACGACCCGCACAAGATGGCCTACCTTGCGAATCATGCCCCGAACCGCCGGGGTATCTTCCAACGTCCGGCGGCGATGCATCTTGTTGAGACCCAGACCGATGAGGGTCTGGCGCTGACGTGGGTCACGGCGCAGCGGCGAGCCGATCTGCTCAACCGTCACCGTCTTGCCTGAAGTTGCCTCTGCCATGTTTAACTACTTCCGAACGTTAGATAAGGGCCACGGTCACGCGGCTTCGACGGGTGCCGCTTCCGGCGCCGTGGCGCCATCAGGTTCCCCGACACCATCGCGGCGACGTGCGTTGATCTCTGCGGGCTTCTTGCCACGCCGAGCCGCGACCGCGCGCGGCGCTTCCTGGCGGGCAAGCGCATCGAACGTGGCACGCACGACGTTGTATGGGTTGGATGTACCAAGTGACTTGGCGACCACGTCCTGAATGCCGAGCATCTCGAATACCGCACGCATCGCACCGCCGGCAATAATGCCGGTACCTGGAGGCGCGGCGCGGACAACCACACGACCCGCACCATGCCGGCCTTCGCCATCATGATCGAGCGTGCGCCCTTCGCGCAGGTGCACACGGATCAGGCCGCGACGAGCCGATTCGTTGGCTTTGCGGATCGCTTCAGGCACCTCGCGCGCCTTGCCATGCCCGAAACCAACGCGCCCCTTTTGGTCGCCAACGATAACGAGCGCTGCAAAACCGAAGCGCTTACCACCCTTCACCGTCTTTGCGACACGGTTGATATGGACCAGCTTGTCGGTAAATTCGCTATCTTCGCGATCTCGGTCGCGGCCGCGACCGCGTCCGCCGTCTCTGTCTGGGGATCGTGCCACCTGGAATGCCTCTCGTAGAATTAGAAGTTCAAGCCGCCTTCGCGCGCGCCATCAGCGAGTGCCTTCACGCGGCCGTGAAAGAGATAGCCACCGCGGTCGAAGACAACGTCCTTGACACCGGCCTTGGCGGCGCGCTCGGCAATTGCCTTGCCGACGGCTTCGGCGGCGGCCTTGTCCGTGCCCTTTGAGAGCGCGGCGCGAATGTCCTTGTCGAGCGTTGATGCAGCAGCCAGCGTACGGCCCGCTGCGTCATCGATGATCTGCGCATAAATGTTCTTCGACGAGCGATAAACCGACAGGCGTGGCCTGCCGTTCGCGACCTTGCGAAGCGTCCGTCGAACGCGGCGTGTTCGCCGCTCGAATTGCGAAAGGGAAGGCATGGTTCTATTGCGTCCTTACTTCTTCTTACCTTCTTTACGGAAGATATACTCGCCCTGATAGCGCACGCCTTTGCCCTGATAGGGCTCCGGCGGGCGATAGGCCCGAATTTCCGCGGCGACCTGTCCGACCTTCTGTTTGTCGATGCCGGTGACGGTCACGATCTCCTGCTTGTTGCCGGCGACGGCAACATCGATGCCCTGGGGCACCTTGTGGAGCACCTCGTGGCTGAAGCCGAGGCTCAGCTGCAAAGTATCCTTGCCTTTCATCGCGGCACGATAACCAACGCCGTTGATCTCGAGCGTCTTGGTGAAGCCTTCAGAGACACCCTGCATCAGGTTGGCGACCATGGTGCGCGACATGCCCCACATGGAACGCGACTGCTTGCTGTCTTCCACCGGATTGAGCACGAAGCCTTCATCGGTTTGTTCGATCGTGACGTCGTCAGGAACGGTGAACTCAAGCTCGCCTTTCGGGCCCTTGACCTTGATCAACTGACCTTCAAGCGTCGCCGTAACCTTGTCCGGCACTGCGACGGGCCGTTTACCGATGCGTGACATAGCGTTTCCACCTCTTTTTGGGAGCTCGCGGAACGAAGCGCGCCCACCTAGAATACGTTACACAGAACCTCACCGCCGACGTTCTCTTCGCGCGCACGCCAATCCGACATCACGCCCTTCGGCGTTGACAGGATCGCGACGCCAAGACCGTTGGCGACGGTCGGAATGTCCTTGGCTGCTGAATAAACCCGGCGACCCGGTTTCGACACGCGCTTGAGCTCGCGGATTGCCGGCTGGCCACTGGTATATTTCAGTTCGATTTCAATTTCCGGCTGACCACCCTTCTCCTCGATCTGGGTGAAGCCACGGATGTAGCCCTCGTCAGCCAGCACCTCGAGAACATTGGTGCGCAGGCGTGACGCTGGCGTCGACGTCTTGGGACGACGGCGCATCTGAGCGTTGCGAATGCGGGTCAGCATATCACCGAGCGGATCGTTCATCGGCATGTTCGCGTTTCTCCCTTACCAGCTCGACTTGACCATGCCCGGAATCATACCCTGTGAGGCCAATTCGCGGAGTTGGTTCCGGCTAATTTTCATTTTGCGGTAGAAGGCGCGCGGACGGCCTGTAATTTCACACCGGTTGCGGATGCGTGTTTTCGACGAATTGCGTGGCAACGCGGCGAGCTTCAGCTGGGCAGCGAAACGCTCTTCCATCGGCTTTGAGCGATCATTGATGATCGCTTTCAGCTTGGCACGGCGTTCGGCATACTGCGCCGTCAGACGGCGCCGTTTGGCATTGGTCTCTTTCGAGCTTTCTTTAGACATTCAGTCCTCCGGAGGCCTTTCAGTTAAGACTGCGGTTCCTCGATTGGAAACGGAAAATTCAGTTGGCGTAACAGTTCACGGGCTTCATCGTCGTTCGGCGCACTGGTGCACACGATGATGTCCATGCCCCAGATTTCATCAACTTTGTCGTAGTCGATCTCCGGGAACACGATGTGTTCCTTGAGGCCCATGGCGAAGTTGCCGCGACCATCAAAGCTCTTTGGATTGAGACCGCGAAAATCCTTCACACGCGGCAAGGCAATCGTCGTCAGACGATCGAGGAATTCGTACATGCGAATGCCGCGCAGCGTCACCTTGGCACCGAGCGCCATGCCTTCGCGCACCTTGAACGATGCAATCGAGTTGCGGGCCCGGGTAATCACCGGCTTTTGACCCGCGATCAAGGCAAGGTCGTTTGCCGCGTTCTCGACCTTCTTGCGATCGTTGACCGCCTCGCCGATACCCATGTTGAGAACCACTTTCTCAACCTTTGGCACCTGCATGACGTTCTTGTAATTGAACTTCTCGCGCAGCGCATCACGCACCTTGCCATCGTACAACACTCGAGCGCGTGGAACGTAATCGGCCGGCCGTGCGCCGGTACTAGCTTCCTGTGTTTCAGCTTCAGCCATTTTCTTACATCCTATCCGGGATCAACTCGCCGGAGCGTTTTGCAAAACGGACCTTGCGACCATCGACAACCTTGAACCCGACACGGGTCGGTTTGCCGTCCTGTGGGTCTTCGTGAGAAAGGTTCGACAAATGGATCGGGGCCTCTTTCGAGAAGATCCCAGCTTCCTGGCCAGCCGACTGGCGCGTGTGGCGGCGCACGATATTGACGCCGCGAACGACGGCGCGGTTTTCCTTTGGAAACATGGTGAGAATCTCACCCTGCTTGCCTTGATCGCGACCGGTCAACACGACAACACGGTCACCTTTCTTGAATTTCAGCGACGGCATAATTCAAAGCACCTCCGGCGCGAGCGATACGATCTTCATGTGGTTCTTGCCTCTCAGCTCGCGCGTCACCGGACCGAAGATACGCGTGCCGACAGGTTCACCGGCCTGGTTAATCAGCACGGCGGCATTGCGATCGAAGCGGATCAGCGAACCGTCCGGACGGCGCACGCCCTTAGCGGTACGCACCACCACGGCCTTCATGATCTGCCCCTTCTTGACGCGGCCGCGCGGGATCGCCTCCTTCACCGAGACAACAATGATGTCGCCGATCGAAGCGTACTTGCGTTTCGAGCCGCCGATCACCTTGATGCATTGGACGCGGCGGGCGCCGGAATTGTCCGCAACATCGAGATTTGACTGCATCTGGATCATGCGCGTCGTCCTTCCAAATTTAGTTCCAGCAAACCAGCGGTTGAATGTCCGTCGGGTCGGCCGATGTGCTTGTCAGTGCTCTTCCTGCAGCGCCTCGGTTTCGGGCAGCACGCATGGAAGCGCGATACGTCCGCCGTCCGCTAGGCAGAGACCAAGGTCCACCGCTTGTTCTTCGAGATCGGCGCCGTCTCCTGGATACGAACCCGGTCGCCTACCTTGGCCGCGTTCGCTTCGTCATGGGCGTGGTACTTCTTCGAGCGACGCACGACCTTCTTATAGAGCGGGTGCGTATAGCGGCGCTCGACCTCGACGACGACGGTCTTTTCGTTCTTGTCCGAGACAACGGTGCCTTGGAGAATTCGCTTGGGCATGTCGTATTCCTCAGGCGTTGCTTGTGCTGCCGGCCTGTTTCTGGCGGGCGATGGTTTTGACACGGGCGATATCGCGGCGCACCTGGCGCACACGCGATGTATTTTCAAGCTGGCCGGAGGCGGCTTGAAAACGCAGGTTGAACTGCTCGCGCTTCAGTTTGACGAGTTCATCGTCCAATTGGTCGAGCGATAGATCTCGAATTTCCGAGGGCTTCATTTTGACTCTGGCCTTCTACCGTCCGCGGCAACGCGGGCAAATCGTTGACGTTAGCTGATCCGCGTCACAACGCGGGTCTTGATCGGAAGCTTCTGGGCGCCGAGACGCAGCGCCTCGCGCGCAATCTCATCGGAAACGCCGTCCAACTCGAACATGATGCGTCCGGGATGAACGCGGGCAGCCCAGTAGTCCGGCGAGCCCTTGCCCTTACCCATGCGCACTTCGGCTGGCTTCGATGAAACGGGCAGGTCCGGGAAAATCCGAATCCAAACACGTCCGGCGCGACGCATGTGGCGCGTGATAGCCCGCCGGGCTGCTTCGATCTGACGAGCGGTAATCCGCTCCGGCTCAACAGCCTTGAGGCCATGCGAGCCAAAATTCAGGTCCGTGCCACCTTTGGCGTTACCTTTGATCCGCCCCTTGTGCGCCTTGCGGAATTTCGTGCGCTTTGGCTGCATCATAGCCGTAAAACCTTTTATCCGTTCCCGATAGCTCCGCCACCGCAGAGCAATCCAAACCATGCTTGACGCTTACTGGCGCCCGCCCATGTTGTTGTCGCGCCGGCGGCCACCACCGCCACCTTCCTGCATCTCGATGGCACGCTTTTCCGACGCCATCGGATCGTGTTCCATGATCTCACCCTTGAAGATCCACACCTTGATGCCGATGATGCCGTACGCTGTTTTGGCGCGGCCATAGCCGAAGTCGATGTCAGCGCGCAGCGTGTGCAGCGGCACACGGCCTTCGCGGTACCATTCCGTGCGCGCGATCTCCGCGCCGCCGAGCCGACCGGCACAATTGATCCGAATGCCCTGGGCTCCAAGCCGGAGCGCCGATTGCACCGCACGCTTCATCGCACGGCGGAACGCGACGCGACGCTCAAGCTGCTGCGCGATACCTTCGGCAATCAACGTCGCGTCAATCTCCGGCTTGCGGATCTCAACGACGTTGAGGTGAACCTCCGACGACGTCAGCGCCGTCAATTGACCGCGCAGTTTATCGATGTCAGCGCCCTTCTTGCCGATCAGTACACCCGGCCGGGCGGTATGGATCGTGACCCGGCACTTACGGTGCGGGCGCTCAATGACAACTTTCGAGATGCCCGCCTGACGCTGCATCTTCAAGATGTGCTTGCGCAGGGCGCGGTCTTCGTGGAGGAGCTTGGAATACTCCCCGCGATCCGCAAACCAGCGGCTGTCCCAGGTCCGGTTAATGCCGACCCGGAGGCCGACGGGATTGACTTTCTGTCCCATGCCCGAGGCTCCTTACTCTGCTGCCGCTTCGGCAGCGTCTGACTGCTGTTCGCGAACGATCACGGTGATCTGCGAAAATGGTTTCATGATCGCACTTGAACGGCCGCGACCACGTGCGTGAAAGCGCTTCATGATCAAGTTTTTGCCGACATACGCTTCGGCAACGACCAGATCGTCAATGTCGAGGCCGTGGTTGTTTTCGGCGTTCGCGACGGCCGACATCACGCACTTGCGGACATCGCCGGCAATACGTTTGCGCGAGAACTCCAAGTCCGCCAGCGCCTGGCTAACCTTCTTGCCGCGAATAAGCCCGGCAACAAGATTGAGCTTTTGCGGCGAAATCCGCAGGTTGCGCGTAACAGCCTTGGCTTCGCTCTCAGACAAGCTGCGCGGTCGTTTCGGTTTACCCATGATCTGCTCCCGCTCGTCCTAGCGCTTCGATTTCTTGTCCGCGCCGTGCCCGTAATAGGTGCGCGTTGGCGAGAATTCACCAAACTTGTGGCCGATCATATCCTCGGAAACACTGACCGGGATGTGCTTGTGGCCGTTGTAAACGCCAAACGTCAGGCCAACGAACTGCGGCAGGATCGTCGAGCGGCGCGACCAGATCTTGATGACCTCGTTGCGGCCGGACTCGCGTACCTTGTCCGCCTTCTTCAGAATGTATCCGTCAACAAACGGACCTTTCCAAACAGAACGTGTCACACTGTTCTCCTTCGTTGCGCGAGCGGCCCGAGAGCGGATGGCCTCAGGGCCGTCGGCCGCGCCAAATTCCTGATTACTTCTTCTTCGCTTTATGTCGGCTACGGACGATAAACTTGTCCGTCGTCTTGTTCGTTCGCGTGCGGTGTCCCTTGGTCGGCTTGCCCCATGGCGTCGACCAGTGCTTGCCGCCGTTGGTGCGACCGCCGTTCGGGTGATCAATCGGGTTCATCGCGATGCCACGGACCGATGGGCGCTTGCCCTTCCAACGCGCACGGCCAGCTTTACCCGTGACGGTGTTACCGTGGTCTGGGTTGGAAACCGCGCCGATCGTTGCCATGCACTCTGCACGGACACGGCGGGTTTCGCCCGAATTCAGCTTGAGGATCGCATATCCGGAGTCTCGGCCAACGAGTTGCACATAGGCCCCGGCCGAGCGCGCAATCTGGCCACCCTTGCCCTGTTTGAGCTCGATGTTATGAATGATCGAACCGATCGGAATACTGGCCATCGGCATCGCGTTGCCAGGCTTCACATCGACCTGCTCACCGGCTTCCACCGTATCACCCGGCGCGAGGCGCTGCGGTGCAAGAATGTACGAGAGTTGACCATCCCCGTATTTGATCAGCGCAATGAAGGCCGTGCGGTTGGGATCGTATTCGAGGCGTTCAACGGTCGCCTGGCCTGTCTTGTTGCGGCGAAAATCCACCTTGCGGTACAGCTGCTTGTGACCACCACCGATGTGACGCATGGTGATGCGGCCCGTCGTATTACGACCACCGGAACGGCTCTTGCCTTCGGTCAGCACCTTGACCGGCTTGCCCTTCCAGAGCTGGCTGCGATCAACGACGACCAGATGGCGTAGACCTGGTGACGTCGGGCGATATGTTTTCAATGCCATCTTACCGCTACCTCTTAAAGACCCGTCGTCACGTCGATCGCGTGGCCGTCTTCAAGCGTAACCACCGCTTTCTTGACGTCCGTCTGACGGCCGCGGATACCGCGGAATACTTTTCGCTTGCCCTTGCGCACCAGCGTGTTCACGGACTTCACTTTGACCGAAAAGAGCTGCTCCACGGCCTGCTTGATCTGCGGCTTGGAGGCTTCCTTGCGCACGTCAAACATGATCTGGTTGAATTCCGACGCGAGCGTCGATTTTTCCGAGATCACCGGGCGCAAGATAATGTCGTATGCGTCAATCTTTGCCATTGGTCTCAGGCCTCCGCCGTCTTCGGCATTTTCGCGTCAGCGAAGCGCTGTTCGAGTGCCTCAAGGGCAGCCTTGGTGAGCACCAGCTTGTGCCGGCGCATGATGTCGACAACATTGATGCCCTGCACCGGCAGCACGTCAATGTTCGGAATGTTGCGGGCAGCACGGACAAACGTCGGATCCAGTTCGGCACCATCGATGATCAGCGCGTTGGCCCAATCAAGCTTGGCGAACTGCTCTTTGAGCGCCTTCGTTTTGCCGTCACTGCTGGCAGCATTGTCGAGCACGACAATGTCGCCGGCCTTGGCCTTCGCCGACAACGCATGGCGCAGAGCCAGTTGGCGGAATTTCTTGGTCAACCCGATCGCGTGGCT
>JBPCVZ010000467.1:0-4546 GCA_051010015.1 Hyphomicrobiaceae bacterium
CGCATCACGATATCGGGATCCGGCGGCGAATCGTCATGGGCACCATAACCTTCTCCGACTGCACCTGCTTGACTGCTGCGTCGCCTCAACCAGAACATCCCAAGACCGAGCATAATTGCGCCGGTGATCAGGCCGAGCCCTGGCGCTGCAAATGCCGTCGTCCCGAAGAACGGCATCGGGATCGCATTTTGTATGGCGGGCGTTCCAGGAAGGGCCGACATGGTGAACGTGAAAGACCCCAGCGCTAGCGTGGCAGGGATAAGCCGCTTTGGAACACTGGCGTCGCGGAACAGCGCAGCTGCGATCGGATAAATCGCAAATGCAACAACAAACAGCGAGACACCGCCGTACGTGAGTACGGCGCAGCACAGAACAACGGCAAGAATTGCATGATCGCCGCCGAGCCGACCGATCACCAAATCCGCAATAGCGCGGGCAGATCCGCTATCGTCCATAAGCTTGCCAAAAACGGCGCCCAGCAAGAAAAGCGGAAAAAACGCGACGACAAAATCGCCGACGTTTATCATGAAGATCTGTGTATAAGATGCCAATAATGGAAGGCCGCCCGTTAGGAGGACAGCCAGCAATGCCATGAGCGGAGCAAGCAGCAATAGCGTGACACCCCGAAATGCGAGGTACATAAGGAGCCCGAGCGACAAAAAGACTGAAAGGATGTCGATCATTTGGGCTGTACCCTCTGGCCGCCTTCACTGAGGTGGGCTGGCTTCAAGCTTTCCTCGATAACGAAATGGGGCTGCCAGGTGGTACGAACGCCAAGGTCGTGACGATGGTTCTCCAACCATCGCGACGCCGTCTCATGGCCTATACCATGCAGGTGCCTCAGGAAGACGCCCTCGGCGTTCAGTTTGCTCGAAACGCTTAAGCCGCGCATTTCCTCTTCTGCCTCGATCAAATGCAAGCGCGCATTTCGGTACGCGTCACGTTCAAGTCCCTCTTGTTCAATGATCTCCCATAGAAATGCCACTGACCGAAGCTCCTTCATCAAGCTTGCATTGAACGTTATTTCATTCAAACGGTTCTCGATCTCATAGGCTGTGCGCGGCACTTCCTCACGCGTGAAAGGGTTGATCTGTACGATGATTGTGTCACGCGCATCGGTTTCATCTATCAATGGGAAGAGCGGCGGGTTACCCATGTAGCCGCCGTCCCAATAAGCCTCACCATCGATCTCCACGGCCTTAAACAGAAATGGTAAGCACGCCGAAGCCATCACCGCGTCTGCGGTGATATCAGGCTGGCGGAAAACTTTTGTTCGCCCAGTACGCACATTGGTCGCAGATAGGAATAAGCGCGGTGTGGCAGCTGAGTTGATGACATCAAAATCAAAGCATTCGATGACGATGTCGCGCAGGGGATTGATATCAAGGGGGTTGAACTGATAGGGCGATAGCATGCGTGTGAGGAGTTGCGACCAGAGGAAGGTCGGCGAAAGATCCAAACTCCAGCGTCCGGTCAAACGATCAAACAGACTTCGCTGGATAGGGCTGAACTGAGCACCTTCGCTGACTCTTTGCCAGTAAGTGTTGAGCAGTTCACGTGCACGAGCTGCGCCGCCTTGAGCAAGACCCTGGGTCAAAGCAACTGCGTTCATGGCTCCGGCGCTTGTGCCGCTGATCCCAACGATTTCGATGTTGGGCTCCTCCAGCAATCGATCGAGAACGCCCCACGTAAAGGCGCCATGCGCACCACCTCCTTGAAGGGCGATGTCTAAGCGTATTTTTTCCCCGTGTCCCGTGGTTTGATCATTAGACATTCTACTGTTGCACCTAATTATCTGGAATCAACTGAAGTATTTCGATCGCTTTCCCCACGTGCCGACAAGCGTACGCCCTAGCAGATCGGTCGGCGGAAGAACACTATGGGCAAATGCCGCAATCGCCCCTAATGAAACATAACGGAAATACGATAATCCTCGACTCCCACACGCAGCTGATGACCGATTTCTTGGCCAACAATCAGCGCATCGGCGGAGCGTAGATCAGGCCGTTGTTGCTCCAAAGTGCATTTTTTCCTCTGACGATTTCCAACTCACTTTCAGCGCCTACGTTGCGTTCGAAGATCTCCCCATAGTTGCCAACAACGGCAATCGCATTGCGAAGCCACGAAGCTTTGAGGCCAAGCTTGGCACCGAGTTTTCCGGCGACGTGTAGAAAATTTAGCTGGTCGCTCGTCAGAGCATCGCGTTTCTCGTCCAGCATCGCCAATCTCACGATCTTCTTCTCCTCGGCATTGATCAATCCGTACACCGTCCAGCGGATGATATCCGCCCATCGTTCGTCGCCTTCTCGGACAACTGGTCCGAGCGGCTCCTTCGAAATAACACCCGCAAGAATCATGTGCTCGGAAGGAGCGTCGAGTTGCGAGCGAATGGCGAACAACGCTGAGCGGTCGGCGGACAGTGCCTCGCACTCGCCCCTTTGGTATATCTCGCGTAGTTTCGAGTGGTCCGTCGAAGTTACAAGGCTATACGCCATCTTTCTGCTATTGAAGTATATGGGAATATTGGCCACGTGCGTCGTGCCGGCAATCACGCAGACCCTCGCGCCAGACAAGTGCTCAACCTGTGTGATGGGCAGATTGGCCGATACCATGAAGCCCTGGCCGTCGTAGAAGACGGTTGCTGGAAATGTCAGGCCAAGATCAACATCACGTCCCATGGTCCAGGTGGTGTTCCGAGACAGTATGTCGATCTTGCTGGAGGTCAGCCGCTTGAATCGATTGTTGGCAGTCAATGGCACGAATTTAGCCGTAGTATCACTTTGTACGCCGAAAACTGCCGCCGCCACCGCTCGACATATGTCGACGTCGAAGCCGGCCCATGCACCTGCTGCGTTGCGGAACGAAAACCCCGCCAGACCTTCACTGACGCCGCACAAGAGATGTCCACGCGCTTTCACTTTAGCCAGCGTATCGTCTGCTGCCAGAGTAGCGTTGACGCCCGTCACGAGAATGACAAGAAAGCATACAATGGATCGCATATCGCGAGCCTCTCTGTTGTTTGCCACCGATCGTTTGATTGACAGCCGGACTAAATCCGCCGGAAGATTAGTCGGCCGAGTTTAACATCTCTGCCTAATGGATCAGCACCGAAAATAACGTCACCATCCCGCTCGACCCACACCGTTGCATAGATGAAGACGACTGAAATCGGGTTCTTAAACCCAATTTCAACGGGATCGACGGATTGCCGAGGACGTGCGGCAAGAGATGGTTGAGCAAAACCGTAGGCGGGTACGAGTTCAGCCAAATTCAACGCCTTTTCGACCACGCCGACACACGACTGTCGTAGTTTTGGAACGGCTCGCTTGGTTGGTTGGCCGTGCAGCGATACGCCATCGATCTCATCAAAATAAATCTGGAAACTGCCAAGGGGATTCGAAGGCCCTGGTTGCTGGACGACGGAAAATGGAAAATCCGCCTCATTGTAGTTGCGCCAATTCACGCGCGGTGATCGCAACGTCGTAGCCTTGCCATAGATCGCGAAGCTCGTATCGAGCTTGCTCGGATTGGACTGAAGCAGCGGCAGAACGTATCGCAACGCTTCGCGTTTCGACAGAACGTACTGAGGATGAACAACGACACGGCGGGCAACGGTATTGAAGGCTGCCTGAACCTGACAGGATCGATTGATCGTAATTCGAAGCGTTCTCTGCGTAGCCTCCGGACGGCGCCAGAACAGGCGCCTTGCGGCAGTGTTGATGATCCATCGATTGTTTGATGTGACGCCGCCGAACCAGCGCCATCTCTCGAGATTAACTTGCAACTGTTGAACACGCTGGCGCCATGGAACATTCATCGCAAGTACTGTCGAGCGGTTCAGCGTGCCGTTCGGGCGCAGATTGTGTCGCCGTTGAAACAGCCGAACGGCGGACGCAAGCGATTTGTCGTAGAGCTTAGATAGCTGGTTGACATTGACAAGTTCGCCGCTCGCGGCAAGTCGTACGCGAACGTCTTGCACACGATCATGGCTCATGCCAATTCGGAGCACCTCTCCCGGACGGACCGTGGCCCAGCCGCCTCGACCGCGCAGCGAAAGCAACTCGGCCAACCGCTTCTTGATGGCCTGATACTCTTTCTCCTGCGGCTGAATATCTTCAAGAACTCGAACGAGTGGTACGCCGTCACGCACGCGATCTAGCAAAGCCTTGGCCGAAATTTTGCGCGTCAATGTCCGCGAACGGAGGCTTGGGCTATATAGATCCATTTGGCCAAGACGAAGGGCCGACGCAGCTCGATAAAGGTGTGCACTGTGGATGATCTCAACCAACGCCAAAAAGCTGTAGGCCGAACTGTTCATGGCCTGACGCATCGTCTGGAGGCGCTTAACTGACCGCTGCGCGTTCAACAAGCCGTCTCGCTTTAGAGCGCTCAAGACTTCGATCAGCCTTTCGCCGCGTCGGTTGCCGATCCAAAGCGTTCGACTGTCGGCGGCTGCGTAGTAAGTCAATAGTTCCTGCGACCTGCGACGCGCGTCAAGCGGCAGGCCCTTCGGTTGCCGAAGTGCGTCGAGCACGCGCTCCATCAC
>JBPCVZ010000468.1:0-29013 GCA_051010015.1 Hyphomicrobiaceae bacterium
CAACCAGGATGGTGTGTCGGATGCCGGCGAACTGCAATCGCTCGAGATCGCCGGTATCGTTGAGATCGACCTCGTGTCCGACGGCATGGCGCTGGCACCGCTTGGCGATGGCACCCGCCTGCAAGGCCGGTCGACCTACACTGACACGAATGATGAGCAACATGCCGTGGGCGATGTCGTGGTGGCGTTCCAAGCTCAACAGGCGTCCAAGATGGTTGAAGCGATGGCGGCATTCGATCCGCAGCCGGCAGGCGCAAGCCGCGCCCCGGACAGACCAGCATCGTCGATGGCCGGCCATCTCGTCGGGCCAGCTGCCTGATGTGCAGCAAAACCTGGATCAGCGTTGGCCGGCTTGGGTCAACCTGACGCTAACCCTTCTCGGTGTTGGCTACAGTCTCGGTGGAGGTGTGGCCATCGCCGTTTATATGAGATTTGTCGAAGGCCCCAGTCTGTTGGGTGCACTGTTGGAGTTTGCCGGTGGCAAGGTAACCGTGACTGCAGGTGTTACGTATTCCCTGGATTATCGCAATCGGTGTTAGATTGTTTGTTACTGATGATCTCAACGAACGCTTCCCGGTCGAGATACAACGTCGGTACTTCGCCGCCGATGCGATGATCGTTCTGCCAGGCAATCTCATCAAGAATCAGTTCAAAAAGCTCGTCTATTGCGAGGCCGTTGTTTGCTTCGGCATAGTCCATGACGCGTGTGGATAAGCGGGCAACTTGGTTAATTGATCGAGTTTGCATGCGACTGCAGCCTTCGGCGAGCAGACCCGCACGCGCGTTCCTGCTGCCCCTTAGCGAGCTATCATGACTGAGTTTTTTGCTCTTGTGAGGACCTTGTAGGCGACGCTGTTCGAGAATATCTGACGCCACCCGGTTCGACGCTTGAACCGTGAGACGACAATGACGGAATACTTTTTGCCCTCCTCGACAATCGTCGTGACAGGATCGCCGATCAACGCTTCTGCACCGGAGACCTCCAATCCCGCATCGCGGATCACCGCCCTCGCCCGCGCAATCGCACGTTTGGCAGCGTAGAGCTTGGTCCGGTTGGGAGCGACCGAGAGCAGAAATATGGGGCACATGCAGCGGGCCGCGATTTCTGCGTCCTTGCGCGCAGCCAGAATCGACCCTTCGAAATCTGATACGCACACGAGGTGACCATGACTCTCTTCGAGAAAGCGCGAAACCAATACGGTTCCCTTGTGTTCCCGGGCGATCCTCTCGGCGATGTCCTGCGTGATGTATCCAACCCCGCTTTCAGCGCCCGCAACCGTTGGCCAACCGACGATACACAGGTCGTGCTGTCCCAGGTCGCACTCGTCCAGTACGCCGTGGGCGACGGACTGCGCGACCAGAAGGCGAAGAACCACGGAACGTCCCGAGGGACCGGAATAGACGATCGCGTTATCTCCTAGAGGGTCCCCCCTGACCTCGGCATGCGCATACTCTTCCTCCCAGTTGGTGCCAAGCCATCCCAGCTCCATCAACGTATCGCGCCCCTCCTTGAGCACGCGCATGCCTGGCAAATCGAGTCCCCACGACAGCAGGTTCTCGCGAACCACGGATAGATCGAGCCCGCTGGTTCGCAAGCCCTGGTCAAACGGGCGAACATAGAGAAGGGTCAAGTCCGCGTCCGTGCCCGAACCGACCCGAACGGCGTATCGCAAGGCCCGGAGCGATTCCTCGGAGCCATCGAAGCAAACGATAACGCTGAAGCGCTGGCCATTGCTTGATATGGGGGCTTGTCGATCAGTCATGATTCGGAAGAACCCTTGACGTCATAATCCCAAAAGTGGCCAGTAAAGCGTCGCTGCTACGAGCAAAACCAGCGTTGAGGCGATTGCCATTCGAAATCCGACGAGAAGAAAATCGGTCGTCTTCAGATAACCGGAGGCGTAGACGATCGTGGAAGCCGGCGTGCCAATAACCGTAAGATAGGCAAAGGCGGAGGAAATCGCGGTGATGAACCCCATGACGAGCGGGTTTTCCCCCGCCGCAACCGCAAGCTTCAATGTAATGGGGCCCAGCACGGCAACAGCGGCGCCATTCGACATAGTGTTCGTGACCCCGGTCGTCAGAACGGAAACCGCAGTCCAAAGCGGCACGCCACTGTCAAATCCGAACGGCGCGAGCAGTTGCAGAAAACTCGACGCCACCCAAAACGCCGCACCACTATCCTTCATTTGCAGACCCAGCGAAATGGCCGCCGCGTAAAGCAGGACAACGCCCCAGTTGACGCCGGAGTTGATATCCTCCCATTTCACCAACCCCATGATGAGGAAGGCAGCTGCTCCGGCCAGCGCAATGGTTCCCAGGCCGACGCTGTCGGACACCAGGACCCAGGCAAGAAGCGTCAGGGCGAAAACGGCAATGGCGGCCCAATCGGTCGGCCGCATCGCCCCTTGCGCGGCCACCTGGGTGCGCAGCTTGACAACCGCTCGGGAGAGATTGCCGTATTCAGGACGAAACGTATAGAAAAGCATCATCGTTACAAATGGCAGCTGGACCAAGAAAACGGGATAGCAATAGAGCATCCAGGTCAGATAATCGACGATGTATCTTTGGGTTTCCGGGTTGGTCGGATCATAGAAAAACTCCTTCCAGTAGCCAACCATGATGGCATTGCGCGCGCCGCCTGACGGCGTACCGATCCCGGCGATCGAACACCCGTAACACACCGAGAAGAGAAGGACCGCCGCGAGACCGCGCACCTTCTTGGCATCGTTGGAAGTGAGGGTAATGAGCGTAATGGCGACCGGCAGCATCATGGCCGCAACCGTATGCTCGCCGATCACGGAGGCCAGCAAACCGGAAACCAGTGCGATGCCAAAGCAGATGTTGATCGTCTTCGTACCCGTCATGCGGACGATGAGATAGGCGATCCGCTTGTCGAGCTTCTGTTTCACGACAGCGACGGCCAACATCAGCGAGCCCATGATGAAGAGCACGCTGTCGCTCATCAGGCTCTTTGCAACGGTTGTCGAATCGAGCCGCAGCAAGAGCACCTCGCCAAGGATGATCAATATCGCGACTGTCGGCAGCGGGATCGGTTCCGTCACGAACAAGATGACGGCAACGACAGACATCGAAAGTACGATCAGGCCGCGGTGGCCGAGACCCTCCGGCGGCGGCAGTGACATGAGGAAGGCACCAACCGCCAGCGCAAAGAAGAACCAGCGCTTCTCCCAGAGAAACGCATCCAAACCACGCGTCGCCGGTACACCGCGTGCTTGTCCGGCTCGACCAAGCGTACGTTCCAATCGCTCTTGAACGGCTGAATGCATATGGCTAGCGGTCCTACACCAGTGCAGACCTCACCCTTGCCTGCGTCCTATCCAGCGGCTCCATACGACCTTCGGAACGCGCATTGGAAGAATGTACGGCGCGGTGAGACAATGGCAATTTTGATCTCTCTTTGTTGTCATTCATCATCGGTGCTTCTTTACAGCATCAAACAATAGTACGCAGAGCGTTCAATCGCCAAGGCTTGCAACTTCCTTTCACTAAGCTACGCCTGGATTGGTTAAGCCGCCGGTGCGCCCGCAGGCAGGCTAGTTTGAAAATATAATATGCCGAAGCCGTGCGACGCGATTAATAGACTGGTGATCATCATAGGTGCGCGTCATCGCCAGCATGAACGCATTACGGTCCGGTTCGCGCGCAGCGCGTTTCGCGACGGGATGCCTCGGCTGATGAAGAACACCCCCCAAGGCTTGGGTTCGCGGACAAGCGGCGGCGGCGGAGCGGTAGCGGAACAGGCGCCGCAAACCGCCGCGCGGTCCGGCGCCTTCCGCACCGGCGGGTCATTGGAGCATCACCACAATCGAGCGGCGCAAGACGCCTACGTGCCATAGCGTTCGCATCGGATCTGGCGCGGTCCGTGACGGGGAAGTTCGCGGCCGCTCTTGCGCAAGCGGTCGAGCGTGCGGTTGCAACGACGGCGTGCGCGGTCGCAGGCGGTGGATCGCTTGACGGCGGTCGCGTTGCGATCAATGCCGAGCATGCCGCGACCGTCCACCCAAATGCCGTAGTAACATGTCGCGGCGTTGGCCGGGGTTGCAGCGCCGGTGGCAAGTCCCGCGATACCGACGATGGCGGCTGCGAGGGCTAGATTGACTGACTTCTTCATGGCTCGAACTCCTGCTTGGTTGCGTCTCCGAAGGTGCCGATCTCATGGCATCAATCGTGGGTCGACGGGCGGTGCCAAAAGGTTCATCGCCAACGACAATGCATTCGCACAGCTACCATCGCCGGCGCGACGCGATATAGTCTCGCCACGGCCCGTCCGGCGTTTGCAGGTGACAGGCGCCGCGGCGCTGGTCGCGCATAGATGGAGAGTTTTGATGAAACGGTTTCTGGTTGGATATTTCTTCTTGGCAATCAGCCTCGTCCTGCTTCAGGCGCAGCCTTTGCTCGCCGGCGATCTTCTCACCGTTACCGGCAAGATCGGCGCCACCAACCGCGGCGCGTTCGATGCTTTCGATGACGCCTTCTTCAAGCACCACGAGCGTACCTTCAAGAAGGCCTATGCATTCGATCGAGCCGCACTGAAGGCACTGCCGCAGCATCAGGTTCAGGCGCAAGTGGAAGGCTGGCCGCGAGCGGTGCGGGCCGCGGGACCGCGCCTCAGCGACGTTCTGGCGATGGCGAAAGTCGCGGCGGGTGCCAAGCTGTCCGTCATGGCGCTGGATGGCTACGCCGCGGTCTTCGAGCCGACCGATGTTGCCAGCCGCGATTGGATCGTGGCAATCGAAGCGAACGGCAAACCGCTGGGGATTGGCGGGCGCGGGCCGGCCTGGCTGATGTACGACACCGCCGGCAAAACGATCAAGGCCGATGCCGAGGCGAAATGGGTCTGGTCCGCGTTCATGATCATCGCGGAATAGTTCTGCCGGCCGTGGCTGCCTCGCTATCATACGTGCTCGGCATATTCTGCATCGCCGCCTGTCTGTCGCTTGGCGGCTGTGACGGGCCGGCACGCCATGGCGCAGCAGCGATGCGCAGTTGTGCCAAGTCCGACGAGGGCGAACGGACTTTTGCAAAGTACCGTCCGCTTCTGCTGGCCGCGACGGATTGGGAGAAGGTCGGCTGGATCAAGCAGGTCGCGGTTGCGAACTGGATCGCCTGTCGTGCGGGCATCGCGCATCACACGCCGATCGACGATTGCCTTGACCGGCTCGGCTATGACCGGGACAACGCTTTGATGCCATTTTCGGCGGCGGTCGAACGCTGCGTGAAAGCGGCGCAACACAAGCCCAAGAGGTAAGTAACGGCCGTCGCGGAGCGCGCGCTGCCTCAATACGTGATCGAGTGCGCCTCGAGGTCGATGCCCGATACGGAAAACTTTACCGGGCAACCGCTCGGCCTTTCAGAGTTTGCCAGATGCGCCATGGCGGAGCACGACACGAGAATCTCGCCAGCTTTCGCGAGGTCCTCGCCGAGCTTGCTGGCGGTGTTGACGGCATCACCAAAAAAATCCCTGCCCTCGACGAGCAGGATGCGGCCGTGGTCGATGCCACTGCTCAGGTGAATGTCGAATTCCTTGGCAAAGTCCGCGTTCTCGAGTTCGGCCGCCTGGTTGATCGCGATCGCAGCCCGGATACCGGCTTGGGGAGCCGGGAACACGGCGAAGGCATTGTCCGCCTCGAACTTCACAACCGACCCACCGCAGCGCTCGACGATCGGGCGTACCGTCTCCTGCATGCGTCGCACCATCGACAGGTAGTGGACCACGCCGTGGCGCCGCGTGAGGAGCGAAAAACCGGACATGTCGAGCACGAGCACCGTGCGCTCCGCGCCGAAGCGCTGCCAAATGTCCTGCTCGATCCGAGCGCGCGTTTCATGGTCGCCGGTGCGGGCATATTCGAGGAGATGATCGCGAAGAGTTCCAATCATGCACGCCCCTGCCGCCGGCCCGCGCGGTTTGATCAAGTTTGAATGGCGTTCATATCAGACGGAGTGAGAGCGGTTGTCAAACGACATACCCGCGTCGCGAAAGCGCGGTACCCGTCGACGCGAACGGACCTCGACGCCCGGCGAGAGGATGCGTGACGTTACCGTCGTCAGGCCTGCCTTCGAGCTTGTTAATGCGTAAAGCCGTCGGCGAGGACGAACATGAACACGGTCAAGCCGATGCCAAAGGCGAGGCCGATGAGGGTCGGCCAGACGCCGTAGTAGTTACCGATTTGGGGATCGTCATCTTCGACCATGTCAGTCCTCGTTGGATTGTATCCGGCGGACGGCCGGGAGTGCCCTCGGTGCGAAACTGCTAATTCGGGTTGAGCGTCTGCGGCAGCCACAGTGCGATTTCGGGAATGAACATCACAAGCAGCATGCCAATGATCTGCAGCGCAATGAATGGCAGAACGGCGATGAAGATCTCTTGCAGCGTGATGTCCTTCGGCGCCACCGATTTGAGCCAGAAGCAGGCCGGGCCGAAAGGCGGCGACAAGAAGTAGATCTGGATGTTCATGACGAACAGGATGCCAAACCACACCGCCGCCCAACTCGGCTCCATGCCGAGTTGCGGTCCGAGATCACGCACCACCGGGGCGAACACCGGCACGGTGATGAAGATGATTGCGATCCACTCCATGAAGGTGCCGAGCACGACAAGGATCGCCATCATGACGAACACGACGCCAAGCGGCGGCAGACCCAGACCTTCGAACAGCGAGCGCATGAAGTCGGCGCCGCCGATCAAGTTGTAGATCCCGACAAAAGCAACCGCGCCGACAATGAGCCAGATGATCGTGCCGACGACGGCCATGGTATTGGCGAGGCTGTCGCGCAGCAGCGCATAGTTGAACTTGTGGCGCGCGGCGGCCACGACAATGGCGCCGAAAACGCCGACACCAGCGGCCTCGGTGACCGATGCGATGCCCGCATAGATCGAGCCCATGACACAGGCGATCAGAATGATGCACAGGATGACGGCGAACATCCGCTCGGACGTTAGTTTTTGCGACTGCTCGAGCCCCTGCATCTGCGCGATTTCCTGCGCCGTCGGTGCCAGCGCCGGATTGAGATTGCAGCGGACCAGCACATAGGAGACGTAGAAAGTTGCGAGCATCAAGCCCGGAATGAAGCCGGCGGCGAACAAGTCACCGATCGCAACGTCCGCGGAGAGACCGTAAACGATCATCACGATCGACGGCGGGATCAAGGTGGCGAGCGCGCCTGCGGCGCATATCAATCCGATGGCCAGCTTGCGGTCGTATTTGAGGCGTAAGAGCTGCGGCAGCGCAACGAGGCCGAGCATCACGATCTCGCCACCCATAACGCCGGACATCGCAGCGAGGATGACGGCGACGATGGTGGTCTGCAGCGCAACGCCGCCGCGCAGGTTGCCCGCAAAGATCGACATGGCATCGAACAAGTCTTCGGCGATACCGGCGCGTTCGAGAATGGTGGCCATCAACACGAACAACGGCACGGCGACGAGCGGGTATTTTTCAAGCAGGCCAAAGGCGTTGGTCGAAACCAGGTACAGGCCTTTCGGGCCGAAGAACAGGAAGGCGCAGATCACCGAGATGATCAGCGTGACGATGCCGAGCGGCATGCCGGTCATCATCAGGAGCAGCAGCGTCGCGACGATGCCGAGGCTGACGTAACCGATGCCGTAACTGCGCACGTCGATGAACTCCTTCGGGTTCATCGCCAGCCCGATATCGTTGATGTACGTATCCATCACGCCGAACAGGCTTTCTTCGCCCAAGTAGTGGTGGCCGACCTGAAGCAGGTAGCGGGCGACGATCAGGGCCGTGAGCAGGAGGATGCCGAATTCGATCGAGCGGCTTTGGAAGTGCCGCGACAGATTCATCAAGAGTTGTATCAGGTAGATAAACAAACCCACGACGAGCACGGTCTTGAGAATCATCGGCAGGGGTGAGTTCCAGCCGGTGCCGGCACGCTCGACGAGGTCGATTGATTCAAGCGAGCGGATCAGCGTGTCGCTGACCAGCATGTAAAGTGCGAACACTCCGACAACCATGGCGAACAGATCGAGCCACCAGCGCGTGCGGTCGCTTGCCATGATATAGAAAACCGTGATGCCGATGTGGCGCTTTTGCAGTGTGACGAACCCGGCCGACAGCATCCACGCGGTGGCGCAAAGCACCATAACCACTTCGAAGGCCCACTGTGTCGGTGAGTTGAACGCGTAGCGCGCGACGACTTCATAAAGCGTGAAGATCGCACACAGGATATAGAGATTGCCAACGGCCAGTCCGATGAATCGGCTGACGTGATCGACACCTGTCGCAAAGCTCGTTCCCGAGCCTGGAAGGGTGTCTTGGCCGGCTTCGTTGGCACTTACCATGCGTTTGCTACCTCAGCTTGGACGTCAGTGGCGCCGTCGGCGAAATTCTCAACATGTTTTGCCGCGCGCCTAGTGCGCGCGGCAAGCTTGTCCTTCGCAATTCAGCGAAGGCGCGCAGAGGCGTGCTATTTCAGCATGCCCTGGTCCTTCATGAACTTCAGGTTGGCGTCGAGCGCTTCCTTGGCCAGCGGCGACTTCGCAGCATAGTCCTTCCAGGCCTGGACAGCGATCGTGCGGAACTTGTCACGCTCTGCCTGTGCCCAGTCGACCACCTTGACCGACTTGCCGTCGGCATACTTGCGCGCAATTTCGCGGTCCTGGATGTCGGCCTCGCGACGCATGGCGTCATATGCGGCATTGTACCAGATCGTGAGCGCGGTCTGATCGTCCTTACTCAGCTTGTTCCACACGCCTTTGTTCATCACGAACTGGAGCACGGCCATCGAGTGGATGCCCGGATAAATCGGGAACTTCGCAATCTTGTGCATGCCCGAAGCTTCGTTGTTGACGAAGGCGGACGCGTCCGCCGCATCGATCAGGCCTTTCTCGAGCGCGGTATAGACTTCAGAGAACGGCAGCGACACAGGCGCGGCGCCGACGCGCTTGAAGACTTCCGATGCCAGGCCCTCAGGCGAGCGGATCTTGACACCCTTGAGGCCGTCGACGGTCGTGATCTCCGTCTTCGAGACCAATGCCTCGCGCGCATAGGGGCCGCAGCCTATGACGTGCAGTTTACCCTTGGTATATTTGTCATAAAGCTTTTGCAGGATCTCCTTGCCACCACCGTGGTTGCAGAACGTGCGCATCTGGTCGACGGTGTCGTAGCCGGCGATAAGATCGCCCATGATCGCGAAAGCAGGGTCGCGACCGGCAAAGTAGGCAACCGCGTTGAGGTCACCGTCGAGGATGCCGTTGGCGACGGCGTCGATCGTTTCACGGTGCGGTACGACGGCTTTGGTTGGCAACACCTCGATCGTAAGGCGACCGGCCGTCATGGCTTTGAGCTTCGGGGCCCAATTGTCGGTCATGAAGCGGTGCGCCCAGTCGCCGGACTTGGAGCTGGCTTGGACTTGAATTTTCTTTGCTTCCGCGATCGTCGCAATCGACAGCGCGGATGTGAGGGCAACAGCGCCGGCTGCTACCAGACCAATCGATTTCTTCACTTGTATCCTCCCTGGGGATCTCTGAGTCGAGGATTTTTGGCCGCACATGATCGTGCGGCAAGCCATATTGCACAGCCCGCCGGACGACCCAATCTGGTGTACCGAATGGCTCTCGAACAATGGCGGCGCAAGCTAGCCAACCCTTGGTCGGCGAGTGCGGGGGAAATGTCAAGGAAGTGCAGGACCCAATACGGGATATCGTTGGCAATTGCCAGTAATCGCAAACGCTGGCAATTAAATGCTGCAGCGCACACGCGTTTTTGAGAAAAGCGATACGGCTGCTCGCACGCATTGACAATTAGGCGGAGGAATTGATGGCGCAACTCGAACTCTCGACCGGCAACTCGTTGAACTATGAGCTGATCGCGCCTGGCAGCGGCGGCAAGACGTTCGTGTTCTTCAATGCCCTGAGTGGCGACAAGGACATGTGGACCGCATCGGTGGGCGATGCGTTGACGGCGGCGGGCCATGGCATGCTCCTTTACAATCTGCGTGGACAGGCCGGCAGTTCAACGACGCAAATCGCAATCGATGTCACGTCGATCGCTGATGACGCGAAAGCGCTGCTCGCGCATGTCAAGCCGGTACGCCCAATCCACGTCGGCCTGTCGATCGGGGGCCTGTTTTCAATGTGCGCCCACCTCGCCGGCGGACATGGCCGGGCTGATGGCATCGTGCTGATCAACACGCTGCGCAAGGACGGCGCTCGGCTCGACTGGGTCAATGACGCGGTCGTGCGGGCCGCGCAAGTCGGCGGTTTCGACCTCATGAAAGACCTTTACAGCCCGCTGCTCATGAACATCGAGTGGCAGGCCGAGAACCGTGCGCAGTTCCTCGGCCAACAGTCCTACGCGCCGTGTCCGCCAGATGATCGCGCGCTGATGCTGCTCAAGAGCGGCGGCACCGCCGATTGGGACATTAACTATGAAGCGATCGATGTGCCGGTGCTGGCAATAAGTGGACTGCAGGACCGCGTCTTCTACAATGAGGCGGATGTCAGTGCCTTGGCCCAGCGAATGCCACAGTGCACGCGCATGGATATGGCCGATGCGGGCCACATGATTCCGGTCGAGCGGCCCGTTAACCTTGGCAAGGCGCTGTTGTCGTTTGCAGGGCACGTGCGCTGAGACGTGATTGGCGTGCCAACCATCAAATACGCTGATATACTGAACGTGCGCCTATCAAATGAGAAATCCACCGGCATGACCGAGCGTCTGGTTTCCATTCTGATCCCGATCCTCAATGAGGAGCACAGCCTGCCCGAGCTTGGCCGCCGGCTGCCACTGGTGCTCGACCGGCTCGGCGTCGAGTGGCGCGTGCTGTTCGTCGATGACGGCTCGCAGGACGGCACGCTCGAAGCGATCCGCAAACTCAACGCGCAGGACCACCGCTTCACCGCCATCTCGTTCAGTCGCAATTTCGGCAAGGAAATCGCCGTCGCGGCGGGGCTGCGCCACGTCACCGGCGATGCCTGCATCATCATGGATGCGGACCTGCAGCACCCGCCGGAAGTTCTGACGAGTTTCGTCGAGCGCTGGCGGGAAGGCTACGACATCGTCTACGGCAAGCGCGTCGACCGGCACACGGACGGCCCGGCCTATCGCTTCCTCGCCAAGGTCTACTACCGGGTGTTCAACTTTCTCGTCGACAGCGACATTCCCAAGAACGCCGGCGATTTCCGATTGCTGAGCCGCCGTGCCATCGATGCGATGAACACGTTGCAGGAACGTGCCCGCTTCAACAAGGGGCTCTATTCGTGGATCGGCTTCAAGTCGATCGCCGTACCGTTCTCGGTTGCTGAACGACGCCATGGCAACAGCAAGTGGAGCCTGCGCCGCTTGCTGTCGTACGCGATCGACGGCGTCACTTCGTTTTCGACGATACCGCTCAGGGTCTGGTCGCTGCTCGGCCTCGCGATCTCGTTGATGGCGATGATCTACAGCGCCCTCTTCCTGGCGAACACGCTGATCTTCGGCGCGGATATCCCGGGTTTCCCGACGCTGATCATTTCGGTGATGTTCTTTTCCGGCGCCCAACTGATTTCACTCGGCATCATGGGCGAATATCTCGGACGGGTCTACGACGAGGTCAAGGCACGGCCGCTCTACATAATCGCCGATGAAGTCGGCCTCGCGTCCTCCGTCAAGGCGCCAATCAATCTGGCGCCGACCGAACCGATGACGATGACCAGCGAGCCGCAGTCGCAAGAGACGAAACCGTCCGAACCGCAATCGACCAGATGATCATTCTTTGCGCCGATGACTTCGGTCTCAGCGGCGGTGTCAGTCGCGGGATTGTCGACCTGTGCAGGGCGCAGCGCCTGTCTGCCGTGAGCGCGCTCGTGACAACCGCGGACTGGACGGAGCAGGCCGCGCTGCTGCGTGAAGTGCGCGGCGCGGTGGCGATCGGGCTGCATTTCAATCTCACGCTCGGTGAACCGCTACTGGTGCATCGTCGCGCCGCTCACCTCAATGCCAACGGATCATTCTTCACGGTAGGGCAACTGGTGCGGCGTGCGCTGGCGCGACGGCTCAATAGCGCCCAGCTGCGCGCGGAATGTGGTGCACAGATCGCAGCGTTCCAGGCGGCCACCGGTGCCCTGCCGGACTTTATCGATGGACACCAGCACGTGCACGCACTGCCGATCGTGCGCCACGCCGTCATCGCGGCGACCGACGATCATGCCTGGGCGCAGCGCCCGCTGGTGCGGCTGCCGCGGACACGGCGCTATGGCTTGTCGGGGCGGGGCGGTGCGCCCCTCAAGGAGGGTGCCGTCAATCTCCTGACGCGCGGTTTCGACGACCTGCTGCGCGCCGCAGGCCTGCCCCACAATGAAACGTTTGCAGGCTTTTCGACCTTTGCCGTCGGCAGCGACTATGGCGCAGAACTCGAAACCGCGCTTGCAGCCGGCGAGCAACCGGCCAACCATAATCGGCAAGCACCGTTCAGGCGGTGCCATCTCGTGATGTGCCATCCCGGTTATGTCGACGAGGCATTGGCAGCGCGCGGCGATCCGCTGATCGAGCGGCGGCGCGAGGAGTTCGATGCACTCATGGACGCGGATGACTTGCCGGGGCGGATCTGGCATCCAGAGCGGGACAGCGATGGTGCGATCGATTGGGACCAGGCAATGGGTCGATGACGAAGGGCCAGTGGGAACGGCCGGCATGGCTTCGGCATTACGGCGGTTTCGTCGCGGCCGGCATCGTGGCGCTCGGCGTCGACGCGGGTGTGCTGACGGTACTGACGGAGGCGCTCGGGATGTCGCCCTTCGTGGCACGGCTGTTTTCGATTTCGGCTGCGATGGTGGCGTCCTGGCAGATCAACCGGCGGATCACTTTCGCCATTGATGCGCCCTCGACGCTGGCGGAGTTCGGCCGGTTTGCCGCGGTCTCGTGGAGCGCGCAGGCGGTGAACTATGGCGTGTTCGCCGCCGTACTCGTTGTGTGGCCGACGACGGCGCCGGTGATCGCGCTTGCCGCGGCTTCGCTGGTTGCCATGTTCGTCGCCTATGCCGGCTTCCGGTTTGGCGTGTTCGGCAAAAGTTGATACGACGGCGGGCGATCGCGCCCGAGCCCCACGAGGAAATCCCAGCGCATGCCACCAATTATCGAGAATGCCGGCGAGCTGCTGGCGCGCTACGAGGTTCTGTTCTGCGATGTCTGGGGTGTGGTCCACAACGGGCGGACGGCCTATGTCGAGGGCTGCGCGGCGCTGAAACGGTTTCGTGAGCGCGGCGGCAGCGTCGTGCTGGTATCGAATGCGCCACGTACGCCTGAGAGCGTCGCGCGCGTGCTGGCCGAAAAAAATGTGCCGGCCGACTGCTGGGACGCGATCGTGGCATCCGGCGGCATTGCACGGGCGCACGCGGTCGAGCGCGGATTTACGCGCGTACACCATATCGGGCCCGATCGCGATCTCGATGTGTTTGACGGTTCCGGCATGCAGCGGGTTGCGCTCGACGATGCCGAGGCGATCTTTTGCACCGGTCTGCGGCACGACCGGCGCGAAACCGGCGAAGACTATCGCGCGCAGCTCTCACCGTCCGCGACGCGGCAGCTGCCGTTTATCTGCGCCAACCCCGATCTGGTCGTCGATGTCGGGACGATGCGCCTGCCGTGCGCCGGCGCGATCGCGGCGGTCTACGAATCGATGGACGGGCCGGTCTACTGGGCCGGCAAGCCGCATGCGACCGCCTACGAGGCAGCACTGGTACGGGCCGGCGAGTTGCGCGGCGCGACGGTCGCCAAACACCACGTATTGGCGATTGGTGATTCCGTGCGTACCGATGTTGCCGGCGCGCGCGCCTTCGGCATCGACACCCTGTTCATCGGACAAGGCATTCACAATCGGGAAATTGCGCGCGACGGTGCGATCGACGTCGACGCGCTCGCGACGCTGTTTGGCGGCGATGCGCCACAAGCGAGCGCCGCGATGATGACGCTCAGGTGGTGAGCGGCTCTAGGGCCGCTTGTCGAATGCTTTGACGCCGTCGGCGATGTCATGAAACGCCTGCCTGTCGCAGGTGAAGATCGCGATCTGCGGACTGAACTGCGCCGGATCATCCATGGTGCCGACCTTGACGATGACCGCATCCGGCCGCGCCGGCGAGCGCGTCAGCAGGTGGGTGCCGCAGGTGCTGCAGAACTCGCGTGTTACGGGCCGTTCAAGGTCGCTACGCTGGAACGACTTCGGTGTCCCCTTGGTGATCTTGTAGTCTTCCTTCGGCATCGCGATGAACAGGTTTGGCGCACCGCCCGTGAGATACTGGCATTCGCGACAATGACACTGTGCCATCACGCCTGGCTCGCCTTCCGATTCGTAGCGAATTTCGCCGCAATAACATCCGCCGGTGATTTTCATGCTCGCCTCTTTGCGCGTTGGGTCCAGTCGATTTTATGTGTCGCAGGCCAACCTATCGTTTGGCGCCCGCGCTGTACAGGCCGGCCTACTCGCGAAACCACTTGAAGATCATGTCGGGAGAGCTGGTGTTGTGGCGCGAGATTGTGCGACGACCGGCCCACAGCTCCGGTGTCGTGGCACCGGCGAAATCGAGGATGCCGGCCTCGGACCAACCCTTGGTCTTTGCAGTGCGCACGGCCACCGCGGCGACATCATTATTGTAGGCCGTGACATACATCGAGCGCAGCGCCGCGAACGGCTTGCCCGGGAGCACACCGGCGAACGTCACGTCAAGCGCCAGGCGGGCGGCGCTGGCCTCTGCGAGCTTCACGCGCGCCGATCCGCCGGCAACGAAGCTCAGGTCAAATCCCTCGAGAGCCGGGTCGTAGGTGATCTGCCTGAGACGCACGAGCGGGCGGCCATCGTGCTCGACAGGGCCAATCAGGAACGATGAGCCGAACGCCGTAAGGTCACGCCCTTTGGGGCCCTTCGGGCGGGCGCGCCAATAGCCGTCCTGCGGGTAGAGCACGACAACCTCTTCGCCGCCGTTCGGGCGCACGCGCCACAATTGCAGAAGATGCAGGCCCTCGCTGACGGTGTTGCCAACACGTACGGTCGCCGTCGCCTTGCGCCAGAAATTCGGAAACTTGAGGCCAACCAACCATCGGTCGACCGCCTCGTAGAGGGTGATCCGTTCCGGCCGTTTCGGTGGCGTCTCGACGGCAGGCTTCGCAGTTGCGGAGCGCACTGCCGGCTTCTCGGCCACGGGGCCGAACGTGCATGATGTCCAATCCGCGTTCCAGTTGTCTTCACGCAACGCCGCGAGATACGCCGGGTGAACAGCCTCGATGCGGAAGCGGCGCACTTTCGGGTCGGCGAAGGTCAACGTCACGTTGTCTTCCTCGGCACACAGAACCGGCTTGGAGAGATTCTCGACCTTCACCGCGCGCTCTTCTGCCCGCGTCGTGGTTGAGCCACCGGCGACAAGCCATGCCAAAGCCAGAAGTTGCATTAGCATCAACTTCATCGCCGTTCTTCCTCGATATGATTTCATAATCAGCGCGTCCCACCCTGTGGCGGCAAAGCTGTCTTGTTGTTCAATCCGGCGATCTCGGGCGGCGGTGCAATATCTTCAGGAATGGCACACAGACCGATGCGCTGCACCCAGCGGCCCACGGCTGGGTCGGCGGTCGAGACGGCGAGTGGTACGGCAAGGAGATATCCGGCTGTGAGCGGCAGGCTCCACAGCAGCAGCGCCGGATCGATGAGCGCAAGAGCACCACATACGAAGGCGCCAAACAGCGTCTGGGGCCACAACTCGGCAAATGCGGCGCCGGCGGTAAGGCGCCGCGCGTCACGCGCCTGGCCGCCCCATTGCACGGTCTGGCCGAACAGCAGGCCGATCATGAAGATGGTGGTGCGGATCGTCGTAACGGCACCCTGCAGGAACGAGAACACCAGTTCGACGAAGGCGCTGCGGACAAACTGGAAGGTGCCGCCATAGCGCGCGGTGCCGCCCTTGGTTGCCAGCACATCAGCGAAGCCGGCCAGCTTCGGCATCAGGTACATTGCAAAAAACGTGATGTAGAGGCCAATCGCGAGTGCCACCGGAAACGGCTCGGCCGTGTTTGCCGCCTCGAGCCCAGCCAACGGCAGCAGCGCGATGATCAACGTCCAGGCCGGAATGCCAAGGAACATCAGTATGGCCCAAACGAGCTGGAAGCGGCTCATGGCATGCAGGCCTGGCGTACCGAGCAGTTTGACGTACTGCATGTTGCCCTGACACCAGCGCACGTCGCGGCGCATGTATTCGAGGATACTCGGCGGGTTGTCTTCGTAGCTGCCCATCTCCTCGGGCAATACGCGGACCTCATAGCCGGCGCGACGCATCAAGGTCGCCTCGACCTGATCGTGTGACAGAACCTCGCCGCCCAATGGCGGCTTGCCGGGCAGCTTCGGCAGATGGCAGCGCTCGCGGAACGGCAAGATGCGGACCAGCGCGTTGTGGCCCCAGAACGGACCACAGTCGCCGACCCACCAGGCCTGGCCCATGGTGTATGTACGCATGCCCTGACGCATGCCGAACTGAAAGATGCGCGCAAACGCGCTGTTGGACGGCGAGCCGACGACGAGGCTTTGCAGGATGCCGATGCGCGGATAGGCCTGCATGATGCGAGTGAGGCGCAGGACGGCGTCGCCGGTCATCAAACTGTCCGCATCGAGCGGCAGCATAAGCTCATATCCATCGGCCATGTTCTCGCAGAAGTCGCGCACGTTGCCGGCCTTGAAACCGGCGTTGTCGTCCCGGCGGCGGTAGGTGATGCGCGCGCCCGGCCCGGCGTCGCGCTGCCATTCGGCGACAAGATGCTCTTCGGCGGCGGCGAGCTCGTGGATGTTGGTATCGCTGAGGACGAAGTACCCATAGGCGTCGCCCTGCCCCGTTGCGTCGATGCTTTGTTTCACCGTACGCAGGCGGGCGATCGCTCGGCCCGGGTCTTCGTTGCGCAGGGTCATGAGCACGGCAGTGCGCACAGTGATCGTTTCTTGCGCGTCGAGTTCCATCGACGTCGCGAACGGGGCAACGTCGGCCATCGGGCTCCTCGATGCATGCAGCACCCAGAACCCGATGACGGCATTCCAGAAGCCCAGTACCGTCCACGGCGTGCCGATCGCAAACGCGATGATGAGGACCGTGTCGAGGACGTTCCAGCCGCCGTGCGCGAGGATGGCCGCCGCCCAGGCCATCAGGCCGGCATAGGCGACGACGTTCAGCACCAGCACGATCCAACGCCGCCGGCGCAGTTCATCGATAGACTGGATGCCCGCCGGTGTCGTAACGATTGGATTACAACGGTCGTCGGCCGGCGCGGCATTCGATACGCCGCCAGAATCGGGCACGTCAACCGTCTGCCATGATGGTGATGTTTCAGTCATACCTGTTCCTGGTAGATTACCGGGCGCATATCCGTCAGTACGATCGGCCGCGCGCCGCTGTTCACCGCTATGGACCTTCATTGATGTCGAACCCAACTGTTAGCCGATCCAGAGGCCGCATACGCGTCGCAAGGTCGCTATGGTATACGGCACCTCAAACGGTCGAGATCCGGTCAGAACGCCTCGCGCCTGCGCCACCGGGCTGGTTAACCATCGAAACGCACTTCTCCGCAATCAGCCGCGGCACCGAGCAATTGATCTGGCGCGGCGGCGTGGCCGAAAGCGAATGGCAACGCATGCGCGCCCCGTTCCAGGACGGCGACTTCCCGTTCCCAGTCAAATACGGCTATTCGGCGGCAGGAATCGTCATCGACGGGCCGACGGCATGGATCGGCGCAAACACGTTCGCGTTATTCCCTCATCAGGACGTTTTCACGCTGCCGGCGGATCGGGTCACGCGCCTGCCGGACGGTATTCCGCTACAGCGCGCCACACTAGCCGCCAACATGGAAACGGCGCTCAACGCGGTTTGGGACAGCGGTGCGGGACCCGCTGACAAAATTGTGATTGTCGGCGCCGGTGTCGTCGGGCTGCTGGTTGCCTATCTGACCGCAAGAATGCCGGGCACCCGTGTTTTCGTCGTTGACGTGGCGCCCGCTCGTCGCGCCATCGTCGAAGCGTTTGGCGCGACCTTCGTGCCCGCCGACGGGCAAGCCAGCGATTCGCTGGGAGACGACGCCGACGTTGTCTTTCATACCAGTGCCAGCGCGCCAGGCCTTGCCACCGCCGTCAATGCGTGCGGTTTCGAGGCATCCTTGGTCGAACTCAGCTGGTACGGCGATGCGCAAATCGGCGTCGCGCTTGGCGGCGCGTTCCATGCCAAGCGGTTGCGGCTGATCTCGAGCCAGGTCGGCCACGTTGCCGCGAAGCGGCGCCCGCGCTGGTCGCATGCCCGCCGCCTCGACGCCGCGGCGGCGCTGCTCGATGATCCGTTGCTTGATCCACTCGTTGCGACAACCGTTGCGTTCGACGAACTGACCACTCACATGCCGGTTCTACTCGACCGGACCGGCGACGGATTGGCGCCGGTAATTGCCTATCCGGCGGCGACCTGACATACGCAGTCGGCCGCAAACGAATTAAGGAGTTGCCATGTTTGCCGTTGAAGTTCGCGAAGCGATCATGATCGCCCACAGCCTGCCCGACCCGTTCTTCGGGCCGGCGCAAAACAAGCATGGCGCGACCTTTGTTGTCGATGTCGCGTTCTTCGCCGATGAGTTGAACGAACTGAACGTCGTGGTCGATATCGGCCGGGCCGGTGATGCACTAAAGGCCATACTCAAGCCGCTCAGCTACAAGGACCTCGACGACGTGCCGGATTTCGCCGGGGTGCTCACGACGACGGAGTTTCTGAGCCGCCATATCTTCGATGGCATGCAGGCCGCGATTGCTCGCGGCGACCTCGGAGCGGGCGCAGAGCGCATCACCAAGCTGCGCGTGACTCTCGGCGAGACCCATTTGGCGCGCGCCTGGTTCGAAGGCCCGATCGCCGGGAATACCGCCCGTGCTTGACGTTGCGTTTGCCATACCCGGTGATCTCAAGTCGGCAACCGGCGGCTACGGCTATGCGCGCAAGGTGCTCGCGTTACTTCCACAGTACGGGATCAACGCGCACCATCTCGCCCTGCCAGGCTCGTTCCCGGCACCGACGCAAGACGATCTGGCACTGACGCGGCACCTGCTCGAGCAACTGCACCCCTCGACGCCGATCCTGTTCGACGGGCTCGCCTTTGGTGCCTTGCCGCCAGGGTTTCTGGCTGGCCTGAGATCGCCGATCGTCGCGCTCATCCATCATCCGTTGGCGTTCGAGTGCGGCATCAACGCGGGGCAGCAAGAGCTGCTCAGACGCTGCGAACGCGAGGCACTGCGCCATGCCGCGGCGGTGATCGCGACGAGCGAGATGACCGGGCGGGTGCTCAATGACGAATACGACGTCGCGGCCACGAAGCTCACGATTGCCGAACCCGGCACCGAACCGGCGACGCGATCGACGGGCACCGGCGCGCCACTGACGATGCTGGCCGTCGGCGCACTCATTCCGCGCAAAGGCTATGGCATTTTGATCGAGGCGCTCAGCGCAATCGAAGAGCCGGCCTGGCAACTGACCATCGCCGGAGCGCTGGAGCACGACCCGGTCGAGACCAACCGGGTGCGCGAAGCCGTCATGGCCAGCGGCCGGCGCGGGCGGATCACCATTGCCGGGCGCGTATCCGACAATCATTTGGCGCGCCTCTACGCGGACGCCGACGTGTTCGTGCTGCCGTCGCTCTATGAAGGTTATGGCATGGTGCTCGCCGAAGCGCTGGCGCGCGGCCTGCCGATCGTTTCGACGACCGGCGGGGCGGCTGCGGAAACCGTGCCCGATGCCGCCGCCCTGAAAGTACCTGCAGGGAATGTCGAAGCGTTGCGCCGGGCCCTGGAGACCGTTTTGGGCGATGCAGAACGGCGCAGCGCCATGGCAGCGGCGGCGTGGGAGGCAGGGCGCGCGCTGCCGCTGTGGCCAGCCAGCATCGAGCGGATCGCCAACGTCATCAAATCGGTGCACAAGGAGCATGTCGCATGAGCGGTTTCGCACCGGAATGGCTGGCTCTGCGCGAAGGCGCGGATCATCGCTCGATCAACCATGCCGTGCGGCGCGCCCTGCACGACCATCTACGCGCGCTCGACCTGGTCCGTATCGCCGACCTGGGCTGCGGGACGGGATCGAATTTCCGATCGCTGGCCCCCGAGATCGCCACGAAACAGGACTGGCTGCTAATCGATCATGACCCTCGCCTGCTGCAGCTTGCCAACGTGATGACGGGCGACCTGGCGCGCGCCAAGAGCGCCCGTGTGCGGGTCCTGGAATCGGATCTCGCGACCAGTGATCTCGCCGCCATCGCTGGGCAGGTCGACCTGGTCACCGCCGCGGCGCTGTTCGACCTGATTTCTCAGGGGGTGATTGATCAGCTGGTTCGGACAATCGCTGAGGCGCGCTGCGCCTTCTACACCGTCCTGACCTACGACGGGCTTGCGACATGGCTGCCTGAATCGCCACTCAATCCGGTCTTGCGCGATGCGTTCAATGCGCACCAGCAAACCGACAAGGGATTCGGGCCCGCGGCCGGACCAACGGCGACGGACGCGCTGGCGGCAGCTTTTGGCGCGCGTGGCTATCGCCTGGTGCGCGGCAAAAGCCCCTGGGTGCTCGGCGCCGGTTTGGAGACGCTGCGCCGGGAAACGGATCGCGGCTGGGCCGGCGCCGTGGTCGAGACCGGAGCACTGACATCCAGCGATGCCGAGGCATGGCTCAAGGCACGGGAAGCAAACGCGAATGCGGCCACAATCGTCGGCCACGAAGACCTGCTCGCGCTGCCGCCGGCATAATGCGTCGGGCGAACCTACTTGCGCGGCTTCAGGCTCGGCAGCATGCGCCGAAGCACGTTGTCACCGCGGATGACATGATGGTGGAGCGCAGCCCCGATGTGCATCGCGATCAAAACAATGAGGAGATAGGCCAGCGATCCGTGCAGCCAAAGCACCTGCTGGCTCATCGCCTTGTCTGGGGCCGTCAGCGCCGGGATCTGGATGCCACCGAACGTGCCCAGCGCCGGGAACATCGAAATCCCGAGCCAGCCGAGGATGGGCAAGGCGACGAGCAGGCCATACATCGCCCAGTGGGTCAGGTGCGCGACGAAACGCTGTAGGCCGTCCAGCCCGGGCTCGTCCGGCGGTGCACCGTTCGCGAGACGATAACCAAGCCGCACGACAATCAACGCAAGAATGACAAGGCCGAGGGCCTTGTGTCCCGAATAGAGCGTGTTGGTCAGCTGATCCCAGATGTTGAGATCCTTGCCGCGATAGACCATCACCAGGCCGGACATGGTCATGATCAGGACGAGGACGACGGTCAGCCAGTGCAGAAAACGCGCGACGCCCGAATAAGGCGTGAAGGCACGCACGGGCTCATCGGGGCGGGTGTCCTCTGGCATGCTCGTTTCCCCTCAAGTCGAGATCGAAAACAACCTCGCCCTCATCCAGTACGTAAGCTGCCGCCGGAGGGCGTAGCGCATCGTCGATGCTGTGGATTGGGGAAAGATCAATTCCGGGTTTTCCTGACCCGAGGATAACAGGCGCGACCAGCATGTGAAGCCTGTCGATGGCACCGGCTTCGATAAACCGCGACACCGTCCAGGAACCACCTTCGATCAGCAGGCGTTTGAAGCCGTGGGCGTAGAGCGTGTCGGCTATCGCGCGTGGGCAGAGCATGGGATCGTTGGTTGCGACGTCGAGGCAGTCGACGCCACAAGGCAGGTCTTGCCGTTTGGGGCCGATGACGATGCGGTCGGCACCGTCGTCTTCGAGGCATTGCGCATCTGGCGACAGGCGTCCGTGCGTGTCGACAATGACGCGGGCCGGGTTGCGGCCGGGGACGCGACGCACCGTCAGAGCCGGATCGTCCGCCTCGGCGGTGCGAATGCCGACAACGACGGCGTCGACGTGTGCGCGCAGCCGGTGGAGATGGTCGAGCGCCGGCCAGTCGTTGATCCAGCGGCTCTCGCCGGTCACCGTCGCAATGCGCCCGTCGAGCGACTGGCCGAGTTGGGCGACGACGAAGGGACGATCGGCGGGTGCATTGAGTAACGGCAGGAAGATGTCGTCGTAGCGCGGCCTGCGCAGGCGGCGCACCGAACGACGCGGTTCCGCCAGGATTTTTGTTGCCAAGACTTCGCTCACATTTCAATCCTCGCTCACGAAGTGGTCTGCGCGGCAGGGTGGCCGGCCGAACCATCGAATCTTGTACGCAGATAAGGCACCGGGCTTGTGGCCAAACATCGACCAAACGCGCGCAATTTTCCGGCAGGACACCGCCAGCGCGTTGGTCTCGTTGCAATGATAAGCAATATGACGCATCGCTGGCCTCACAATTGCGCGAACTCGCCCAAATATGCTCTCTGATTGATGAATGATTCCAATTCGATACGCCAACGAAATGCGCTGCCGAAGTGGCCTCTGACCGGTCCGGCTGGCGCGTTTACCATGTTTTGGTTTGTGTTCGCCTGGCCGTGGTTGTCGGGCACGTTCACAATTCCGTGGGATGGCAAGGCCCAGTTCGCGCCGCAGGTTCAATTCATGGCCGCAAGCTTCGCGCGCGGTGAGTGGCCGTGGTGGACACCGAATGTCTTCGCCGGCCATCCACAGATTGCCGACCCGCAATCGATGCTGTTTTCGCCACCGTTCGTGCTGTTGGCATTGAGCGATTCGGCGCCAGGGCCGTGGGCGATCGATTGCGTCGTGTTGCTATCGCTGCTGGCGGCCGGGCTCGGCGTATTGTGGTTCACGCGCGACCTTGGATGGCACTGGGCCGGCGCCCTGGTTGCTGCCATCGGGTTCGCGTTCGGGGCGGCGATGGCCTGGCGCCTCCAGCATTTCGGCCAGGTGATGAGTCTCGCCTATCTGCCGTTTGCCCTGCTGTTTCTGCGCCGGGCGATTCTGCGACCGCGTATCGCCTATGGTGCCTTGGCGGGACTGTTCGCGGCGTTCATCGTGCTCGGGCGCGATCAGGTCGGGCTGCTGTCGGTCTATCTGCTGGCGGGATATGCCGTAACGCTGATCGTGGCGGGCGACGGTATCGGGCGGCGCCTGCGAGGCGCACTGCTCCCTCTCGTGGCCGGCGCGCTGGTCGCAGCCGTGCTGGTGACGGTGCCGATCCTGCTGACACTGGCGCTGGCGCAACATTCGAATCGGCCGGCGATCGCGTTCGAGGCGGCCGCCGCCGGGTCGCTCCACCCGGCGCTCATGATCACGGGGCTCGTGCCGCATCTGTTCGGCGCCGCCGGCGAGATGCGCGACTACTGGGGACCACCGAGTTTCTACTGGGAAGGCACCGGACTGTATCTGGCGCAGAACATGGGCGTCGTCTACGTCGGCGCGCTGTCGCTGGTGCTGTTGATCATCGGTGTACTGCGCGGCTGGCTGCTCGAGCGTGGGATCCTGTTTTTTGCGGCGGCCTGGGCCCTGTTCATACTCTACGGCCTTGGCTGGTACACGCCGCTGTTCCGCGGCATGTATGAGGCGCTGCCCGGCGTATCGTTCTATCGGCGGCCGGCGGATGCGGTGTTCCTGATCGGGGCCCTGGGCGCGCTGCTGGCAGGCTACGTCACTCATCGCTTGATGAGCGAAGCGCCGTCCGCGGACATGCCCGACGCCAGCGCGCTCGCCTGGATTGGTACTGTCCTGCTTGCGCTGTTCGCACTGGCTGCAATCTTTGCATTGCTCTTCGGTCGGCTCGAGCAGGCGCTGATGCCGCTCGTCGTGGCTGCGCTGTGGGTTTCCGCGGCATGCGCGGCGCTGCTGGTGGCATTGTGGCTGGCGCCGATTCGGCCGATGGTCGCGGGCGGCCTGCTTGTCGTGACGCTTGCCGGCGACGTCATCTTCAACAACGGCCCCAACGGCGCATCCGCATTGCCAACCGCTGCACTCACCATGCTCGAGCCGGATGGCCGCAATGAGACGGTTGCCAAACTGAAATCGTTGGTCGGCGCGCATCGCGATGCCGAACGGCATGCCAGGATCGAAATGGTCGGCCTCGGCTATCACTGGCCAAATACAGCACTGACACATGGCCTGCATTCGACGCTTGGCGCCAACCCGGTCCGACTTCGCCACTACGTTGCCGCGACAGGGGCCGGTGATACGGTCGCTGAAGGTGGACAGCGTGCGTTTCCGCGATTGTTCCCGTCCTATCGCGCGCCACTTGCGAACTTGTTGGGCCTGCGATTCATCGCCACCGGCGACCGGATCGAGAAGATTGACCGGTCGCTTCCAACCAACACTTTCGAACTCGTCGCGCGCACATCCAAGGCGCGGATTTATGAGAACCGCGCAGCCCTGCCGCGGGTGCTCTTCGCGCATCGGGCAAAGCCCGCGGACTTCGGTGAGATGCTCAAGACCGGCGCTTGGCCAATGACCGATTTCCGCACCACCGTGCTGCTCGAACCGCAACCGGCCATGGCATCATCGAGCGACCAGTCGCAACGCCGCCCTGGAAAAATCGCAATCCGCTCGTACCGCAACACCGCGGTCGTACTCGTTGTCGAGAGCCCTGACGGCGGCTGGGCCGTGCTCAACGATGTCTGGCATCCCTGGTGGCGGGCCGACGTCGACGGTCAACCACGTCCCGTGTTGAAGGCCAACGTCATCTTTCGTGCTGTTAAAGTGCCGCCGGGAAAACACACCGTTCGGTTGACGTTTCGCCCGATTGTCGGAGCATGGCACGATCTCACGCGTTTCCGTGACGGCACCCGACCCAAACCGCCAACAAAGGCCGCGCCCGCGCAATGAACCTTTTCAAGATCTATCGCCGCGCGCTGGCCCTGTTGCGCCACGAAGGGCGCCCCGTCGTCTACCTGGCACTCGCCAATGCCGGCATCGGCATGGTGCAGCTGGCCGAACCGGTGCTGTTTGGCGCCATTGTCGATGCGCTCGCCAACCAGCGTCCGACGTTTTCCTACATCGCGGGCTGGGCGGCGCTGGGCCTGTTCGGCATCCTCGCCAGCGTCGTCGTCGCCGTCGCGGCCGATCGCATGGCGCATCGCCGCCGGCTCGCCGTGATGGCGGATGCGTTCGACAAGGCGATCACCCTACCGATCAGCTATCACGCCGAGGCTGGAACCGGCGCCACCGTGCGCAACATCCTCGCCGGCTCCGATGCACTGTGGGGCACCTGGCTGACGTTCCTGCGCGAACAGTTCGCAGCCTTTGTCGCGGTGTGCCTGCTCACACCGGTTGCCTTCTGGATGGAGTGGCGACTTGCTCTTTTGCTGCTTGCGTTGGGCGTTGTCTATGTGGTGCTCAACGTCGTCGTCGTGCGACGCACGTCGGAGGGCCAGGCGCAGGTCGAGCAACACCACATCCGCGTATCGGGCCGGGTCGGCGATGTGATTTCGAACGTCGCAATCGTGCAAAGCTATGCGCGGCTGTCGGCGGAGGCGGCATCGCTGCGCCACGAGATGCAGCAGCTTTTGTCGGCGCAGTACCCAGTGCTCACTTGGTGGGGCGTGCTGACCGTGCTCAACCGTGCCACCGCCACGATCACCATGATCTGCGTGTTTGCGCTCGGTGCCTACCTGCTGGCGCAGGGCCGGCTGACGGTCGGCGAGATCGTCAGTTTCGTTGGATTCGCGACGCTGCTGATCGGCAAGCTCGACCAGCTGTCCGGATTCGTGACGCGGCTGTTCATGCAGGCGCCGACCCTCGCGACGTTCTACGACCTGCTTGATACCAAAGCCGATGTCCTGCAGGCCGATGACGCGGTGCCGCTCGCCCGGCCGGACGGCGACATGCGCTTCGACAACGTCACCTATCGCTACGACGATCGCGGCCATGGCATCTTCGATGTGTCGTTTACGGCCGCGGCGGGACAGACGGTGGCGCTGGTCGGACCGACCGGGGCCGGCAAGACGACCGCGCTCGCCCTTTTGCAGCGCATTCGCGACCCGGATCAGGGCCGCATCCTGATCGGTGACCAGGATATTCGTGATATCGAATTGACGTCACTGCGGCAGGCCATTGCCGTTGTGTTCCAGGAGGCTGGGCTGTTCAACCGGTCGCTCGCGGACAACATTCGCATGGGCCGGCCGGACGCGAACGACAGCGATGTGCGCGCGGCCGCCGATATGGCGCAGGCCGGCGAGTTCATCGCGCGCAAACCGGGCGAGTTGGAGTTCGTCGCCGGGGAGCGCGGCGGTGCGCTGTCGGGCGGCGAGCGCCAGCGTCTCGCCATTGCCCGCGCGATTCTGAAGGACGCGCCGATCCTGATCCTCGATGAAGCGACCAGCGCGCTCGACACGGAAACCGAGGGGCGCATCAAGCAGGCGCTCGATGCCCTGCGCCGTGGTCGCACGACGTTCATTATCGCGCATCGGCTCTCGACCGTCGCCGATGCCGACCTGATCCTCGTGCTCGATCACGGCCGGATCATCGAACGCGGCTCGTTTCAGAACCTAAAGACCGCCGGTGGACTGTTCGCCAAGCTCGTCGCTCAGGGTGATTTCACGGAACCGAAGGCGGTGTCGGCTGTGCAGGAACCCTGAATTCAATGCCTACAAGCAAATGAATGCCGCAGCACCGGCGGCCATGTCGAGGAGCATCGCTGGGCCGCGCACGATCAGCAGATACACGGCGCCGCCGACCAGTGCGGTCAACGCACCGGCAATCGCAAGTTTCAGGCTGATCGGCATCGCATCCAAAGTCATGTCTCCGGGCATGGTGGCGGCGCTATGCATTCCATAGCACAAATGTGCCGTTTCAACCATTGGCGGCGCCGGTGGGCTACAGAACTTGCTCACGCTTGTCGGGTGCGGAATCGAGCACCTTGTGGCCAACGTCGACGAACGGCTGGCCGGCACCGGATGCGCGGCGCATGACATAGGCAATCTGGCACGTCCCATCTTCGGCGCGCCTCAGCGTGTATATGTTGTAGCCACCTTCGCCGGCCGCGGCGGCACCGATGATGGGCAGCGGACCGGTCGCCGTATCACGCCACGCGATCATGTCGCGGTGGTTGTGCCCGTGAATGACCAGTTCGGCACCAACCTCGAGCAGCGCCGCTTCGAAGGCGGCCGCGTCGCGCAGGCATCGGGTGGTGCCGTGTGCCTTGAGCGGTGGATGGTGAATGAGCACGATACGCACATAGCCATCCGCGTGCAGTTGCCGCGATATCTCAACAAAGCGGTCCGTCTGTTCTTCGCCGACGCGGCCGGCCGGGATGGCAGGCGGCATGTAGACCGCCGAATTGAGGGCGATCAGTGCAAAACGTCCGAAGGTACGCACGAACGGAAAGCCGCTGTCCAACGGTGGTGCCAGCCCCGGCACCGCATCCTCTGCCGCGCGCGCCACCATGTAGGCGCGCCAGCGCTCAATGCCCGGATCGGACCAAAGCCGCGTATAGACATCGTGGTTGCCGGGAATGACGGTGACGTCGCTCGGCCGCCCGACGGATTCCAGCCAGGCGTGCGACTGGATGAATTCCGCCGGCAGGCCGATATTGGCGAGATCGCCGGTGACCGCAACGTGATCGAGGCGTTGCGTCTTGAGGTCGGCAACCAGTTCGTTGACCAGCGTGGGATCGTCGAACGCATGGCGCTTGCGCCGGAAATTGATGAAGCCAAAGAGGCGCTTGAGGTTCCAGTGCTGCGGCAGGAAGGGCGGCAGCGGCCCAAGATGAACATCTGTCAGCTGGGCCAAAGTGAAGGTATCTGTGCTCTGCTCTGCCATCCGATTCCGGTCTTGCGTGGCTTCTTTGCGATCGCGCCCCGCTACCTGCCGGATTTCGCAGCGCCTGTCACCGCCCTTGCCAACACCGCTGCCATGCGGCAAACAGCCTCTCCAATCGATCGGGACACAGCATGCCAAGCGTCTTCCAGAAAAGCCTAGCACGGACCTTCCAGTTTTACTGGCGGCGCACGCGCGGCCTGACAATGGGCGCGCAAGGTATGGTGTTGACGCCGGACAACCACGTTCTCCTGATCCGACATACCTATCGCCCCGGCTGGCATTTCCCCGGCGGCGGTGTTGAAAGGCACGAAACAATCGAGACCGCATTGACACGCGAGTTGCAGGAAGAAGCCGGCATCATACTCGACGACCGCCCCGAGCTGTTCGGCCTTTATGCGAACTTCAAGGCGTTTCCATCGGATCACGTTGCGCTGTTTGTCGTCCGCGCCTGGAGCCAGCCGGTCGTCCCGAAGCCAAATCGAGAAATTGCCGAGCAGCGCTTCGTCGCACCGGGCGAACTTCCCGATGGAACGGTATCGTCCGTGCACCGGCGACTGGACGAGGTTCTTGGTGGTACCGAGCGGCACGAGCAATGGTAGAGCAACCATCCCAGGCAGCGGCATCGGGTGCGCATCTGGGCGACATCGATATTCGCCCGATCGACGCACAAGATCTGGCAGCGATCAGTGCGCTGCATGCGGATGCCTTCGGGCCGGGCCGGTTCGCGCGCAGCGCCTATCGCGTACGTGAGGGCGGCGTGGACGTATCTGCGCATTGCCGGGCCGGCTGGCGCGGCGGTGAGCTTATCGGCGCGGTGACCATGACGGCGGTTGCAATCGACGAGACGGATACCGTGCATTGGCTTCTCGGACCGCTTGCCGTGCGCGCCGACAGCAACAGCAAAGGGCTCGGCCGCAAGCTGGTGCAAGAGGCACTGACGTCGGTCGGCGACGCATCGGCGACCGCGACGGTCGTGCTGGTCGGTGACCTCGAGTACTACGGGCGGCTCGGGTTTGAAGCGGTGCCGCGCGGCGAGATTGTACTGCCCGGCCCCGTCGACCCACAGCGCCTGTTGATCTGGCGCGGCGGCGATGGTGCGCGTGCGATCCCCGCCGGGCTGGTGCGTCCGATCGGCAGAGACCTGGGCTAAGAAACGCCCGCTCGCGCGCCAATGGTCCAGGATCTGCGCTTCGCGCGCTACTGGCGGTCGAAAACCAGGCGGACATCCTGCCGGAAAGCAATACCACAGCGTTTGTTCAATACCGGCTTGCGACCGGCGACGACGACGCGACGCTCGCCGATCTGGACGCGACCGCTGACGCTGTAGGGCTTGGCGCGGCAGTTCTTCTTGTAGGCATAGGCCTTGCCGAT
>JBPCVZ010000469.1:0-4758 GCA_051010015.1 Hyphomicrobiaceae bacterium
ATCGGCCACGATGTGGTAAACGTTTCGTCCCATATTCTGCATGAGCTTGCGGTCCTGCCTTTGTCAGCGTGCCCTGGGACATGCAGCGTCGTATCGGAGCCAAAGGCGTGCAGCGTCTCGCCGCCATCCGAACTCATGGGCTTCGTCGGATCTGCGGCCGCATTGCCGCGCACCAACTCGCGGAGCAGGCGACGGCAGCGATAGACGCCGATGTCCGATGACCCCGGGATCACGAGGAAAAGGTTCTGCGCTGTCCCTGGCACGGGTTCGAGTTCTCGCTGGAGACCGGCCGCCCGTTCGTGCCCGAGAGCGAAACGCTGACACTTCGCTTGCGCCAGCTCGAGGTTGAAATCGAAGATGACGAGATCGTCGTCGTGACGTGAGGCGCCTCCAAGCCCAAATCCCTTAGACTATTGATCATCCCACATGGGGACTTCACCGATCCGCGCCCGGGAACCGAGCCAGCCTCCGTCAATCGTTATCTCGGCACCAGTAATGAAGCTGGCGTCGTCCGTCGCGAGAAATACCGCCGCACCGGCAATGTCGTCTGGCTGGCCCCAGCGCCCCGTGGGGTTCTCGGTCGCCCATGCGTCGCCTGTGTCTTCGCTTTCTGCAAAGTCCTGATTGAACGGCGAGGCAATCATGCCAGGTGCGATCGCATTCACCCGTATCTTCCTTGACCCGAGATCCATCGACATGGCCCGCGTCAGGCCCAACAGGCCCGTTTTTGCCGCAACATACGCACACCGGTTGGGGCGTCCCTGGAAACTTGCAATCGAACAGACATTGATGATCGAGCCGCCACCGTTCTCGACCATGTTCGGGACCACGGCCTGCGACAGGAGAAACGGACCGGTCAGGTTGATGTCCAGCATCTTGTTCCAGTCGTCATGAGAATGCTGCATGAATCCGGCAATGACGCGGGCTCCGGCATTGTTCACTAGTGCGTCCACTCGGCCGTGGTGTGCGATCACAGCCGACGCCACCGCAGAGACCTCGTCCGAATTTGTAACATCCATTCGATGTGCGGTGGCCGTGCCGCCAGCACTTTCAATCTCGCGGACAACGCGCTCAGCCCCATCGACGTTGATATCGGCAATGGCAACACGGGCGCCCTCTTCAGCGTAGGCCCGGGAAATCGAGGAGCCGATGCCACTTCCACCACCGGTTACCAATGCAACTTTACCTTCGAGTTTCATTCAAGCTCTCCCATTTGACGGACAGTGCACCAGTCCCAGTTTCTGGCTTGAGTTTCGATCGGGCACTAGGCGGTCAGCGCGCGACGCTCTTCCTTGATGAACTCGGCGCAGCGCTCGCCAATCATGATCGATGGTGCGTTGGTGTTCGATGAGACCATGACCGGAATGACTGACGCGTCCGCAACCCGCAGCCCGACCACACCGTGGACTTTCAGTTTCGCATCGACCACGGCCATCGAGTCCGTTCCCATCTTGCAGGTACCAACCGGGTGAAACGAAGTCTGTCCGCTGGCACGGACGTACTCCAACAGGCTTTCATCGTCTTCCACTTCCGGACCGGGTCTTACTTCGCGCACGATAAGGTCGGATAGAGCCGGTTGGGCTGCAACGTCACGGCACATCTTCAACCCGCGCAGCGTGGCGGCCACATCGTCAGGCGTTGACAGATAATTCGCATGAATTTTCGGTGGCACCGCCGCGTCTGCACAGCTTGCGTGCACGGTGCCTCGCGAGGTCGGCCTGAGTTGAAATGACCCGATATTGAACCCGGGGAAGGGGTCGACGCCCAGCCCCTTGTTCAGCGAAAGGCGGTCGGCCCCGCTGATGTGCGCCAGCTGGATCTTGACGTCAGGCTCCTGCAACTCAGTGCTGCTCCGGGCCAGCGCATGTACGCTTACCGTCGGTGTCGCCATCAATCCCCGGCGAAACAGTGCGTATTGCACCGCGGTTCTGGCCCCGCGGAACGGGTTGCGCAGGACATCGTTCAACGTGATCGGCCGCGAACACTCGTAGGTCGACCGCACCTGCAAGTGATCAATCAAATTCGCACCTACGCCTGGCAAATGCTGATGGGGGTTTATTCCGGCCTGCTCGAGCACCTTTGTGTCGCCGATGCCCGACAATTCCAGAATGTGCGGTGAGTTGATCGCGCCGGCGCAAACGATGACCTCTGCTCCTGCCAGCACTTCGGTTAGTGGAGAACTGGGTCCATCACCGGCGTCGGTCGGCCGGTAGGCGACGCCGGAAACGCGATTGCCGGTGAAGAGCAAATGTTGCACCTGGACGTGGGTTCTTATCTCCAGGTTCGAGCGACCGCGTGCCTTACGCAGGTAGCCTACAGCGGTGCTGCATCTGCTGGCCTTGGCCGTCGTCGAAAGCTGCAAGTACGACACGCCCTCGTACTGCGCTGCATTGTAGTCGTCGGTCACTGGAATCCCAGATTCGACGCAAGCGTCGTAAAACCCCTCCGTCAAGGCATCGCGGTGGCGTATGTCGGTGACGGCGATGGGTCCGTCCGTGCCACGATACTCTGGGTCGCCACCAGCACGGTGTTCCATCCGTTTCAGCGCTGGTAGGACATCGTCGAAGCCCCAGCCAGTGCAGCCGGTATCGCGCCATTGATCGTAGTCGTAGGCGCTGCCGCGCACGTAGACCATGCCGTTGACGCTGCTTGACCCGCCGAGCACCTTGCCGCGCGGCCAGTACACCTGTTGGCCGTTCATCTGCGGCTCCGGCTCGGTGGAATACATCCACATGTAGCGCGGATCCTGCATCAGCCGTCCCAGACCGAGCGGAATGTGGATCCAACGATAGTTGTCCTCACCGCCGGCCTCGAGCAATAGCACAGAGCAATTCGGATCTTCCGTTAGACGGGCGGCGAGGACGCTTCCGGCGGACCCGGCTCCGATCACGACGTAGTCGAACTGCTTCGTCACGGCCAATCCTCCACGGCGTCAGTCGTTGCAAATGGTGTCTGGTGAATGCGAAGTGCAGTGACGGCCGGATGGGCTCCGCACTCGTGCAAGGCGTCGTGCCAAGTGTAATGTCATTTCGACGACAAACGATGGTCGTGACGCCAAAACCACGCCACCTGGCTGACCGGATGGCGTGGTTGGACTGTCGTAGTCGGCCTTACTGCAGGGCCGCTTTGTTCTCCGCTTCGATCTCGGCTTCCGCACGCTTCACGGCTTCCTTGATCAACTCAAAGTAGTCCGGGCCGAACTTCTTGACGTACCAGTCAGCAACCGCCTTCTGACCGGGCAAGAACGTCGCTTTCTCAGCCTCTGTCGGAATGTGCAGCTTGCCGCCAATTTTGGCCCACTTCTTGAACTTTGGCAGCATCAGCGCATCGATCAGACCGTTGCACGTCGTGGTCATTGCGTAATAGCCATCCATGACCACTCTCTTCAAATCATCCGGCAGGCTCTGCAACCATGGTTCGTTCATCCACCAGAAGAAGATGATGTAGGTGTGCCGGTCGAGGACACCGTGCTTCAAGAAGTCCGTGAAGCTCATGTCGACGATATCGCTGAGGGAGTTCTTCGTGCCATGCACGATGCCGGTGGCAAGCGAAGTATACAGTTCCTGCCACGGGATAGGGGTGGGGTTGGCACCCAGCGAGCGGGCCAGTTCCATCGTAATCGGTGACTCGATGGTGCGAACCTTTACGCCTTTGAGGTCGGATGCCTTCTTGACTGGAACGTTCGTGAAGAAGCTGCGCCAGCCGTGGTCGCCGCTCATGCCGATCAAGCGGACCGTATTTCCCGTGGCCTTCAGCACGTCCTTTTGCAAGCGCGCGTTGAGGATCGGGTCAAGCATAACCTTGTCAGCCACCCGGTCGTCACGGAACAGATACGGAATATCGAACGCCTGGATCGGCCCGAAGATATTGGAAATGCCGCCACCGGTCGTGTTGGTCAATTCCAATGTGCCAAGTTGGACCTGCTCGACGCTCTGGCGGAAGTTGCCGAGTTGGCCTGCCGGATAATGCTCTACCGCGATCCGACCGCCCGAAAACCGCTCAACGTGTGCCTTGAGTACTTCAACACAGGTATAGAGCGGCTGCGTGGTGGCGGCTACGTGGGCAACTTTCATCGTGAAGTCGGCAGCCTGCCCTGGCACCGTAGTTAGCGCAAGCGCTAACGCGGCTCCCAATGGCAATAGCTTCGTTTTCATCTTCTTGTTCACTGCAATCCTCCTTTGCATTTGAGCCACTCATTTTTGAGTTGACCGAAATCGAAGACGTAATGTGTGCAACTCTGTTACTCTCCTTTCCGTCAAATAACTGCGCGTATGCCGTCCCGATGTCATCTGGGACGAAGTGGACGGCGCTACATAAAGCCCAAAAGCTTGGGTATTCCCAAAGCAAGTATTGGAAGCATGCTGACCAGCACAATCACTGTGATGTGCACCAGCAAGTACGGCCACATCTCTTTAACAATTGCTTCCACCCCTGTTTTGGCTAACCCGGATGCAACAAACAGAATGAGCCCCATTGGCGGCGTTGCCAGTCCCACGGTGACGTTGATGCACATGATGATCGCAAAATGCAGCGGCTCCACCCCGAATTGGACCAACGCCGGCCCCAGAATGGGTCCGAGAATCAAGATGGCCGGAATAGCATCCAGAAACATCCCGGCGATGAGCAACAGCAGGTTGGCCAACAGCAGCAGCAGGTACGGGTTCTCCGTCAGCGTGAACATCCAACGACCCAATGCTTGCGGCACACCGGACACGGTCGCAACCCAGCCAAAGATTGTGGCCGAACCGATGATGAGCA
>JBPCVZ010000470.1:0-11304 GCA_051010015.1 Hyphomicrobiaceae bacterium
AGGCGACTGCCCTGGGCTTCGAGCCCGTCCAGAATACTCTGCAATAACCCGGGCCGCGCGTAATGCGACGCGACATCGTTCTCAACCTGACTTGCCATCGGTTCACCTCGCGTAAAGAGCGTATTGACCCGCTGAGGTCGACTATATAGGCCGGCGCGATGGTTGCGAATGTCCTATTGCGACAACACCGACCCCAAAGCGGTATGGCCCGGCAGCAACACTATCAGCCCATCACCGTCGGTCGGCGCGGCGCTTGGCAGGGGCGTGGTCGCAGGATGCCTCGTACCAATCCCCAATCCGATGATATCGCCCCGCAGGTGTCGACCCGGGCCGGGCGCGCTATGATGGCGACAGAACGTAACGCCAGCCCCGTAACCAGCATGAGGACAACGCCATGGCCCTAGTCGATGTGGAGGTCCGCGACGCCGTTCGGCATGTGCGGCTCAACCGGGCGGAAAAGCGCAACGCGCTCAACCCGCCGATGATCAAGGAGCTGCACGATGCCTTCGCCGTCACCCCGGAGCCAGGCGAACGCCTCGCGCTGCTCGATGCCGCCGGGCCGGTGTTCTGCGCCGGCATCGACCTCAAGGAGCGTGATGGCAGCGCCGCCGGCATCAAACCGTTCGAGCAGGCCCTGCACGCCATGGAAACCTATCCGCTGCCCGTCGTCGGCGTCGTCCAGGGCGACGCCATCGCCGGCGGCAACGAGATCGCGCTGCACTGTGATCTCGTCGTTGCCAGCACGGCGGCGAAGTTCGGCATGTCACCGGCGCAAATCGGCCTCGCGCCGAGTTGGTTCCTGTGCAAGAAGCTGATGGAGATTGCCGGCCCTGTGGCGACCAAGAAGATCCTGCTGCTCGGCGATCCGACACCGGCCGAGACCTTCCACGACATGGGCCTCATCTCGCACATCGCCGCGCCGGAAAAACTCGAGGAGACCGCCGCCGCCGTCGTCGACCGGCTGTCACGCAATGCGCCGATGTCGCTCAAGGCGATCAAGGCCGTGCTGACCCGCCAGCTGACGTTCCGCGACCACATCGAGCATGGCGATCTCGACAAGCAACTCGGCATCGTGCGCGAGAGCGAGGATGCCAAGGAAGGCATCAAGGCGCTGTTCGAAAAACGCGCGCCGCAATTCCAGGAGCGCTGACCGTGGCGCTGCGCCTGACCAAACCGTGGCGACCGCTGACGCCCGAAAACGCCACCAGGCTGCCCGGCCAGCTCGGCATCTACGAGCTCGCCGACGCCGATGGCAACACCGTCGAAATCGGTTTTGCCGGCGGGCGCGCGCTGTTCGGGCTGCGCAGCGAACTGCAGCGTCTCGCCGCCACGCCACCGCACGGCGCCACCCAGTTCCGCGTCGAGATCAACACCCAGTACCAGACGCGCTTTCGCGAGCTGCTGATGGTCTACCAGGCCGACCATGGCACCCTGCCACCGGTCAATGCCGAGAAGCCGCCGATCAATCTCGGCCGCCTCAGCCCGCTCAAATGATCGTATCGCCCGACCGGCCAACCGAGAGACTTCGTCGATGGATTTCGAACCGACCGAACAACAAAAGCTGATCGTCGAGCAGATCCGGCGTTTCGTGCACGACGAGATCATCCCGCTCGAGGCGACGCTCGACCCCGATGCCGCCGAGATCGAACCGGAGGATTTCAAGCGCCTCAGCGACAAGGTCAAGGAGATGGGGTTCTGGGGCCTCGACGTGCCGGTCGAATACGGCGGCCCCGGCATCGACCTCGTCACGCGCACGCTGATCGCGTTCGAGATGTCCCAGCACCGTGCCGGCCTCTACGTGCCGTGCTACGGCGTCTTCGGGGCGATGGGCCTGGCGCAGCTCTACGAGGCCACCGAGGACCAGAAGGAGCGTTATCTCAAACCGGTCCTGCGCGGCGAAAAGAAGGGCTTCTTCGGCCTCACCGAACCGTCCGGCGGCAGCGATCCGGCACGCGCGATCCAGACCCGCGCCGTCAGGGATGGCAACGACTGGATCATCAACGGCTCCAAGGTCTACATTTCGGGTGCCGACAGGGCGCAGTTCGGCCTCGTCTTTGCGCGCACCGACAAGGATGCGGGCCGTGGCGGCGTCACCTGCTTCATCGTCGACACCGACATGCCGGGCTTCCATGTCCGCCGCGTTGTACACACGCTGCGCTCGAGCCACTACGCGACGGAACTCGCGTTCGAGGACCTGCGCGTGCCGCACGACAACATCCTCGGTGAGGTCAACCGCGGCTTCGCGATCGCCAATGATCGCCTGACGCGCCAGCGCATTCCTTACGCGGCGGCGTGCATCGGCGTTGCCATCAAGGCGCAGGAGATGGCGATCGAGTACGCCAAACAGCGCGAGACGTTCGGCGCGCCGCTGGCTTCGCGCCAGATGATCCAGGCGATGATCATCGACAACGAAATGGACATTCGCACCTCCAGCCTGATGACGCTTGCAGCCGCCGCCAAGGCCGAGCGCGGCGAGCCGTTCCGCATGGAAGCGGGCATGGCCAAGCTGCTCGCCAGCGAGGCCGGCGGGCGCGTCGTCGACCGCGCCATGCAGGTCCACGGCGGCATCGGCATGACCAAGGACCTGCCGCTCGAACGCTGGTACCGCGAGATGCGCATCCGTCGCGTCGGCGAGGGCCCCAACGAGGTCCAGCGCCTGATCATCGCGCGCGACCTGCTCGGTGGGAACTTCAAATGACGGCAGCTGAGAAATCGCGCCCCAACCTGCCGCTCGCCGGCGTCCGCGTCATCGACTTCGGGCAGATCTACCAGGGCCCCTACGCGACGCTGCTGATGGCCAAGGCCGGCGCCGATGTCGTCAAGGTCGAGCCGCTCACCGGCGAGCCGATGCGCACCCGCGCGCGCACCTCGAAAGGTGCCGGCATTCCGCTGGCCATGCTCAACTCCAACAAGCGCGCTTTGACGCTCAATCTCAAGTCGGACGGCGGCAAGGATCTGCTCAAGCGCCTCGTGCGCGAAGCCGACGTGCTGCTCGAAAACTTCACGCCCGACATCATGAACAAGCTCGGCGTCGGCTGGGACGTCCTGCACGAAATCAACCCGCGCCTGATCTACGCCTCGGGCTCCGGCTATGGCCTCACCGGCCCGGACCGCGACGCCATGGCGATGGACCTCACCGTGCAGGCCGCCTCCGGCATCATGAGCGTCACCGGCATGCCCGATGGCCCACCGATGAAGTGCGGCGCCGCCGTCGTCGACTTCATGTCCGGCATCCATCTCTATGGCGCCGTGGTCACCGCCCTCTACGAGCGCACCTTTACCGGCGTCGGCCGTCTCGTCGAGGTGTCGATGCAGGAATCCGTCTTCCCGGCGCTCGCCTCGAACCTCGGCATGCTGCACTCGCAGGACGGCGCCGTGCCGCCGCGCACCGCCAACCGCCACGGCGGCCTCTCCGTCGCGCCCTACAACGTCTACGAGGCAAAAGACGGGCACATCGCCATCAACGTCGTCAAGGACGTGCATTGGCAGGGCCTGCTGCGCATCATGGGCCGCGACGACCTGCTCGATGATCCGCGCTTCACCTCGAACAAGACACGCGTCGAGAACATGGAGGCAACGGACGCCCTTGTCGAAAGCTGGTCGCGCCAGCACGACCGCGCCGATATCATCGCACAGGCCCGCGAGCACCGGCTGCCGGTGGCGCCGGTGCGCGATCTCGTCGAGGTGACCAACGATCCGCATATGCACGAACGCGGCATGCTCGAGTGGCTCGACCATCCCGTGTTCGGGCGCATCGTCGTGCCGACCAGCCCGCTGCGCTATCACGGCGCCGACAAGGTCGAGACCATCCCGAGCCCAGAAGCCGGCCAGCACAACGCCGAAGTCCTCGGCGAATGGCTCGGGATGTCGCAAGAAGAGGTTGCGCGGCTGCACGATGACGGAGTGGTGTGAAGTCAACGCCCTTTGCGAGGGCGCTGCCCTCGCGCACCCGCCAAAGGGCTGGCCCTTTGGAAACCCTGGGTCCAGAGACCGTGTCCCTGGTCGGGATGCGCGAAGGGCTGAAAGTCCTTCGCAGTTCAGCCGAACGCATTGATAAACAAGTGACGGTCCACCAACACGCGCCAGCTAGATCTGACCGCTCAGCGCCGCAAGATAGTCAGCAATCTCCTGACGCCCGAGATGGCGCGCCCAGCCCAGCGCATCACCATTGAACAGCTTGTCGCGCGTTTCGATCGACGCACCAGCATCGACCAGCGCCCGAACCGTCGCAAGCGACCCACTGTCGACCGCCTGATGCAACGGCGTCGAGTGCGCGTGGAGATGCGCCGGATTGAACGCCTTCGGGTCGGCGCCTTGCGCAACGACAACCGACACGACATCCGCCGCCCCTGTCACCGCCGCCAAGGTCAACGCCTCCTGCAGCGCGTCACGATCGCAGCCCACAGCGAGACGCGCGACATCCGCGGTTCGATCAAGCCCCGCTGCCAGTTGCACGGTCATCTCGGCGCCACAGCGAAGCAGGCACTCAGCCGCGGCAATCTCGCGATGGCCGAGCGCGGCGTTCACCGCACCATCCGGATCGGCACCGGCCCGGGTCAGCGTTTCGATCAGCGCGTCCTGCACCCCCGCCTCGCGCGCGACCCGCCCTGACGCGACCAGCGCCAACGTGTAATCGAGATCGGCCTTGAGGTCTGCCAACCCGTGCTGCCGGGCCACCGCCACCAATGTTTCGACGACCGCTGATATATTCGCCGGCAACGTATCGTTGCGCACCGGGTTTTCCGCGACGAACCAGATCAGTTTCGGATTGGCGAAATACGCTCCTGCCGCGTCGTCGGCGACCGGCACTGACTCGGCGAGCAAGCGCGGATGTTCGTCCAGCCAGGCCGCCAGGCCTTCGCACGCGCCTGCATCGATCAGGCCGATCGCATGGCGAAAATCCGGGTCGATCACGTCAACTGCCATTCTCTCAAGCTCTCGTTTGCATCCCGTGCCGCTGCCAATAGGAGGATCGGATCGGGGCGAAAGAGCGGCACCGGGCTATCACATCGCCACGCCGCTTGATCCTTGCAGCCGATTTGCGGCGCCATAAGCCGCTTAGAGGCTGTGATCCAGCAGTGAGCCGTCGGCGGCAACAAACTCGACCGTGTTGCCTTCGGGATCTTCGAAAAAAATTCCGCGCCATCCGATCCAGCCAAAAACCTGCACCCGGTAGTCGACATTTCGATCTGCAAGCCATTTCATGATCAGATCTTGATCGTCAAAAGCAACGTTCAGGGCAAGATGATGCAACGACGAGCGGACTCCGGTTTCGGGTGGATCAGTTCCGTGAGGATGGAGGTTTGGACGTCCCGCGTGCGGCAGGAACAGCGCCAAGACGGTCGTGTGTCCCTCGAAGCCATCGCAAATCTTGAGAAAGGCGATGCCCTGATCGCGCGTGTCGGACAACACTTCAAGGCCGACAACGTCCCGATAGAATGCGAACATTGCATCGATGTCGGCGCAGCGAATGGCGATTTCACCCAGGTCATTCACGGCAAACGGTGGTCGACGCATCCAATTTCCTTCTCAGCTTGCAACACCGCCAGTCCAGGTCTGAAAGAACATATCCGAAAACGGCGGCACAGTTCAGCCCCGCAGCCCGTCCCACCTGCCCCCTCGGCCGCGTAAACTGATAGAGCTTCGCCATCATCGCCCGACGACCGCTGCAATGTTCGCCGTAAGCTGTTCGTTCCGCCCCGGCGCCCAGCCACTAATTCGACCTGTTGTGACGCGCCTCACAGACGCATGTCCCTCCGCCGGCTAGATTGTCTTCATCGAGACAGCCTCTCGACCACTTCCTCCCCCACCACTTGAAGCCCGCCGTCAGCGCGGGCTTTTTTCTTTGGCGGCGCGGCTGCCGGGCAAACGCTCAAAGCAGGGCACTGTCCGGCTTGCGCGAGGCGGCCGCATCCCACGCCTGCGCATTGAGCGGAAAGCTCGGCACTTCGCCGCGCAGGACGGTCGTGATCTGATCGACCGCTGATTGCGTCATGCCGCGCGATGCTTCGATGGTGCCCCCCGCGATATGCGGCGACAACGTCACCCCTTCATGCGCCAGCAAGGGATGATCATCGGGCAACGGTTCGGGATAGACGACATCCAGCCCGGCAGCACCGACGTGGCCGCTGTCGAGCGCGCCAATCAGCGCGTCAAGGTCAAGCACCGCGCCGCGACCGGTATTGATGACGATGGCCCCTTCGGGCAGCAGGGCGAGCTCTCGTGCGCCGACCATGTTGCGCGTTTCTTCGGTCAACTCCGGCACCAGGACGAGGACTTCGGATTGGCGCAGCATGTCATCGAGATCACGTTTGATCGTCACGTCCGCGAGATGGGCGAGGCGCGGATCAACATAGGGATCATAGCCGAGCACATGGCAGCGAAAGCCATACTTCAGTTTGCGTGCCAGTTCCGTGCCGATATAGCCGAGACCAACGATGCCGACGGTCTTGCCGTCCAGTTCGAAGAACGCGTTCCCCGACCGCCGGGTCCAGGCCGTGCCATCGCGATAGGCCCGATCGCCCCAGACGAGGCGCTTGGCGGCGGCGAGGATCAGCATGATCGAGTGCTCGGAGACCGGGATGCGCCCGAAGCCGAGTTGATTGACAACGAGGATGCCGCGTTCGGTGGCCGCCGGTATATCGATGTTGTCGGTGCCGAAGCCGGATGTCGACACCACGACGAGGTTGGGCGCGGCGTCGAGCACGTCGGCGGTAACGCGCTCGGGCGTGCGCACCCAAAGTCCGCGCGCGCCGTGCAGCGCCTGCTTCAATTCATCGACGTTCGGTGTGTCGACGACGACGACGTCTGCGCCAGCCTCTTTCAGCATGTCATGGCCGGCCAGATCGTACATCGGCCGCCACAGCACCACCTTGGGGTTGGCCATCGTATTCTCCGGCAAAGTATTATTGTCCGGCGCGATGATGAGGTCGCGCACCGGCGATTGGCAAGCCTTTCGAAGCAGGCTTCAGATGGGAGATGCCTAAAGTGAGAACGCCGCCGCCGGGACGCGCATCGTCATCGAGACGCCCTGCGTCGCGGTCCGCCAAATTTAACGCAGCATTGGTCATCGACGCGCACGCCGCATCACGATCCAAACCGCGCCTGCCATAACGGAATCCTGGCCCGATCGCGGTCCTCATAGGCCATGATCGCCGCGGCCAATCCAGACGCATCCGAGAGCGCGCGATCTTCGCCGAGCTCCGTCAAGCGCATCGTGAACCATGCCGTCACGCCACCTTCCGGCGGATCCTGGAACCGGGGAAAAGCGATCTCACGGGCCGATCCCGCCTGCCACTTGTTCGGAAGGTCGGGGTCGAGAGCCAGCGCCCGCGCAAGACCGACCATATCGACGCCATGATGGGCGATCGCATCGACGGCCTGATCGAGCGTCTTGAAGCCCCCCGTGACCATCAGCGGCTTGGTCGTCAAGCGTCGCGCACGCTCGGCGAACGCGACAAAGTACGGCCCGCTCCCCGCACGATCCGATGCGGACCTGGCGCCCGGAAAATAGGTCCCGCCGCTGATGTCGATCAGGTCGATGCCCGTTCGATCGAGCGCCGCGATCACCGCGCAGGCATCATCCTCGTCAAAGCCGCCTTCCAGCTGGTCGGTTGCGTTCAGTTTGATCGCCACCGGGAAATCCGGGCCGACCGCATCGCGCACCGCATCGACAACATCGAGCAGCAGCCGCATGCGACGTTCGATGGCACCGCCAAATTCATCCGTGCGTTTATTGAAGAGCGGCGAAAGGAACTGACTGAGCAGGAACCCGTGCGCCGCATGGACCTGGACACCGCCGAAACCGAGTTGCTTCGCCAAGCCTGCCGTCCGGGCAAATTCGGCGGGCAGTGCGCGAATCTCGTCCGGCGTCAAGGCGGCACAGGTCAGGCCCGGCATGTCGATCGCGCTCGGGCCCTTGGGTTCGCTGATCGGCGGATGCGCCATGGCGCCGGCATGACCGAGCTGAAGCCACAGTTGGGCATCGTTCGACGCGCCTTTTTTTGCCAATGCCTCGAATGCGGACACGTCGGCATCCGGGCCAAGCACCAGGTTGCCCGGCTTCTCGGCGACGCTCGGATTGCCCTGGACCTCGCCAATGATCGAGACCGCCAATCCGCCCTCGGCCCAGCGCTCGTATAGGCGTTCTTGGGCGGCTGTCGGGTTGCCACGTCCGTCGCCGAGCGAGTCCGACATGGCGGACTTTGCGATGCGGTTCTTCAGGACTATGCCGCAGGGCAATTCGAGCGGCTGAAACAATGCGTCATGGCGTTGGTTTGTCATGGCACCCTTCCTACCACGGCGGCCTCCGCCTTGTCCGCACCGGCGTCGCCGTAGGCGTCACGGTTGCAAGCCGCCTGCCCCAATCAGCGCGCCGCGATCGGCGCCTGCGGCCAAAGGCCTGACATCCGCCGTCCCACCTACTCCTGCGGTCGCGTAAACTGATAGAGCTTCGCCTCCATCGTCGCGACCTCTTCATCCGGCATCGGTACCCGGCCATCGCCCGCCGGGATCTTGCCGTGCAGTTGCGCGAGCCCCATCGTCGCCGCGACGGCGGCCGAAAACTGGCCGCTGCGCTGGGCATGCTCGCGATCCTCGATCAGCATCTGCGTCAACCGATCGACGGTGATCTGCAGCCGCCCGGAGTTCATGTCACGCATCTGCGCGATGCGGTGGGCGACCACCGGGTCATCGAGCAGCTTGACCACCTCGCCCTCGACATCGGTTTGTGACGCGGCCTGCGGCCCATACTCCTGCAGATACGCGAGGCGGGCATCGCCGCTCGACATGTAGGCGCGCACGAAGGCATCCTGCCGCGTCGTCAGCTTGCGTGTCCGGCGCTTGACCTGGCGCTCGGCGATCGGAATGTGGATCAGCGCGGCGAACAGCCCGAGCGCCACCGAGATCCACCACATCATGTCGTAAGACTGGGTCCGGTCGTAGAGGTAGCCGGCCATCCACGCGCCCATGAACGAACCGACCTGATGGGAAAAGAACACGATGCCGTAGAGCATCGTCATCCACGTCGGCCCGTAGAACACGGAGACCAGGCTGGAGGTCAGCGGGATCGTCGAGAGCCAGAACAGACCCAGCGCGGCGCTCAGCAGGATCACCATCATGCCATCGATCGGCAGATACAGAAAACCGAGGAACACCACGGCACGGCCGATATAGATGAAGCTCAGACCCCACTTCTTCGAGCGTTTCCGGCCCCATTGTCCGGCGAGGTAGGAGCCGATCAGATTGCCGATGCCAACGACGGTCAAGCCAATCACGGCATACTTCGCATCAAGGCCCAGGCTGGCGACATAGGACGGCAGGTGGACGGCATAGAACACGACGTGAAAGCCGCACACGAAGAAGCCGGCGTTGAGCAGCCAGAAGCTCGGGTGCGTGAACGCCTCGGCCAGCGCCTCACCGACCGTCTGTGCTTTGACTCCGGTCTCGACGACGCGCGGACGCCCGCTTACCGGCCAGGCCAGCGGCAGGATCACCAGCGCGGTCGCCGCGATCACGATGAGGCTGGCCTGCCAGCCGACAGTCTCGATCAACAGGTGCGAATAGGGCAGTGCGATCAGCAGGCCAATGCCGCTGCCGATGCCGATCTTCGCCACCGCCGCGGCGCGCATTTCCGGCGCGACGGCGCGCCCGGCGGCGCCGACCAGCGTATTGATACCGGCCCCGGAGACGCCCAGACCGAGCATCACGCCAGCAACATAGAGATCGAAGGCGCTGTCCGCGATGTACAGGAGCAGCAGGCCGGCGACGGTGCACAGCCCGCCGAAGACGACCACCCGGCCCGCCCCGTACTTGTCCGAGATGGCACCGGTAAACGGCGCCGCAATGCCCCACACGATGTTCGAGATACCGACCGAGATCGAGAACACTTCGATGCCGAAACCGAGGTGGCTGCTGATCGGCTGCACGTAGAGGCCCATGGCCTGGCGAATACCCATGCCGATCGCCGTGACCGCGGCAGCAGTCAGGATGATCGCCCAGACCGGCAATCTCTCGATGGGGGGTGCTCTTCTAGCCACGTGCTCTGCACTCCTGGTGATCACCAAACGCCCGCGGCTCTGCCGACGCCGTTAACCAACTTCGCCCTGCCCATAGCATAGGTTGGATCATCTCCGACAGGGCGCTCACGTGCACCGCCCCCGAAACCAGTTGATCAATCCGCCGGCGAGAAAAATCTCGCGCTGGCGGGCGGATAGGGTGCACGCGACGGTGATCGTGTGTGCCTTGTTCGTCACACTGACGACCGGTGGCCGGCCCTGCGCGATCGCGCTGCGAATACCCTCGATACGCAAGCTGTCGCCGCTCGCAAGCGCGTCGTAGTCGGCCGCCTCGGCGAACGTCAACGCCAGCACGCCGGCGGCGATCAGGTTCTGCTCGTGGATCCGCGCGAACGATTTTGCCAGGACCACCCGCAACCCGAGATACTGCGGGCAGAGTGCGGCATGCTCGCGGCTCGAGCCCTGACCATAGTTGACGCCGCCAACCAGGGCATGGCCGCCCGCGCCGAGGACTTCCCTGGCGCGCACGACATAGGTCGGATCGTGGCGGCGGAAGCTGAACTCGGCGAGGCCGGCCAGGTTCGAGCGATAGGGCAGCGCTTCGGCGCCGGCCGGGCTGATGACGTCGGTCGAGACGTTGTCGCCGAGATGCAGCAGCACCGGCACGTCGATGGTATCCGGCAACGGCTCGATCGCCGGCAACGGCGTGATGTTGGGGCCGAACGCAAGGTCGACGGCGCGCGCCTGCTCGGGCGGCAGCGGCGCCTGCATTGCCCCTGGCAACGCGACGCCCTGCTCCGGCGGCACAACCTCGGGCGGCGCCATGTCGAGATCGCGGGCGAGATCGCGCGGGTCGGTGATCACGCCCGCGAGCGCCGATGCCGTCGCGGTTTCGGGGCTGCACAAGTAGACGCTGTCGTCCTTGTTGCCGGAGCGCCCGAAGAAATTGCGCGGCGTCGTGCGCAGCGAGTTCTTGCCCGTGGCCGGCGCCTGGCCCATGCCGTTGCAGCCGTTGCAGCCGGCTTGATGCAGGCGCCCGCCGGCCTGGATCAGGTGCGCGACCGAACCCGCCAGCATGAGATCGGCGAGCACCTGGCGGCTGCTCGGGTTGATGTCGAACGATACCTCGGGCGGCACCGCCTTGCCGGCGACCATGGCGGCCGAAACGGCATAGTCGCGATAGCCCGGATTGGCGGATGAGCCGATGTAGGCCTGGTACACGGGAGCGCCGGCGACATCGCGGACGGCGACGACATTGTCAGGACTGCCGGGGGTCGCAATGAGCGGT
>JBPCVZ010000471.1:0-8727 GCA_051010015.1 Hyphomicrobiaceae bacterium
CAGCGAGGTGACGTGTGGTGACCAAGACCTTCGTGATCGTCGGAGCAGGGCAGGCCGGCGCGCAGGCGGCACAATCATTGCGGCAGGCCGGCTACGATGGCCGATTGGTCCTGATCGGCGATGAAGTCCATGCGCCCTACCAGCGCCCGCCGCTTTCCAAGAAATTCCTCGCCGGTGAAATCGGCACCGAGCGGATCGTCCTGCTGCCCGACAAATTCTATGACGACAATGCCATCGACCGCCTGTTCGGCCACCGCGCCGAAAGCTTGGATGCGCGCGCACGCACGGTGACCCTGGATGACGGCTCATCGATCGGATTTGACAAAGCGCTGATGGCAACCGGCAGTCGCTCGCGCGCCCTGCCTTTACCGGGGGCCGATCTCGATGGCGTGGTATCCTTGCGCTCGATCGCCGATGTCGATGGCATGCGCCCGCGTATCCAACAGGGCCAGCGCGTCATCATCATCGGCGCTGGCTACATCGGTCTCGAAGTGGCGGCCATGACGCGGAGCCTGGGGCTCGAGGTACGCGTGGTCGAGGCGGCGCAGCGCGTCATGGTGCGGACCGCGCCGGAGGTCGTGTCGCGTTATTTCGAGGACCTGCATCGGGCCAATGGTGTTATGTTCGAGACCGGCGTCGGAGTCGAGGCCATCGCGCGCGGTGCCGGTGGCGAACTTTCCGTGACGACCAGCGCCGGCGCGTTCGCCGCGGACTGGGTGCTGGTTGCGATCGGCGGACAGCCGAACACGGAAATCGGTAGCGATGCGGGACTGACAATCGACAACGGCATTGCGGTCGATGATCATTGCCGCACGTCGGCGCCCGGAATCTACGCCGCAGGTGACTGCACCAGCTTTCCAAGCGCGCGCTATGGCCGCCGGCTGCGGCTCGAGTCGGTGCAGAACGCGATCGATCAGGCCAAGGCGGCGGCGCTGGCAATGCTCGATCAGGGCGCGCCCTATGATCCGGTGCCGTGGTTCTGGTCCGATCAGTTCGAGACCAAGCTGCAGATTGCCGGGCTCGGTCAGGGCGCGGACGCGCACGTGGTGCGTGGCGACCCGGCCAGCGGCGCGTTTGCGGTCGCGCATCTCAGCGCGGGCCGCATGATCGCGCTCGATGCGATTAACGCGCCGCGCGACTACATGCATGCTCGCCGCCTTGTGCCGACGGCCGGTACGGTCGATCAGGCGGCGCTGGCTGATCCGGCGGTGCCGTTGAACGAGGCGGTCAAATCTTGACCGCGCTGCGCATCAAATATCCAGCGCCTCGGCGAAGGCGGCGCGTTCCTGGATGAAGCGGAAGCGGGCTTCTGGCTTCGAACCCATCAACGCGTTGACCGCGCGCCCGATATCGGAGCGGTCGTCGTCGCCGAGTTCGATGCGCAGCATCGTGCGATGCTCCGGGTCCATCGCGGTCTCTTTCAGCTGACGCGCGTTCATTTCACCCAGGCCCTTGAAGCGGCCAACCTCGATCTTCTGGTTGGCCTTGAAGATGCCGCTGTCGAGAATGCGCAGGCGCTCTTCGTCGTCGCGCGCGTAGACCGTCGTCGTGCCCTGGGTCAACTTGAAGAGGGGCGGGACCGCCATGTAGAGATGGCCGCGTTCGATCAGTTCGGGCATCTCCTGGTAGAAGAAGGTGATCAACAGCGAAGCAATGTGGGCACCGTCGACGTCGGCGTCGGTCATGATGATGACGCGCTCGTAACGCAACTCGTCGATGTTGAAATGCTTGCCGATGCCGCAACCGAGCGACTGGATCAGGTCCGACAGCATCTGGTTTTGCGCGAGCTTGGCCGACGTCGCGTTGGCGACGTTGAGGATCTTGCCGCGCAGCGGCAGCACCGCCTGGGTCTTTGGCGCGCGGGCCTGCTTGGCCGAGCCACCGGCCGAGTCACCCTCGACGATGAAGATCTCGGTGCCTTCCTTGGATTTTGACGCGCAATCGACGAGCTTGCCGGGGAGGCGCAGCTTGCGGGTCGCGGTCTGGCGCGAGATGTCGCGTTCGGCGCGGCGCTTGAGGCGGTACTCGGCCTGCTCGATCGCCCATTCAAGGAGCTTGCCGGCCTGTTGCGGCGAATTCACCAGCCAGTGGTCGAAGGCATCGCGCACGGTGGTCTCGACAATGCGACCCGCTTCGAGGGTTGCGAGCTTGTCCTTGGTCTGGCCCTGGAATTCCGGTTCGCGGATGAAGACCGAGAGCATCGCGGCGGCGGTTCCGAAGACATCGTCGCCCGTGATTTGCGCGGCCTTCTTGTTGCCGACCATCTCGCCGTAGGCCTTGAGGCCCTTGGTCAGCGCCCCGCGCAGGCCGAGTTCGTGGGTGCCGCCGTCGGGCGTCGGGATCGTGTTGCAGTAGGAGTTGACGAAGCCGTCGTGGCTGGCCGTCCAGCCGAGCGCCCATTCGACGGAGCCGTGCCCGCCTTCCTTCTCGACGCGGCCCGAAAACAGCGTCTTGGTGACCATCGTATGTCCGGTGGTGCTTTCCTTGAGGTAGTCGGAAAGGCCGCCGGGAAAGTGGAAGACGGCTTCGGGCGGGGTGTCGTCGGTGAGGCACTCCGGGTCGCATGTCCAGCGGATTTCGACACCGCCGAACAGGTAGGCCTTCGAGCGCGCCATCTTGAACAGGCGTGCCGGCTTGAACGACGACTTCGCGCCGAAGATCTTGTCATCCGGCTTGAAGCGGATGGTCGTGCCGCGCCGGTTCATGATCGAGCCGAGTTTCTGCAGCTTGCCTTCCGCGTGACCGCGCGAGAAAACCATGCGGTAGAGCTGCTTGCCGCGCGCCACTTCCACCTCGAGGGTCTCGGACAGGGCGTTGACCACGGAGACGCCGACGCCGTGCAGGCCGCCGCTGGTGTTGTAGGCCTTGCCGTCGAACTTGCCGCCGGCATGCAGCGTCGTCATGATCACTTCGAGCGCCGACTTCGATTTGAACTTGGGGTGGGCGTCGACCGGAATGCCGCGGCCGTTGTCGCTGACCGTGAGATAACCATCGGCGCCAAGGTGGACCGTGATCCAGCTCGCGTGGCCGGCCACCGCCTCGTCCATCGAGTTGTCGATAACTTCGGCAAAGAGGTGATGCAGCGCTTTCTCGTCGGTGCCGCCAATATACATGCCGGGCCGGCGCCGCACGGGCTCAAGCCCCTCGAGCACCTCGATGTCGGCCGCCGTATAATTGGCTTCGGCGTCGATGGTCGGTTTTCGTGAACGGGCGGGTTTGGATGCCATCGAGTTCTCTCTGCGTCCACGCCGGTTTTGAGCGGGATCATTGTTCATGTCGTCGTGTGGGCCGAACAGGCTGGGTTGCGCTTTGGGCATCGGCGGACCGCTCCATGACGGATCGTGGCGATCACGCGGTACAAGCAAACGCGCCATGCGAATCTTTTGGTGTTTCCAGAATGCATCCGATCGCACGCAGCGGACCGTTTTTCAAGCTGTATCCTGCCAGCGTTTGTTGATCCCGGCACCATAGGGCCGAGCGGTGGCGCAACGGCATCGTTTGTCCCCTATGCAAGTGAATTGTGGGGCGCATGAGGCACCGGACAGGCGAGCGCGAGGGTTGTTAGTCAAAATTTGACCAAGGCGATCGCGTTTTTGGGGCGCTTGTGCGATGCAGGGTCAATGGCCTGATCCAGTCAATACGTCCGTATCCGTTGTTTATTGCAGCTGTTGCAAAACTGCACTAAGCCATTGCAGTTTACTGCGAAACGACCGGCACGCGTCAGCCGGCAAGGCCCCGCTGTCCGGATCGCCGAAAGTTAGGTACCGAAGGAACGCCCCCATGGCAAAAGCCACCGCTCTGCAGCAACTCGACAAAGCCAAACGAACGATCCGCGATCTCGGGCTCAAATCGGAGCCGACCACGGATGCGCCGATCGCCGGCCTGCTCGAGAAGATCTACGACATCGACAAGCAGAGCGTGACGATCATCGCCAAGACGCTGTCGGAGGCCTCGGTGTTCAATGAGATCGTGCGCAATGAAGTGGCGGCGATGACCATGGGCACGCGCTACAACGAGATCGTCGCCGCGTTCAATTCGATCCGCGACGATGCCAAGCGGCTGGTCGACCAACTCGAGGATGGCAAGATCAATACGATGGAGCGCATCTCCAACGTGTGGATGAAGGTGCGCCGCGGTGACATCGCCGATCGCTTCGACGAAATTCGCTATGCCTACCAGGAAGTCGCCAAGGACAGTAAGGACCAGATCCTGCGCGAAGGGCGGATTCTCGATGCCTATCGCGACTTCCGCGGGGCCTACAAGCATGCCCAGGTGATGGCGATCAAGGTGCTCGAGAAGGCGGAAAAGAAACTCGAGCAGGCCAAGAAGGCGCTGCAAAAGGAATCGCAGAAGGTCGAAAAGTTCAAGGGCAAGGAAGCCTCCAAGGCGGCCGAACTCGAGATGGCCCGCGATGATGCCCTACGCGGGTTGCAGGACGAGGAGAAGCGCTACCAGATCGCCAAGGATCTCGCCGACAACCTGACGATCGGCTACAATACGTCGGAAGTGATCATGACGCGTTTGATGCAGACGACAAGTGCCAAAGAACGCGTCTACGCACAGTCGGTGACGTTCTTTTCGACCAACGAGGCGGTGCTTACAGCGCTCAAGGCATCGTTCACGGGGATCTTCGGCCTGCACGAATCGACCAAGACCCTGGAAGCAATGAAGAAGGGCGTCTCGGACAGTCTCGAAACGCTGTCGGAGGTCGGCGATGCCGTGCAGGAAGAGGCGCTCAAGGCCGGCTACGGGCCGACCGTCAAGGCGGAGTCGGTGAAGAAGCTGGTCGACTCGGTGATCAACTTCCAGATCCGGTCGCGCGAGATCATCGACGAGATGCGCATCCTGGCCACGCGCAACAGCCAGGAGATCCAGGACGCGGTCGAGGATGGCAAGCGCCGTCTGGCGCGCCTCGCCGCCGACGGCAATGCGCTGGTTATCTAGAGCAACGAAGGAGTTGGAAGCGGTGCGGTTCAAGGGCGGATCGCACCGGTTTCGGCAATGAGTGAGAGTTTCGTGACCGCATCCGGTGACACCGCAGCGCAACCGGTTGACGCCGCCAATGGCGACGCCGCCACGTCGCGCACGCCGCTCGACAACGTCATGATCGCGATGGACGTTGTCGACACGCTGCGCCACGACCAGCTGATCGTCGAGCGCGAGCTCAATGAGGATGTGCGCAAGGCCAAGCTGATCGATCGCCTGCGCGAAATCTACCGGGGCCAGGGCATCGAGGTGCCCGACAGTATTCTCGAAGAAGGCGTGCGCGCGCTCGAAGAGGACCGCTTTGTCTACAAGCCACCGGCTGACAGTTTCAAGACCCGTCTTGCCCGGCTCTACGTCACGCGCGGCACCTGGGGACGGATCGTTGTCGGTGCGCTGGGTGTTGTCGCGGCGCTGTGGTTCGGCTGGTACGCGATGTATGAGTGGCCGCGCCAATCGGCACGTTCCGCACAGCGCACGGAGCTGACGCAGACCATTCCGAGCCGCCTCGCGACGCTGCAAAAGCAGATCGAGGCGGAGACCGCGCAGTCCGGACAGACCGCGTTGATGAGCGGGGTCGCGTCGACGGTACGGCGGGGTCTGGCGGCGGCGCGCGCCGGCAATCTCGCCGAGGCCCGCGCCGCACGCGGCGACCTCGAAGAACAACTGGCCAAGCTGCGCGCCGAATACACGGTGCGCATCGTCAGCCGCAAGGGTGAGCTATCGGGGCTGTGGCGCATTCCGAAGGTCAATCGCACGGCGCGCAACTACTATCTCGTCGTCGAGGCGATCGACAAACGGGGCAAAATTGTCAAGCAGACGATATTGAACGAGGAGACATCGAAGCGCGAGACGGTGACCAAGTGGGCGGTGCGCGTGCCGCGAGAGGTGCTCGAGCGCGTGCGCGCCGACAAGGCCGATGATGGCATCATCAACGCCAACCGCGTTGCCGAGAAGAAGCGCGGGTTTCTGGAGGCGGACTGGCAGATCCCGCTCAGCGGCGGAGCGATCACGAAATGGTAGACCACGTGACCCGCTCCGAGAGCCAGACGCCGCACCCCACGATGGCGGCTTCGATCGTTGCCAATGCCACGTCGGGACGTGAGACGCTGGCCAACATCGAACAGACGATCGAGGATCTGCGCGCCAAGGAGCGCGCGCTGCACGATGCTCTGGAGACCATAACTGAGAGCCGCTCGAAGCAGATCGAGCAGCGCCTCGCGGCCTATCGCGAACTGGCCGAGGTGCGCACGCGGCATGCGATTTCAGACGGCGTTATCGACGAGGCAGACCGGCTCTCGACGCGCGTCGCCAACCTGCTCATCGCGCGCCAGAAGACGGTCGCGGAATTGAAAAGCCGGCTCGCCAAGGCCGACGATGAGCGCGCGACCTTGATCCGTGCCCGCAAAGCGTTGGCCGATCGAATCGAAAAGCTCGAAGTCGTGCTCGACAAGCTTGCGCTTGATGCGCGCCAGCAATTGACCGGCGATGCCGACTACCGGCACGACCTGAAGGCCGCCGAGAACGTGGCGGCGATCCATGCCAAGGCGGCGGAGAAGGCGGAGCGTGCGGAAACGGATCGTGTCAACAAGGGGCGGGCATACGAAACCGACCGGCTGTTCATGTATCTGTGGCGACGCAAGTATGCGACCGGCAGCTACCGGCCATCGGGGCTGTTCGCGCGCGTGACACGGTGGCTCGATGGCGTGGTTGCCGACCATATCGGGTTTCATGACGCGCGCGCCAACTATGCCGTGCTCAATGAGATTCCGGTTCGTCTCAAGGCACATGTTGACGGGCTTGCCGCTGATCTCAAAGCCAAACGCGAACGCGTCGAAGCGCGCGAGACGGCGAAGATTCGCGAGATTGCCGGTGCCGATGTGCCGCGTCAGCTGCGCGAGGCACGGGTGGCGGAAACGCAGAACCAGCAGGCGGTCGAGGAAGTCTCGGCCGAGCTTTCCGATGTCGGCGAGCAGCTCAACAAGTACGCGGAAGGGCAGGACCCGGCGTTTGCCAAGGCCGTCGAGATGTCGGCTGAATTCCTCGGCCAGGAGCGCACGACACGCCTGATGCAGTTGGCGCGCGAGACAAAGAGCCCGAGTGACGATGAAATTGCAGCGCGCATTGCCAGGCTCGACAGGCAGATCGCCAAGGCGGCGAAAGACATCGATGCGAAAACCCAGGAACTCGAAAAGTTGTTCGAGAAGCGCGATGAGCTGGTGCGAATCGCGGCCGACTTCCGCCGCGCCCACTACGATGATCCCGCATCGATTTTCCGCGGCAATGACGTTGGCACGGTGTTGCTCGAGGAGCTGATCCGCGGCGCGATCGACGGGGCCGATTATTGGGCGCGCGCGCGTCGCCGCCAGTCCTGGCGACGCCGGCCGGCCGACCCCTACCGGCGCAGCGAGAATTTTCCACCCTTCGATGACCTGTTTGGCGGATCCGGTGGCGGTGATGGCTGGGGCGGCGGTGACAGCTGGTCGCACGGCGACGACGATTTCGGCACTGGCGGCGGATTCTAGGTGTTCGTGAGAACCGGCTCGCCGGTGTCTTCAGCGGCGTCGCGGAGTTCGGCGATGGTGCGACAGCCGAGCTGCACCATGTTGTTTTCAAGGTCGGTCTTGAGCATCTCCGCGACATGCTCGCCGCCGCGCCCGCCGAGGGCCGCGACGCCGTACATGAAGGCGCGTCCACACAGCACGAAATCCGCGCCGAGCGCCAATGCGCGGCAGATGTCGAGACCGGTGCGCACGCCGCTGTCGAAGATGATCGGGGCGCGGCCGGCGACGACGTCGGCGATGCGCGGCAGGGCCTCGATGGCGGCCGGCGTACCGTCGCATTGCCGCGCGCCGTGGTTCGACACGCCAATGCCGTCGGCGCCGTAGGAAAGGGCGTCCTTGGCATCGGCGGCACTGAGGATGCCCTTGATGACGATCGGGCCGTCCCATTCGTTGCGCAGTTCCTCAAGGTAGGCCCAGTCGAGGGTGCCGCCAAGGCCGGTGCCGATGAAGGCGGTCATGTTCTGCAGGTCGGCGCCGGAGGCGTACTTCGCGACGCCCTTGAAGCGCGGGCTGCCCGCCTTGAGCGTGGCGAGGCTCCATTCCGGGCGCACCATGCAGCGATAGATCATCAGCGGCGTCATCTTCGGCGGCACGGTGACGCCGGCGCGGCGCTGGCGCTCGCGCGTGCTACCGGTTGGGACATCGGCAGTGACCAGCAGGGTGGTGAAGCCGGCGGCCTTGACCCGTTGCAGCAGATCGCGCCGGATGCCCGGGTCGCGCGGTGGATACAACTGGAACCAGCCCATGCCGTCGGCGAGCGGGCCGATCGTCTCGGGCGATTGGGTTGCGACCGTCGAGAGGCTGTACGGAATGCGGAATTTCGCGGCGGCCCTGGCCAGGATGTTCTCTGCTTCCGGCCACATCAAGCCGGTGAGGCCGACCGGGGCGACGCCGAAAGGCGCGGCATAGGAGCGCCCGAACAGTTCGGTCTTGGTTTCGGCCGCCATTTCACCCCGCATGAAGCGCGGGGTCAACGTGACCTGGCGCATGGCGGCCGTGTTGCGCTCGGCGCCGTCATCGCGGCCGGTGCCGCTGTCAAGGTATTCCCAGGCGAAGAACGGGATGCGTCCGCGTGCCCGTTGTCTCAGGTCTTCGACGGATGGATAGCGATCAAGAAGCTGGCTGCGCACGTGGTGATGGCTCCGGTATGGCAAGCAAAGTCGCGTTCTTTCTAAGCCGC
>JBPCVZ010000472.1:0-50839 GCA_051010015.1 Hyphomicrobiaceae bacterium
AGTGACGCCCTGCCGTCCTGCCTGTGGTGAGAGTCCCAGGTGCCCGCAGCTTAAAAGAGGCGTGACTCAGCGATAAATCCTGCACGGGGCGACAGCGCGTCGCTCAAAACTAAAATCGGATGCGGTCGTGCTGTCGCCCCGTACCCCTTGAATGCCTCATGCCTTCGGCGGCCCTCCCGCGCGCGAAGCGCGCAGGCACGTGCAAACCCTCGCATTACGCGATAGAATAAAAGCTCCACCCTCACCACGAAAGTAACGTCGTTGGAAGCGCTCCCCTCGTTCATTCTGGCCGCGCTGGCGCTCGCCGGCTCTCCAGGCCCCAACACGCTGAGCCTCGCGGCCGTTGCCGCTGCGTTCGGCCGCGGCATCGGCTGGCGTTATCTCGTCGGCCTGACGCTTGGCATGGTCGGCGTCATCGCGATCGTCGGCTCGGGCCTGCAGGGGCTGCTCTTCGCGTTACCTGGCGCCGCGCCCGTGGTCACCGTGTTGGCCGCTCTCTACTTCGCCTATCTCGCCTATCGTATCGCAACCGCACCGCCGCTTGCTGACAACCCGGACCCTGCGACGGCTCCGCGCTGGTTCGAAGGCACGATGCTCTCGCTCGTCAACCCAAAGGCCTATGCGGCGATGGCGGCGATGTTCTCCGGCTTCGTTCTCGTCGCCGGCGATCCCGTACAAGACGGCTTCGTCAAGGCCGGCGTGCTGATGGCCACCCTGGTCACGGTCAATGTCGCCTGGCTGGCGATTGGTGCAGCGCTGACCGGCCTGTTGCGTGATCCCCGCTCGGCCCGCATCATCAATGTCACTTTTGCCATCATCCTGGTCGCTTCCGTTGTCGCCGCTGTACTCATCTAGCGCGTCAATGTCGCCGCCGGCACCGCAAGACACCTTCTGCAACATCGGCTATTCTGGAAACATGACAGACACGACCCAATCCCCCCGCCCGCACCTTGGCATCATCTCCGATGAGACCGGCCCCTCGCTCGATGGCTGCATTGCATTTGCCGGCGAAGAAGGCCTTGACCAGATCGAGATCCGCATGGTCGACGGCATCGCACCGCTCTCCCTCACCGAGGCGCAGGCCACGGACGCCAACGCGCGTATTCGCGCCGCCGGTCTTGGCGTCGCCGGCATCGCGACACCGCTGCTCAAGTGGGAGGCACCGGGCAAACAGGCCGCGGATCAGGGCGATCAATTCGGTTTTTCGCGCGAGGGTCGCAGCGATGATGACCTGACCGAGGCTTGCATCCGCCTCGCCGACACCTTCGAGACGCGCAATCTGCGCATCTTCAGTTATCTGACACATGACGGCTTCGTACTCGACGACCTCAAGCCCGCGTTCGACCGCCTGCTCACGTTCGCCGTCAAGCATGACAAGACGTTGCTGCTCGAGAATGAACCGGTCTGCAACATCGCGCGCTTTGATCAGCTCGCCGACATCATCGAGCTTTACGATACCCCGCATCTGCAACCCTTGCCCGACATCGGCAACAGCGCGGCGATCAGGGAGTTTCCGGATGCCGACCTCATGGCCCGTGTGCTCGGGCGCGCTTTTCATATCCACTTCAAGGACGCCGGCGCCGACGGCAAGTTCGTCGCGCTCGGCACCGGTGAGGTGAAACTCGACGCCTACATGGCGGCGGTCGCGGCGGCCGGTGACGGCCGACAGCTCTCGTTCTCGCTGGAGACGCACACCCATGACGATCCGCTCGGCGGTTCGCGCATCTCCGCCCGCGAGCTGCGCCGCCAAACGGATCAATACTGGCCATCCATCTAAACTCGAATGATCGCCCAAACGGAGACTTTGTATGCCGCGCATCGAACCCAAGACACGTGACGATATCCCTGAGCACCTCAAGCCGCTGTGGGACAAGATGCTTGGCTACGGCGATTTCGCCGACCAGTCCGGCGTGATGGCGCATCGCATGCCGGTGTTCGAAAAAACCTGGGGCTTGCTGACCGAGCTGGCCGACAACCGCGACCTGCCGGCGCGTTACCTGGAGTTGGCTCTGGTGACGGTCTCTCTGCTCAACGAATGCACGTATTGCGTGACGCACCACTCACCAAAACTCTCGGTGCAGGGTGTCACCGAGGCCGGTGCGCGCGATCTCCTCAACTACAAGGATCATCCGGAGCTCGACGAGGTCGACAAGCTCGTCGTCGAATATGCGATCGCAGTTACGACCGCCGCCAACCGCACGCGCGATGAAATCTTCGGCCGCCTGCGCGAACATTTCTCCGAGTCCCAGATTGTCGAATTGACCTGGCGCGCGGCGCTTTGCGGCGCCTTCAACCGTTTCAACGACATCCTGCAATTGGAGACTTACGAGTAGGCGCAAACAACAGACACGCAGCGTCCGGCAACGCTCGGCATCGCGGCGCAACCAAAGGCACCAGCGCGTCCGACGGGGGTTACAATGGCGGGCGTTCGGTGCCAGCTTCACAGCACGACACCGAGTTCACGTGCCAGGAGCCCCAATGCGCACCAAGCTAAAGTTATCCACCGTGCTGGCCGCCAGCCTCATAATGGTCTCTTGGTCTGCACTTGGCCACGCCGCGCAAGCGTCCTGCAACGCCTGGCAGATTGCCAAGGTCGAGCGCGAGGAAGGCAAACGCTGGACCGCCAGTGTCTGCGCCAAGCGCAAGGGCCGCGATGCCTTCCTGGAGATCGTTTGCTATGGCGACAAGTGGAACATCCGCTATCAGCCCGTTCTCCCCGACAGCCACAATCCGGGTGACGGCATGAGCGACTTCGTCTTCAAGACATCTGCCGGCGAGCGCCGGGTCGCGCTGGGCTTTGAAGGTCTCGATGGTGCCTTCGCGACCGATTTCGATCGCCGTCACCCGCTGTTCGAAATGATGATGCGTGGCGACAGGCTCAGCATCCGCGACACCACCGCCAAGGTCGCGGCGCAAACCTACACGCTGAGCGGCTCGCGTAACGCATTGTCAAAGCTCATGCGCAACTGCCGCTAGCACCTACCGTCCTCTGTCGCGCCGCCAGACATCGAACTTCTGCCGCGACAAGTCGGTCTGCGGGTAGACGCTGAAAAGTTCTGCACCGCCGCGCACCTGTTCGGCCGCAAAGTCCTCATAGGCCGTCATCTCGATCGCTTCGGCGGCGACGTCTGTTGCGATATCGGCCGGGATGGCCACAACGCCTTCGTCGTCGCCGACCATGATATCGCCGGGATAGACCGGGGCCCCACCACAGGCAATCGGCACCTGCATGTCGACCGCGAGGTGGTGCAGCAGACTGATCGGCGGTGCTGGTTGCACCTGGTAGACGGGGATGTCCATCTCTTCGATTTCGCCGCTGTCGCGCATGCCACCATCGGTCACGCAACCTTCGACGCCACGCACCATCAAACGCGTCATCAAGATGTCCCCGCCCGACGCAGACCGTGCATCCTGACGACTATCGAAGACGAGCACGTGACCCGGAGGACAAGCTTCAATCGCCGCACGACCCGGATACTTGCGATCGGAGAGGACCGCCGGCACCGCCTTGTCCTCGCGCGCGGGAATGGTCCGCACCGTAAACGCCGGCCCGGCCATGCGCCGTCCGCCCGGGTCGACAGGTCCGACATCCTGGAGGAACTGGCCTCTGAAACCGCGTTTATACAGCACCGTGGTCAGCGTCGCGACGCTCACGCTGCGCAGGTCCTTCATCAGCCGTTCGTCAAGTTCATCCGCGTTCGACATCACGTCTCCCACCTTTCTGGATCGACATGACGATATCGCAAAGAGAACCGGCGCACGACAACAAACGCGGTGGTCAACGACACCGCGAGGCCGAGAGGTGGCACCATCTGGCGTGCCGCTACTGGGTAAAGAACGACAGCAGGCCGAGGACCGGCGGCTCCGGTGGCCGTTTGAACGCCTGCATCGCGCTGGCGATCTGCGTGTAGAGTTTCGGCAGCCACTTCGGTTGTCCCGGCTTGAACAGGGGCCGGTCCTTGGTCCGGAAGTCTGTCGGTGCGATGATGATCTTGGTCTTGGTATAGCCGGTGCGGGCCGACAGGACGAACAACTCCTCGACAGCCTCGTCGCCCATGGCGAGACAGCCGGCGGACGAGCGCTTGCCATGCACCATGATGTCGCCGCCGAGCTTTCTTCGTTTGTCCTTGCGCGCCATTTTGCGGTCGAAGGCGTTGGGATAGTTGACGCGCAGCGACACGTGGTAGGCGCTTCTCGGGTTGAGATAGACAATACGATAAATGCCTTCCGGCACCTGCCGGTCGCCTTGCCTCAACTTCGGGCCAAGCCCGCCGCTGGCCGCCAGGACCGGATAGCGATGGATGAACTGCCAGTCGCCGCCCTTCGAGCGGGCGTGCAACTCGAGCATCCGTTCGTCCTTGATCGCCACGAATGCGATATTGTGCGGTGGCCAGGCGAGGCCGGCTTTGCGGAATTTATCGGCGAGGCGTTTGTTGGCCCTCGGCGAAATCTCGGCAAGTCGAGACTTGAGCGTGATGCGCCCTTTTTTCTTGCGAACACGCTTGGCAGGCGATGCCGGCACCTGCGGCTTTGCGGTCCTCGCCGGCCGTGTGATCGGGGGCGCCACCGGCTGGGTCTCTGTCGACCAGGTCTCGGTGCGCGCAGACCTGGGTGTCACGTTCAACTGCCACGAAGAGGTGCCATGGAGTGGTGCGACCGACGCGGGCGGTTCTTGCGAACGGGCAAGCCGGCTTTCATCATCGGGCCGTTGATAGACGATTCGATCGGTCGTTATCGGCGGCAGCGTGCCCAAGAGGGCAGGGCGTTCTTGTGTTGGAAGCACCCACGAATCGAGCGTCGTGGTGCTCAGCAAGACAGCCGCCGCTGCAGATCCCGCGAGTGTCGCTGCTGCACTGTAGATCAAGGGCGTAAATTGCTTGCCGGCTCGCATAAGTCTCTCAAAAGCGCAATTCAAACCGAATGCTTGAAGACCATGCCTGATTCGTTGGGCGACGAAAGGATGCACGTGCTTTTGTGCCACGCGTCCGCCAAAAAAGAGCGGGATCTGACCGAGCAGTTTTCGCCGAGAGCGGGCGGCGGAAGGCGCATGAATATCTTGCGTGCGCCTCAAGGCGCATCATTCGGGACCTGTATTCTTGGCCTCTTGCATGGCCCAGTCTTTGAAGGCCTGTACCTTGTCGTGTTCCAGATTGGCGGGCGGACAGACGAAAAAGTAGCAGAAGTGTGATTCGTCCGTCACGGCGGGTGGAAACGGCCGGACCAGGCGGCCGGCGCGCAGGTCGTCACCGGCAAGCGATTGCAGCGCCAATGCCACGCCCATGCCTTCGATTGCCGCTTGCAGGCTCAGTCCTTCATAACTGAAGCGCGGGCCGCGGCTCACATCGATATCTTCGATGCCGGCCGCTTTGAGCCACATACGCCAATTCGGCTGCAGTTCGCTTTGTGTTTTCCATTGGACGTGCAGCAGCGAGTGATGGCGCAGGTCATCGGGTGTTCGAAGTGGCTTGGGCCCCTTGAGGAGCGACGGGCTGCAAACGGGAAAGGCGGCGTCCGCCATCATGCATTCGGAATACAGGCCTTCATAGACGCCGGTGCCGTATCGAATGGCAACGTCGACATCGTCCGCACCGAAATTCGTCAATGCTTCGGTGGCATCGATGCGAACGTCGAACTCCGGATGCGCCGATGCAAAACGTTCAAGCCTGGGAACGAGCCACTTCGCCCCGAACGATGGTGTCACCGATACGGTCAGCATGGAGTTGGATTGGTGTGTGGATATGCGGCTCGCGCCTTCCGACAGTTTGTCGAAGCCCTCGCGCAGCGCCGGCAGCGCCGCCTGGCCGACATCCGTCAACTCCAGCGCCCGGGTCATGCGGCGAAACAACGTCACGCCGTAGAGCGCCTCGAGCCCCTTGACCTGCTGGCTGACGGCAGCCGGCGTAACGTTGAGTTCCTCGGCCGCTTTCGCAAAACTGAGATGGCGCGCCGCGGCCTCGAAGGCGCGCAACCCGTTGAGCGGCGGAAGATGGCGGTTCATGGCAAATCCATTCGATAGAATTTCTATCCCATAGCCACATAAGAACTCGTTTGTAAAACACAAGTTTCGGGCAGATATTGCTAGAAACCGGCAACTTAACGCCAAAAGCCGTTTAGAAATTCTAAATGGCGGTATCGCTCTAGATTGAGGGTTTCCGAGATGATCTACTACAACCAATGGCTAGGCCAGGATGCGCCGCTGATCGCTAGCCAATCTCGCCAAAACGAGGTGAGCGCCGCCAGATTCTACGCTGGCCTTTCGCCAGTTCGAACCGCAATCCAGCGGATCGGTGCGGTGACCAGCCCAATATGGCAATCGATGCGTGTGCAACTGCGTCGCAGAGCTGCCCTGCGCGAACTGCAGGGCCTCGATGATCGTCTGCTGCACGACGTCGGCCTGACCCGTGGCCAGATCGACGAACTGGCGAGGTCGTCGTTCGGTCGCGACGTGGTGCACCGGATCGCCCTGCGCGGCGGTCGGCCGCTGCTGGGTCTTTCGCGGGCCACAGACAAGCCGGCGGGCGATGTCATTGCGCTGGCACCGCGACGACGTGCGCGTGATGCTCAAGCCCACCATGGCAAAAAGCCGACGCGGCGCTCGGGTTCGTTGGACGCGGCTTAGCGCACAGCGGCGAATGACCCGCGAGGCTCTAGAACGGCGCGTCACCGGCAATCGTGATCCGGTGCATGCGCCGTCGCTTGCCGTGATAATCGTTGAGCGCCAGATGCTGCGTGCAGCGATTGTCCCAGATCGCCATCGAGCCCGGTTGCCATGAAAAGCGGCAGGTCATCTCCGGCTGCACGGCATGGGCCCTCAGGTACTCGAGAATAGGCTTGGCCTCTTTTTCCTCGAAACCCGCAAGGTTTTGCGAGTGATTGCCAATGTAGAGTGCCTTGCGGCCAGTTTCCGGGTGTGTGCGTACGAGCGGGTGCGCACTCTCGGTTTGCACTTCTTCCGAAGGCTTTCTCACCTTGGCGGCCATTTTCGGGTTGCCCTTGTAGCGCTCGCTTCGACCGGCGCCGATGTTTTGATGATCGCCGGCCTGCAGCTTCTGCCGGTCACCGACGTTCCAAGTTCTGAGGGTCTCGCACAAGGCCTTCATCGAATCGGACAGCGTCTCGTAGGCGAGATAACCGTTGGCGAACATCGTATCGCCTCCGGCATCAGGGGTTTCCTTGGCATAGAGAATTGTCGCCTTCGCCGGATTCGGGTTGAACATCTGATCTGAGTGCCAGACGGAACCGAACGACTTCGTGTCGTTTTCTTCCTTGATGATCTCGAGGATCTCGGGATGCGATTCCATGCCCTTCATGAACGGATGGTAGTGAACATCGCCAAAGCGCTTCGAGAACGCGATCTGCTGATCCGGCGACAAGCGTTGATCCCGGAAAAACACGACAAGGTGCTCGTGCCAGGCATTGATAATCTCGTTGAACGTTTGGTCGTCGATCTGCGTGAGATCGACGTCGCTGATTTCGGCGCCGAGCGCGCCGGCGATCGGCTTGACCGAGATACGTTGATAAGCTGTCATTTTCGACGCCTCCGAGGAAATTTGTCGGAAGCCTAACGCTGACCGCGGCAAGGGCAACGGCTGGGTTCGTCGCGGCTCGGACTTATCGGCTATTTGATGGGGTGTTCAGCCTCTCGAGCGGCTACACTGGCAACAACCGACGTTGCCTTTCGAGAGGAATGGGAGAATGACGGTAACCCCGGAAAAACAGCGCGAGATGCTGCGCCAGATGTTGACCATCCGTCGTTTCGAGGAGCGCGCTTCGGCGGATTTTCTGGCCGGCGATATTTATGGCGTCGTGCATTGCTACATCGGTGAAGAGGCGGTGGCAGTCGGCGTGTGCGCTGCGCTTAATACGGACGACAAGATCATCTCGACGCATCGCGGTCATGGCCATTGCATCGCCAAGGGCGCAGACCTCGATCGAATGATGGCGGAACTCTACGGCCGCGAAACCGGCTACTGCAAGGGCAAGGGCGGCTCCATGCATATTGCCGATTTCGACATTGGCATGCTCGGCGCCAACGGCATCGTTGCCGGCGGGATTTCGATCATAACCGGCGCCGGTCTGGCCGCGCAGATGGATGGGAAAGGTGCGGTTGCGGTATGCTTCTTTGGTGACGGCGCGTCGAATGCCGGACCATTCCACGAGTCGATCAACATCGCGGCGGCCTGGAAGTTGCCTGTAATCTACGTGTGCGAAAACAATCTCTGGGCGGTAAACGTGCCGGCCGAGGAGAGTCTCGCGGTGAACGATGTCGCGGCGCGTGCCGCAGGTTATGGTATTCCCGGCAAGATCGTCGATGGCAATGACTTGCTTGCCGTGCATGCCGAGGCGACGGAAGCGATCGCGCATGCCCGCGCCGGCGGCGGCCCTTCGTTGATCGAGTGCAAGACCTATCGCCAACGCGCGCACACGGAGCGGGCCGACCAGCCCGATAGCCGGCCCAAAGCTGAAATCGATGCGTGGATGGCGAAGGACCCGATCGATCGCCTCGTTGAGCAGCTGCAGGGCCAGCAAGGCCAGTTCAGTCAGGAAGAATGGGCGGCAATGGATGCCGACGTGATGCGCGAGATCGAAGAGGCCGTCGCATTCGCAAAGGCCAGTCCGTTCCCCAAAACGGAAAACGTCACCGACGACATGTTTGCCGACTAGCGCGCGCTCAAGTTATCCAACACGCTTGGTGCTGGGCTATATTTGTTCGAGTGCTGAAACCGTTCAACCGGTCGAGGCGGGCCGGAGACCAGACAAGGAACTAAGCAATGGCGCATTCGATTTCGTACCTGGATGCCATTACCGAAGCGATCGCCGAGGAAATGCGTCGCGACGATAAAATCTTCCACCTGTCGACGGACGCCCCCGATGCTCTGCTGAAGGAGTTCGGGCCATCCCGCGTACGCCAGACGCCGATCACCGAGAGCGCGCTCACCGGCATGGCGATTGGCGCGGCGGGTTCCGGCTATCGCCCGATCGTCGACTGGCGGCTCGTAACATTCTCGTTTGTCGCGATGGACCAGATCGTCAATCAGGCCGCCAAGATTCACTACATGTTCGGGGGGCAGCAAGAATTCCCAATCCTGTTCCGTACGACTGTGGGTGGCGGCACCCGACGCGCGGCGCAGCACTCGCAAAGCCCCTACTCGATGTTCATGAACCTGGCAGGCCTGCGCCAGGCGCTGCCGTCGACACCGCACGACGTCAAGGGCCTGACGAAAACCGCGATCCGCGACAACAACCCTGTCGTGATGTTTGAATCCGGCCGCCTCGGTGGTCTTGAAGGAGACGTGCCTGACGACGAGTACACCATCCCGTTTGGTGAGGCCGATATCAAGCGCGCCGGCACGGACGTGACGGTTGTCGCGCTTGCCTGGTTGGTCCATGAGGCGCTCGCTGCCGCCGAGATGCTCGGCAAAGAAGGCATTTCCGTCGAGGTCATCGATCCGCGTTCGCTCGTCCCGATGGACGCGGAAACCATCCGCAAGTCCGTTCAGAAGACAGGCCGTTTGGTGGTCGCGGATGAAGCCTGCCCGACCGCCAGTGCCGCGGCGGAAATCGCCACGCTGGCAACTGAGGACGCGGCAACATTCAAGGCGATGAAGGCGCCGGTCCATCGTGTTTGCGCATTGTCCGTTCCGATCCCCTATGCGCCGAACCTCGAAGACCATGTGTTCCCCGATCGCCACCGCATCATTGAAGGTGTACGCGCGGTTATGGCCAATTAGCCTGACGCAAACCGCCCTCTGCTCAAACGCCGACTGAAATGTCATGCCGACAACAACCAGCACCACCAACCCGCTCTTCAACGCCAATCGCATGAAGCTTGGCGTGATGGCGTTCAACTGCTCGCTCGGCTCGACCGTCACGGCAGACCCGGCTGCGTGGGAACTGACCTGGCCCAACAATGTAGCACTTGCCAAGATGGCCGATGCCGCTGGTTTTGAAGCCTTGCTGCCGGTTGGTCGGTGGAAAGGCTATGGCGGTGCAACGAACTTCAATGGCAGCAGCTTCGAAAGCTTTACCTGGGCTGCCGGTATTTCGGCCGTCACGCAGCAGATCGCAGTGCTCGCGACGGTGCACGCACCGCTCGTCCATCCGGTTGCCGCTGCCAAGCAGAGTGCCACCATAGATCATGTATCCGGCGGCCGTTTCGTCATGAACATCGTCTGCGGCTGGAACAAGCCGGAGTTCGAGATGTTCGGTGCCGCCTGGCGCGACCACGACCAACGCTATACGTATGCCGCGGAATGGATCGGCTTGATCCGCAGACTTTGGGATGAACCGGACGCATTTGACTTCGATGGCGATTTCTTTGCCGGCAAAGCCCTTTGCAGCGAGCCCAAACCGCTACAAGTTCCGGTGCCGCTTATGAACGCCGGCAGCTCGGATGTCGGTCAGGCCTTCTCTGCCCGGCATTGCGACATGAACTTTGTCATGCTGCGCCAGAAGAGCGACGAAGCGGATCGCGCCCAGATTGCACATCTCAAGCACATGGCTGTCGAGAACGGGCGACGGTCACAATGTTGGATCCATGCCTACGTTGTTTGCCGCGAGACCGAGCAAGAAGCCCGCGACGTTCTCCACCGCTACGTCAAGGACAACGGAGACTGGGACACGGCCTCGCGCATGGTCGAGATGTTCGGCATGGAGTCGCAAACGCTCGATCAGGACGTCCTGGAGGCGTTCAAGTTTCATTTCATCGCCGGCCATGGCGGCTATCCGCTGATTGGAACGCCAGAACAGATCGTCACGCAGATTGATCGTCTCTCGGCATTGGGCGTCGATGGTATGCTGCTCTCCTGGCTCGACTATCTCGGCGAATGCCAGCATTGGATCGATGCAGTCCTGCCGTTGATGGAACAGGCCGGACAACGCAAAGCACGAGGAATAGCAGCGGCATGAGTGGGAAACAACGTGACCTCGAATTCGGCTGGTTCATCCCGACGCGTGGCGACACGCTCGACTATGCCGAGCCGACCCAGGTGCCGTCATCGCCTGAAATGTTTGAGCGCGTCGTTGTCGCGGCAGAGAACAACGGCTTTGAATACATCTTGCTGCCGGTAGCGGCCGCCTGCTGGGATGCCTGGATGTCGAGCGCGTTTCTGGTCGGCAAGACCAAGTCGATCAAGATGCTCGTCGCAGCGCGCCCCGCATACATCAATCCCGTTCTGCTGGCCAAGATCATCGCGACTTACGATCAAATGAGCAAGGGGCGCATCTCGATCAACTTGATCGCTGGTCAAAACGAGGTCGAGAACGAATCCGAGGGTGTCGGGCTGTGTAAAGAAGATCGCTATGCCGTCATGACGGAAGAGGTCGAGATCTGCAAGGCACTTTGGGCGGCAGGCAGCGAGGGCAAGGTCGACTACGATGGCAAGCACTATCGATTGAAGCAGGCTCACATTGGGCCGACGATTTATCAAAAGCCGCATCCGAAATTCTATCTCGGCGGTGGGTCGGAGGAAGCGGCGGAACTCTCTGCGCAACACTCAGACGTACATCTGTTCTGGGGAGATACTGTCCAGCACATCGCAAAAAACATGACCGATATCCGCGCGCGCGCCGCGAAATACGGCCGTGAAAACGATATCGGTTTCGGAATGCGGCTGCAGATCATTTGCAGGCCAACCGAAGCCGAGGCCTGGGCGGTTGCCGAAGACTTGGTGCGCAACGTCACCGATGAACAGCGTCATGTCATCGATACCCATTTCGCAAATTCTGCTGCCAACCAGCGTGTCCGCCAACTCGCAAAGGAGTACGGCAAGTTGATCGGGCCACATCTCTGGACGGGCCTGACGCAGGCGCGCCCAGGTGCCGGTATCGTTATCGTCGGCACGCCCGAACAGTGCGCATCAACAATTCAGGATTACATCGATATCGGCTGCCATTCCTTCTGCCTTTCGGGATATCTACACGATGCCGAGGCCGAGCGTTTCGGCGCATGGGTCCGTCCGCTCCTGGAAGCACGCAATCCGAAGCGATTGAAGCCAGTGCATAAGTAGAAGGTTGTCCACTACCGGGCCGGCACGCGGATATGGTGCCCTCAATATCATCACATGCTTGCCCCAGTTTGCCCTCGACAGTTTGATATTTGTGATAGCAACGCCCGTCAGAGGTAGGTTTTGTCCCGGCCGACTTCTGCACACAAGCGGCGTGGCGCGATGGTTGGCAATCGATAGCCTCCGTTGTCCGACCATCGCGCTCCTATCGCTGGGCTGTGCGATCGCAAGAGCGACTTCCGCACTGGCGCCTTCACTCTGAAACAGCCATCGACGTAGACGGCTCCATTCGTCTTGTGACACCATGCGCGTGCAAAGGCCGATATCAAGGCAAAACCGCGAAAGCGGGGCGCCACACAATTGGAGGATGGCATGGCAACTGGCACAGATTGGCTCGCGCTCGATGGACGGGTTGCCGCGGTAACGGGGGCCGCGAGTGGCATGGGCAAAGCCATTGCCGAGGAATTAGCGCGGGCCGGCGCTCGGGTGGCCTTGCTCGATGTCAATCAGAGCAATCTCAACACCGTCGCAGCCGAATTCGAGAATGCCGGTTACAACGTCATTGCGATTCATTGCGACGTGGCAACTGACAACAGCGTCAAGGCCGCTGCCGACAAGACTCTGAACGCGCTGGGCGGCTGCGATATACTCGTCAACAACGCGGGAATTCTGCGCTCCGGCGAGCTGGCGACGCTACCCATAGCCGATTGGGATGGCATGATGAATATCAATCTCACCGGCTATCTGCGTTGCGCTCAGGCATTCGGCAAGCCGATGCTGGAAGCCGGCAAAGGCTCAGTCGTTCACATCTCATCGATTGCGGCGAGCCAGCCACAGGCCGCATCGGGGGCCTATAGCGCCGGAAAGGCGGCGATCTGTATGTTGTCGCGACAACTGGCGTTCGAATGGGGCCCGAAAGGTGTACGTTCGAATGTCGTCAGCCCCGGTTTGGTTCGGACACCGCTCAGTGAGGCCTTCTATCAGGCGCCCGGCGTGCTTGAGCGTCGGTCTGCAGCCGTGCCGCTCGGGAGAATTGCAATGCCGTCCGATATAGCCGAGGCGGTTGCGTTTTTCGCAAGCGACCGGTCATCTTACGCTACGGGCCAGGAAATTGTACTCGACGGCGGATATGCACAAACGTTGATGAGCCACGTGCCACGACCAGGGTTTGAATAGATCGATCCGGAATTCGTAGTGCAGTGAGCACAAATCAACCATATTTACCAATACTTAATTGACTGGTGTTGGAGTGGGGATTCATCTTTTGGTTGGCAATCGCTGGCCATTCCCAATGTATGGCGTAAACGAAGTATCCAAGGTCATGCGCGGCAGCAGGCCTGTGGGACGACTGAGACCGGAATTCGGTAGTTTCGCCAGGTGATACGTGATCCAAGTCCGACCGATCGTCTTTACGCTGGGCGTCGTCTTATGCGCGATTGCAGCAACTATGCTGCTCCCGGCAATCGTCGATTTGCTGGACGGTCGTGATAGTTGGGCCGTCTTTGCTGGGTCGTCGGCGTTTACACTGTTTATTGGCGGCTTGATGCTCCTCGTCGCCTATGACGACAAGCCGATGAACAGTGGCCTCAAAGAAGGCTTCGTGCTGACGACGTTTTCCTGGGTTTTGGTTGCAACTTTCGCGGCCATTCCGTTCGTCGGTCTCGGCTTGCAGTATTCCGACGCACTTTTCGAATCAATGTCCGGTCTCACCACGACCGGTGCCACGGTGCTGATAAAACTTGACGACTTGCCCCGTGGCATTCTCCTGTGGCGGTCGTTGCTGCAAGGGCTCGGTGGTCTCGGAATTGTCGTGACGGCGCTGATTGTGCTGCCGTTCCTGCGTGTCGGCGGTATGCAGCTCTTCCAGACAGAAAGCTCGGAACGTTCGGAAAAGGTACTCCCCCGAGCGCTCGAACTGGTGACGGCTACAGCAGCGATCTACCTTGCATTAATCGTGGCGTGCATGTCGCTCTATCTGGCATTCGGCATGTCACCTTTCGATGCGGTGTGCCATGCGCTGACAACCGTCGCCACGGCTGGTTTTTCCACCCATGACAAGAGCTTCGGCTTCTTCCCCGATGCAACTCTGCAATGGATATGCATTGTCTTTATGATTCTGGGTTCGTTGCCTTTTGTCGTCTTCATCCGAACGTTGCGTGGTGAACCTACCGCCATTTGGTACGATGGGCAGGTTCGCGGTTTCGTGACCTTTCTGTTCATCGTCTGCCTGATCACAAGCCTATGGCTCTCTTCGTCGAGGGATATATCGCTGCTCGAAGGCGCGCGTATTGCCACATTCAACGTCACGTCTATCGTCACGACGACGGGATACGCGACCGAAGATTATACAACCTGGGGAACCTCGGCGATGGGGCTGTTCTTCCTGCTCATGTTCGTCGGCGGATGCTCGGGCTCGACCAGCGGTGGGATCAAGATCTACCGGCTGCAGGTTGCAGCGATGTTGTCGCGCAGTCACTTCCTGCACTTGATGAGCCCAAACCGCGTCGTCACGCTGACCTACAACCGTCGTCGCCTGCCCGACGATGTGCCCTTTTCGGTCGTTGCTTTCCTCGCGATATATATGGCAACGGTCGGTTTCTTCACGGTGGTATTGACCGCGATTGGCCTTGACCTTGTCACCGGGTTGTCGGCCGCCGCCGCTGCCGTCGGAAATGTTGGCCCGGGCCTGGGTGACACGATCGGCCCCAACGGCAACTACTCCGGACTCCCGGATAGTGCCAAGTGGGTGCTCTGTTTTGCCATGCTCCTAGGCCGGCTCGAGCTGTTCACGGTGCTGGTTCTCCTTCGCCCGGAGTTTTGGCGAAGCTAATCGAGGACGCGCTACTTGCCGTAGCCATAAATCCAGTCATAACGGCGCATGAGGAACTGACCAGGCACCGTGCGCAAGGTGATGTTGCGGGCAGCTGCTGCAAGGCCGTCAAGATGGTACACGCGGCCATTTGCAATCGAAGCGGCTTGCACTCTTTCAACACGCGCTTTTCGCTTTCTGGCAAAGGCCGGGAACACGCTTGCCGGGTCGTCTGGCGCTGTTGCAACAACGTCCGCCAGCTCAACGGCGTCTTCGATTGCCATGGCACCGCCTTGCGCCAGATAGGGCAGGATCGGATGTGCGGCGTCACCAATCAAAACGCACCTGCCATGATGCCAGATGGTCGGTCCTTGTGGTTTGAACAGCGCCCATTGCCGCCAATCTTGTGCGCTGCCCAGCAGATCTCGGACGGCTTCCGGCATTTTAATGAAACGCTCCGCGATGACATTCTCATCGACCGCGATGTTCCATCCCTCGCTCTGTTCTTGGCAGGTACCGATCGCAACGATCGCGACCGTATCGCCGCCATCGACGGGGTAATGGACCACATGCGCGATGGGTGCGAACCAGACACCGGTTGCATTCTGGGCGAAACGGCGCTCAACGGCGCGACGCGGGATGAGTGCGCGTGCCGCTGCAACGCCGGTGTAAGCGAGCTGTATGGAGGGGTTGATATGTGCCCGTACACGCGACCACAAGCCATCGGCTCCGACGAGTATCGCACCTGATACTTTCCCGCCATCGCCAAAGTCGGCGGTAACTTCTGGCTGACCGGTTTGGTCACTGATTGTCCGAACAGGCCGGCCAAGTTCGAAGCTGACCAACGGATGGTCCCTGATAGCCGACCAGAGCGCATTCTGCAGCGAAGCGCGATGGACTACCCAATAGGGAGCGTGATGCCGTCGGGCGATCCACTTGCCGAGTGGCAGTCGCGCCAGTTCGCCGCCGGCAACGCCGTCACCGACGATGATACAATCCGGCGAGACGGCGCTCTTTTGAAGGGCGTCAGAGACGCCCAGGCGCTGTAGTAGGCGGGTTGCATTGGGGCCAAGTTGAATTCCGGCGCCTTCGGTCGGCAAGGCACTACGCGCTTCCAAAATTCGCGAGCGAAAACCATGTTGTGCAAGGGCGAGCGCCAGCGTCATGCCGCCGATTCCGCCGCCTGCAATCAGAACCGGCAGCATGCTTTGCGCCCGCGCTATTGTGATTCTGTCTCGAGATTGACGATTGAGCCCTCGGGATCTGAGTCGGTTGCCGCAAACCGCTGATCGTATCGGTACAGCGTTGAACAGTAAGGGCACAATACTTGGTCATCGCCGCCCATATCGAGAAAGACGTGAGGGTGATCGTAAGGCGTACGTGCGCCCATGCATTTCAGTTCTTTAACGCCAACGGTTATCTTCTCGGCGCCGGCGTCATTGGCGAAATGCGGCACAACACTTGCGGCCATTTTGCTCTCTCGATGAAGTTGCGGGACTACGCCGTCTATCGGAGCGGTCGCCTGGACAATTCGTTCACGAGGATATTAGCCCTTGGGCAAAGGAAATGATAGATGAAGCACGGTCGCATTCCCCTGGTTCTGAGGGCTGGTGCACTAAAGAAGAGGCCAAAATCATGCGCACATTCGATTCAAGTGGTGCCGAAATTGCCTACATTGACGAGGGCGAAGGTGACCCGGTCATCCTCGTGCACGGCTTTGCGTCGAACGTCACTTTCAATTGGATCGATCCTGGCTGGATCAAACATTTGACGAGCGCTGGTTACCGCGTCATCGCGCTTGACAACCGCGGCCATGGCCAGAGCCAGAAGCTATATGAAACGGAGGCGTATGGCGCGCCGCTCATGGCCGACGATGTGCGCAGGCTCATGGACCATCTCGATCTCGAACGAGCCGACGTCATGGGCTATTCGATGGGTGCACGGATATCGGCTTTCCTCGGTATCAAGGCGCCAGAACGTGTGCGCAGTCTGGTTTTTGGTGGCCTCGGCGGCAATATGATACGCGGCATGGCCGGCACTGGACCGATTGCCAATGCGCTCGAAGCGCCGTCGATTGACGATGTCAAGAACCCGACTGCGCGCACGTTTCGCGCATTTGCCGAGCAGACCGGAAGCGATCTGAGAGCGCTCGCAGCATGCATCCGGTCGAGCCGCGATCCCATCACCGCTGAGGATGTTGCGGCATTGAGCTGTCCTGTGCTTGTCGCGGTCGGCACGCTAGATGTGATTGCTGGTCCAGCTGAAGATCTTGCTAAGTTGATCCCGGGAGCCAAGGCCTTGCCACTGCAAAACCGCGATCATATGAAAGCGGTCGGCGACCTGACCTTTAAACGCGGCGTCGTCGAATTTTTGCGCGAGCGCCAATAAACGAACCATGCAACTCGTTCCCGCCTCGCTGCATTGTTCACAAAATTCAAACTCAGCCCGATTGGTTTACGAATTCTTAAGACCATTCGCGCGAAGACTGCCTGCCAGACGTAAGTTTGGCACCAGTTTCGACCTGTCGCACGATGGTCACGATTGGAACGCCAAGCCGTCGAAAAGTGGGGGCAAACACTCTGGGTGAGTCCCGTGCTGTGATTGCCGATGCTATGGGCATCGGCGCCATTGTCGCCACGACGTGATTATCTGATGCCGAATGGGTGACTGAGTGGGCCCGAATCGATCCTTCTATCTCATGCAAAGTCTGAACCTAAACGTCGCCGGAATGATCGCGGTGGGGCTTGTCCTGGTTGGCTGCTCAAGCGCGTATCAGTCAGGACGCGCCAATCTGGAACGAAGTCGGCAGTATAAGGACGCCTTGGCCTATAGTCAGGGGCCCATTTCAACCAGGGCAACGATCAACTATCGCGACAACAGCATCTCGGCCCGACTGCCACCGCAGCGTGGCTCCAGACCTGGCCCAACCTCGCGCCCGTTGCGCCGATTTGCGGCAATGCCACGCCACAAACCGCATGCGTCGCATGTCCGTCAGCATGAAGGGGCCTGTCTCCGTTCCGGTATCGTGCAGCCGACTCGATTTGTCCGCCCTCGCAGTCCGATCGGTGGCGGGAGCTGCTACATCTCAAAGCCCTTCAGGATGTTTGCTGCCGCGCAGGGGCGGGTCCGATTCCAACCCGCAGCGACGATGCGTTGTCAGATGGTGCCATCCGTCGAGACCTGGGTACGAGACGTCCTGCGCCCGGCTGCGCGTCGATACCTCGGCAGTGACGTCGTCCGACTACGTATCGCGGCGTCGTACGCCTGCCGTTCTCGAAACAGCAAAGCAGGCGCGCGGCTGTCCGAGCATGGCAAGGCCAACGCCATCGACATTTCGACGTTTTTTCTCGCGAACGGGAGAGTGGTTACGGTCAAGCATGGTTGGCGCGGCAACGAGGGTGAGCGCCGCTTCTTGCGCTATGTACACCGCGGGGCCTGTGAGCATTTCTCCACCGTGCTCGGCCCGAATGCTGATCGTCACCACCACGATCACTTCCACTTCGATCTCGCGCGACACGGACGGCACGGCACTTATCGTGTCTGCAAGTAGGCAACAATTGCGCTTTTGCCGGCAAGGCCTTGTGCCGGTCAGTCGGCTAAATTCCGTGCTGGAAAGGTGTTGGCGAGAAGAGAAGTCATCCGATCGCAGTTGTCTTCATTCTGCATTTGGGTAAGGGATGGTATTTCCCCTTGTGACGCAACGCTGGTAGCTTGAAGGGCCGAGAAATCGAACAGACTGCGATCAAGTAGATGCGATGGTCGCGCATTGCTAAGTGCACGGATCATGACACTTTTGCGGCCAGGCGCTTGCCGCTCCCAACCAGCTAGCATTTCTTTGATTACCTGACGTTGCAAGCCCTCTTGCGTACCGCAAAGATCGCAGGGGATGATCGGGAAGGCGAGGCTTCTGGCAAATCGTGCGATATCGTCTTCGCTGCAAAACGCCATTGGCCGCAACACCATTACATCTCCCTCGTCATTGAGTAGTTTGGGCGGCATCGTGGCGAGTTTCCCGCCATTAAAGAGGTTGAGAAAAAATGTCTCGAGAATGTCATCGCTGTGATGGCCGAGCACGATCGCATCGCAGCGCTTCTCGCGCGCAACACGGTAGAGGTGCCCGCGGCGCAGCCGCGAACATAGTGCGCAGTAGGTCTGCTGCGGCGGGACCTTTGCAGTGACGACGGAGTACGTGTCCTGATATTCAATGTGATGTTCAACGCCAAATTTGGCGAGAAACGTTGGCAAAACGTGTTTTGGAAAGCCCGGTTGGCCCTGATCCAGATTGCAGGCGACAAGTTCAACTGGAAGCACGCCCCGCCATTGAAGATCGAGTAGCAGAGCCAGCAAGGAGTAGGAATCTTTCCCGCCTGACAGGCATACCAGCCAACGACGAGAGTTAGCCGTCATCGTATAGTCATCAATGGCCCGACGTACCTGACGTATTAGCCTCTTGCGCACTTTTCGTGCATTTTGGGACGTTCGTGGGAGTTGCAACATGGGATGGCAATTGAACGATGCAGTGTCATCATCAATAACGTCGGTTTGCATGTTTTGGTGCTCCATCTCGCCGTCGCAAACGCGGCGACCGCGTAACGACCTCGGACTAGAAGTGTTTCGTCGACTTGCATCATAAGTCGTGGAGATTGGGCTGGTGTATCGATCATGTCATTGCCGATACGAAACGAATCTCTTAGGCACGATAGCGGAACGTTAATTGAACGTTAACGAATTGTGCGCGTCTGCATCGCCGGGGACTCAGATGAATCAGAATATTCAAGACAATCTCGTCAAGCTACTGGACGCCTATCTTGACGATCTAAAGACTGAAGCCGACACAGTCACGCACATTGTAAATTACATCAACGACTCAACTGCAGCGCGCGCAGCGCTGGCAGAGCAACTCGAGTCCTATTTCTGGACACGCGAGAGCAAGGCGGCTGCCGCAGATTCGACTGTCAGTCGTGACCCGGCTCAAATCCAAGGAAAGGCCGAGGCGCTTCTCAAAGGATTGTCAGATTTCAATGTAGGCCAGACAGAATCTGTCAAAGGAATGTGATCCGCCGACCAATTCAGCAATCCTTTGCGCGGTGTAGTAAGGTGCTGCTGAAACAGTGATGCGTTAAAGGTCAGTTTCATGAGGTGGAAATCATGGCGGACAAGAGCTCGCCTGTTCGGCAAGCGGAGACTGATGATTCCAGGGATCAGACCGCAATATCTGATGATATCGATAGAATTGTTGGCTATTTGAACAGCAAGCGTTCTGATGCCAATGAGCGTGCCAGTGATTTACTGCAAGAGATCTCGCACCGCCGCGAAGAGCTTTCGGGGCGGCAAGGCGAAATTGCAAACGGCGATATCCCAAAGCAGTTCAATGAGCTTGCTCGAAAGACCCAGGATCGCGCACCATCAGACATGCGCAATAGTCCGATACTTGCAGAGCGGTATCATGCCTTTTGTCGCGATCTTGATGAGCTGCTTGATAGTTTTCGTGCGCGTGTCGATCAAAAGAAGCGAATCCGGCACTAGTTCTTAAGCGTCAAATTGCATAAATTTATTCTGGAGGCCCGCTGCTGTTGAGCAATGGGCCTTTTCTCGTTGCAGCTGCGTTCACTTCGGTTTTCGTGAACACTGGTCTGCTCGAGCCGCGGTCCTCATCAATCGCAGCCTTTCTCTGGCGAACACTCATTTCGGCCCGTGAGTTCGCACGTCTGCGATTCGAGGTAACGATTTCTGTGGATAACCAGATTTTGCCTTCTTCGGAGGCTCAAACTCCTTAATAGACCGTTGACGACCATAAAAACCCATGGCATCCCATATTTGCCCGTTCGCCACGGGCTTGGGGTGTGGTTGTGGCGCGGTGTCTGTGAGGGCCTGGCACGGCGACCGCCACACCCCGTCTTTCGTCGGCATCGAGACGTCGGGAGCAGTTTTTGTTGCGGGACTAGGCGCGGAGCGACGCGGTCGCCGCGATGAGCGTTGCGTGCGTTCGAGAATGTTTTGCGTTGGTCAAAGGCTTGAAAACTGAGGATGGATCGCTTTGTCTCAACCTTCGAAAATAAGATCGACAGCAAAGGGCGTGTCTCTGTGCCCGCCCCGTTTCGTGCCGTCCTCGAAAACGATGCCTACCGTTCGGAGGCAAGCCGTGGCATCTATTGCTACCCCTCGCTTGACGCTCCGGCGCTCGATGCGGGTGGCGAAAGACTTGCGCAGAAAATCGATGATCTTCTCGCAGGCTTGCCCGACTATTCGGACGAGCGCGATGAACTCTCCGTTGCGCTCTACGGTGACGTTCAGGTTCTCACCATCGACGGCGACGGACGCATCGTCCTACCTCGTGACTTGCGCGCGCACGCCGGTATTGAAGGCCGCGTTACATTTGTCGGGCTTGGCGATAAGTTTCAGATCTGGCAGCCGGAGCAGTTCTCCGAGCGCCGCCAAATAGCGCGCGAAAAAGTCCAAGCACATCGCAAGCTCTTCGAGGTTGGGCAGCGGCGCGCGGCCAGCGCGCGATCGACCCAAGGCGACGGGAGTGAAACCTAATGGCCGGCAAAGATGGCCAGTGCGATCGATACGATGCTAGCCGTTCGTTGATCGGTCACGTGCCGGTGATGCTGCCAGAAGTCCTGGATGCACTGGCTCTCGATGACGAAAAGCTTGTTGTTGATGCGACGTTCGGCGCCGGTGGATATAGTCGCGCCATCCTGGACGCGGCAAATGTCGAAGTGGTCGCCTTTGATCGCGACCCATGTGCTGGTGAGGTGGCTGCAGCACTTCACAAGGAATTTGCCGATCGATTTACCTTCCACGCTGCCCGATTCTCGACGATGGCGGAGCATATTGCCGGTCCGGTGGATGCCATTGTGTTCGACATCGGCGTTTCATCTATGCAACTTGATGAATCGGCGCGCGGGTTCTCGTTTCAAGCAGATGGTCCGTTGGATATGCGCATGTCGGCCGCGCACGGTCATGATCTTGAGGAGGCGCCAACCGCAGCCGATCTAGTCAATACACTGGAAGAAGGTCGCTTGGCGAACCTCATCTATCAGTTGGGAGACGAGCGACGGTCGCGTGCCATATCGCGCGCAATCTGCCGTCGTCGCATGGAAAGACCCATCCTGAGCACGTTAGACCTCGCAAACGTTGTCGCTAAGTCCTATGGCAGACCACCAAAGGACGGTCGGAATCCCGCGACGCGGACGTTTCAGGCGCTTCGAATCGCGGTCAATGATGAACTGGGTGAATTGGCACGTGGTCTCCACGCTGCCGAGACAATGCTAAAGCCCGGTGGTCGGCTGGTCGTTGTGACATTTCATTCGCTCGAAGATCGCATGGTCAAACGCTTTTTTGCGGCTCGTTCAGGCAAGCAAGCAGGGATTTCGCGTCACTTGCCGAAAATAGAGCAATTTGAACGACAAACTTTCCAAATCATTAACCAGCGTCCTTTAGCACCTAGTAACCAAGAGGTTGCACGCAACCCGCGCGCCCGCTCGGCCAAGTTGCGCTATGGCACCCGTACTGAAGCGCCAGCCGGGGAGATGAACATGGATGCGTATGGGCTTCCCGACTGGGATCGCGTGTAGTTGACAGGCATGCCGGCGTTGACAAGACGACCAGGCAGCGGATTTGTCGTGCGTTGCGCTCATGACGGACCGCACGGCAAGGAATGGCGTTCGAAAGGAGCCAGCCATGTTTCGCATGTTCATGTTCATGGCCGCTGGCATGGCTCTTCTTTCAGCCTTCGCTCTCTATGCAATCAGCTATCAAACGCGTCAACTCGCGCAAGCCAACCAAGCGGCGGAAAGCCGGATCAAGGAATTGGCGCGCGATATCGCAATTCTGCGCGCGGAGCGCTCTTACCTTTTGCGTCCCAAGCGTTTGGAGCCGCTTGCACGCAAGCTCGGCATGCGTCCGGTACGCGGCGACCAGTTCATATCGCGCAGGGCGCTGCAATCTAAGCGAAACCGTCGCTAGTCATGGCACACCGTTCCGAAAACCCATCGCACGTTAAGAGCGAGCGGCCCAAACCTTTCAACGCGCACACAGCACGGATTGGGCCGGCGAACGGCATCAGTCTTCGATCGCGAGCTCGCCGCATCGCCCTGGTGTTTGCAGGCATTGGTAGCGGCTTCATCGGCGTCGGTGCGCAACTGGTTCATCTCGGTCTGCAGCAGCAGTCAGGTGGTTCATCAGTTTCAATCGCGCGCCCGTTGTCTGAAACATACTCAAGACCTGATATCGTCGATCGGAACGGTAACATACTGGCTACCGACGTCGTTATGCAGTCCCTCTATGCGGATCCATCTCAGCTGCTGGGTGCGCAGGAGACGATAGAAGCGCTTTCCAACGTTTTGCCAGGCATAGGTACGCCAGCGCTAAACCGTCTTCTATCGAACCGTGAGCGGCGATTCGTTTGGATCAAGCGTGGCCTATCTCCTGCTGTCGCACAGCGAATCCACGAACTTGGCTTGCCGGGTATCGATTTCAAGCCGGAGCCGAAACGTAGCTATCCGCAGGGGCGAATTGCAGGTCATCTGATCGGCCATGTCAATATCGACAACAAAGGCACAGCTGCGATTGAACGATATATCGACAAGGCCGTAGGTGTCCGTCAGGTCGTTGGTGATCCGCAGCATGACGAGCGCGAACTTCGGTTGACCATTGATCTGCGAGCACAAGCTGCCCTGGAGCGGGAGCTGGCGAGCGCCATGGATCGATACTCCAGCAGTGCTGCCTCCGGCGTGATCATGGATGTTGACAATGGTGCTGTGCGCGCAGCCGCCTCCTTGCCTGCCATCGATCCGTCAAACCCGATTGAAGCTCAGCATTTGCGTTTTCTTGATCGCTTGAAGCGCGGCACATACGAACTCGGGTCGATCTTTAAGGCTGTTACCGTTGCAATGGCGCTTGAAAAGCGAACGGTGACGACCGCAACCGTGTTCGATGTACGCAATGCAATCGAGATTGGGCGTCGCTTCAAGATCGCCGACCACGGTCCGGCGCGCCTTTTGACAGTCGAGGAGATCTTCATCCATTCATCGAATGTCGGTGTAGGTCTGATGGCGCTTGAAGTTGGCGGACGTTGGCAGCGACAATTTCTGTCCAAGCTCGGTCTATTGACGCCTATGCAAACAGATGTTGGAGTGACGGCTGAACCGCTGCTTCCAGCATCCTGGGGGAAGGCTGAAGTCGTCACTGTAGCTTACGGGCATGGTATCGCTGTTGCACCGCTGCAGTTCGCCGCTGCTGGAGCCGCCCTCGTGAACGGTGGTTTTCGCGTGACGCCGGCTTTTATTGAGAAATCTCTAAGTCGCAGCAAGCGGAAGCGAGTCCTGTCGGCTCGCACGAGCGCAGCGATTCGTCGCCTCATGCGTCTCAACGTGACGGCCGAAAACGGCAGTGGACGCAGTGCAGATGTGCCTGGATACGGGATCGGCGGAAAGACCGGAACCGCCGATCGCGCTGCTTCAGGAGGCTATGACGGGAGCGCTGTCGTAACCTCTTTTTTCGCGGCATTTCCAATGAAAAAGCCGCGATACACAATCCTTGTCACTCTCTATGATCCGAAAGGCAGCGGGCCGCGCGGGCAGCGTTTCGCGGGCTTGAACGCTGCGCCGACGACAGGCCGCATTGTCGAGAAAGTTGCACCACTACTCGGCGTACTCCCGAAACACTAAAGCATAGGTTGAATGTGGCGAGTCCAAAGCGGCTGTCGGCGAATTGACCTGACAAGCGTCAAACCCTATGAAGCGTAAACTCACCTCCACTTGGCGCTTTCTATGAAACTTGATGCCTTGCTGGCCGACATTCTCGACGCTCCAGCCGTTGACGATCAGATCGAAATAACGAGCGTGACGGCTGACAGTCGCTATGTGGCGCCTGGTTCGCTATTCGCCGCGCTACCTGGAAGCCAAGTCGATGGCGCGCGATTCGTGCCGAATGCGATTGGTGCCGGCGCGGCAGCCATACTGACCAGCCTGACTTCCGATGTCGGCAATCCGGACGTGCCCGTACTTCGTGCCGATGACCCGCGTCGTATCCTGGCCTTGCTTGCCGCGCGATTCTATGCGCGCCAGCCCGAGCACATCGTCGCAGTAACGGGGACGAGCGGCAAATCATCCGTCACGGATTTTGCTCGACAGATCTTTGCGGCGTTGGGTCGCCAGTCGGCGTCCATCGGCACGATCGGAACCATCAAGCCGGACGGCAGCATATATGGCTCCCTGACGACGCCCGATCCGGTAACGCTGCACATGGAGCTTGCAACGCTTGCGGATCAGGGCGTCACGCATTTGGCATTCGAGGCATCGTCCCACGGGCTCGATCAGCGTCGACTCGATGGCGTTCACCTGCAAGCGGCCGCGTTTATCAATTTGGGCCGTGATCACCTCGACTATCACCCGACAGTAGAGGCCTATTTCCGAGCCAAGCAGCGCTTGTTCGACGTCTTGCTGGCGCCTGATGGGTGCGCTGTCATCGACATCGATCAGCCGGAATCGGCTGCCATCGTCGACATCTGTAGGGATCGATCTTTGCGGATGATCCAGGTCGGCGCCGGCGATTCCGCCGATCTGCAATTGTGCGACCTTGTAACAGAAGGTTTCGGCCAGCGCCTGTCGATAGCTTTTGGCGGTGTGACGTTTGAGGTCCTGTTGCCGCTGATCGGTCGCTACCAGGCCTCTAACGCGTTGTTGGCTGCTGGTCTTGCGCTGGCTGTCGGCGAGCAGCCTGACGCAGTGTTCGCAGCCATGGGTATTCTTCAGGGGGTGCGCGGACGGCTCGAAGTTGTTGCGAACATCAACGGCGCAACCGTCATAGTGGACTACGCACACAAACCGGATGCGCTTGAAGCAGCACTTGATGCCTTGCGGCCGTTCGTAACGGGCAAGCTAATCTGTGTCTTCGGCTGCGGTGGGGATCGCGATCGCGGAAAACGACCGATAATGGGGCGTCTATCTGCGGAGAAGGCCGACCTGACAATCATCACTGATGACAACCCACGAAGCGAGGAGCCGGCTGCCGTTCGCGCTGATATCCTGCGCGAATGCCCCGGCGCCTTGGAAATCGGTGACCGCTACGAAGCGATCGGCTATGCAATGATGCAACTCGGTCCGGGTGATGTGTTGTTGATTGCCGGCAAGGGACACGAAACCGGCCAGATCATCGGGGATCAAGTGCTGCCGTTCTCGGACCATGATGCCGTTGAAGCCGTGAGTTTGGAGATATAGCCATGATCAATCGCGGTGATCTTGGCGGAGTAGCGCGCACGGGGAACTTGCATGCTCTATGAATTGACGAACTTTAGCGAACTCATTGGCCCGTTAAATGTATTTCGTTACATCACGTTTCGAACGGGTGGCGCCATCATGACGGCGCTGCTGTTCGTCTTCCTGTTTGGACCAGCGATTATCGACATGCTGCGCCTAAAGCAGGGTAAGGGGCAGCCAATCCGCGATGACGGACCACAAAGCCATCTTGCAAAGCGCGGGACGCCAACGATGGGCGGCCTGATGATTCTATCAGGATTCACGTTTTCGATTTTGCTCTGGGCAAATCTCTCAAATGCATACGTCTGGATTGTTCTTGGCGTGACGCTGTCTTATGGCGCGATCGGTTTTTACGACGATTTTCTCAAGGTTACAAAGCGAACGACATCAGGGTTTTCGAGCAAGTTCCGATTGACGCTGGAACTGATCATTGCCGCTCTTGCCACGTATGCAATTATGCAGGTCGCCAATCCAGAGCATTCCGGAGCCCTTGCGGTTCCGTTCTTCAAGAACTTCCTGATTTACATGGGGCCATTCTTCGTTCTCATGGGTGTTCTTGTGATTGCCGGCGCCGGCAACGCGGTCAATCTTACGGATGGCCTTGATGGTTTGGCGATTGTGCCGGTCATGATCGCAGCTGGAACGTTCGGTTTGATCGCCTACCTGTCAGGCAACGTGAAGTTTTCAGACTATCTACAGATCCACCACATTCAAGGGGCAGGCGAACTCGCAATAATTTGCGGCGCCCTCATCGGAGCCGGTCTCGGTTTCCTTTGGTTCAATGCGCCGCCGGCCATGATATTCATGGGCGATACCGGCTCGCTGGCGCTTGGCGGTGCATTGGGCGCGATCGCCGTCGCCACCAAGCACGAGATCGTGCTGGCTATCGTTGGCGGCTTGTTTGTGCTCGAAACGCTGTCGGTTATTATTCAGGTCGCTAGCTACAAATTGACCGGCAAGCGTGTCTTCCGCATGGCGCCGCTGCACCATCATTTCGAGCAAAAAGGCTGGGCGGAGGCCACTGTCGTCGTGCGCTTTTGGATCATTTCCGTTGTTCTTGCCTTGATCGGTTTGGCGACCCTTAAACTGCGCTGATGTTGCAACACATAATCGTCAGCGATTCGGTTATTCTGTGCAAATGATTCCTGCAAGCACATTTGCCGGCCGATGTGTCGCGGTTTTCGGCCTCGGCCGATCTGGAACCGTGACCTGCAAATCGTTGGTCGCTGGCGGTGCGACGGTGTTGGCTTGGGATGACCATGAGGGCGCGCGCGTCGCCGCCATGGCTGAAGGACTTGCGTTAACCGATCTCGACAGTGCCGACTGGCATGGGATCGATAGTCTCGTCCTGGCGCCGGGCGTGCCACTAACTCACCCCGTCCCTCATTGGACGGTCATCCGGGCGCGCGAATGTGGCGTTGAAGTCATTGGGGACATTGAAATATTCGTGCGGGAGCGCGAAGCGCTCGCGCTTCAGGCGCCGTTCATCGCCATCACCGGAACCAATGGAAAGTCAACCACGACGGCCTTGATTGCCCATATCCTTGCGTCAACCGGACGGGATGTCCAGCTGGGCGGAAACATTGGTGTTCCGATACTCTCCTTGGAACCGCCTGCGCCGGATCGCATCTATGTGGTTGAGATGTCGTCGTATCAGATTGATCTTACGCCGACATTGAGGCCAACCGTTGGTATCCTGCTCAACATTTCGCCAGACCACATTGACCGCCACGGCACGTTCGAAAACTATGTCGCGACGAAGGCACGTCTGGTCCGGAATGCAGAAAACGCTGTTATCAGCGTTGACGATTCAGCGGTAGCCGGAATTGCGAATGAGTTGATCGCTGATCACGCCAGCACCATTCCAATCTCGGCGAAGTCCAAACTGGTGGACGGCTACTATTTTGACAATGGACGCGTATATAACGCACGCGATGGCGGGCGCGGTGTAGTGGCGGTTCTCGATGATCTGCCGGCGTTGCGTGGCCTGCATAGCGCGCAGAATGTCATGGCAACGTGCGCTGCCATGGAAGTTGTCGGAGTGCCTGCCTCTGAATTGGGCAACGGATTGGGATCTTTTCCGGGCCTTGCTCACCGGCTCGAAGAGATTGGCCGACGCCGCGGTATCGTGTTCGTCAATGACAGCAAAGCCACGAATGCGGAGTCTGCGGCGGTTGCACTTGCCAGCTTCAAGGCCGACATCTTCTGGATTTGTGGCGGGCGCGCCAAGCAGGGTGGTGTCAGCGGGTTGGTTGATTACTTTCCACGCATCGCCCGGGCCTACCTGATCGGTGAGTCGCAGGAGGACTTCGCGGCACAACTTGAAGGAAAGGTGGATTTTGCGCGCTGCGGCACGTTGGAAGTTGCCATCGCCGCCGCCGCTCGGGATGCGGCAAACTCAGCCGGACGTGAGCCGATAGTCCTGCTTGCACCGGCCTGCGCCTCGTTCGATCAATACGAAAGCTTTGAGACTCGGGGCGATCACTTCCGTGACGTTGTCGCAGCGCTGCCGGGTATTGAGCCGAGCGGGAGCGGGATGTAGTGCGCTTCGACCGTGAAGATAAGAGCCTGCTCGCCAATTGGTGGTTTACCGTCGATCGAATTTTACTCACGGCGGTATTCTTACTGATGGGAGTCGGGATCATCGTTTCGCTTGCAGCTAGTCCGTCGGTGGCGATCAACAAAGACCTCGCAGCCTTCTATTTCGTCAAGCGTCACGTCATTGTCGTTAGTTTTGGTGCAGTTCTGATGTTGCTGCTGTCAGCACAATCGCCACGTACGATTCGTCGCGTCGCGCTCGTGCTCTACATGGTTAGCATCGGCACGATGATCTATGTCCTGGCGGCCGGCGAAGAGATCAATGGCGCTCGGCGCTGGTTGCGTGTCGGTGGTATTTCGCTGCAACCGTCTGAACTCGCCAAACCGGCTTTTGTTGTGTTGAGCGCGTGGGCATTTGCCGAGTATGAGCGCCGCCGAGATGTGCCGGCGCTGCCAGTGGCTATCGGGCTTTATATGGTCTTTGTGACGCTGCTTTTGATGCAGCCTGATGTCGGTCAGTCACTGCTCATCACATTGGTTTGGGGAGCCATATTCGTACTGGCCGGCCTAGCGATTGTTTGGGCCGCTGCGCTGATCAGCTTGGCGCTCGCCGGTCTTGGCGGCGCCTACTTTATGCTGCCTTACGTGCAGAATCGGGTTCACACTTTTCTTTTCGCGGTTCCGGGTGACAATTCGCAAATTGAGCGCGCCTTCAACTCATTCAAAGTAGGCGGGTTCTTCGGCCGCGGCCCGGGGGAAGGCACTATCAAGACCGTACTGCCAGACGCACATACAGATTTCATTTTTGCTGTCATTGCCGAAGAGTACGGCGTTGTCGCTTGTCTTGCATTGCTTGCACTCTTTATGTTCATCGTTTTCCGCGCACTTACTCAGGCCATTTCAAGCGAAGACCTGAGTATGCGCTACGCAGTTTGCGGCCTCGCCTTGCTGATCGGCGGCCAGGCGCTGATCAACATGGGTGTCAATGTTGGGCTTCTGCCTGCCAAAGGCATGACACTGCCTTTGATTTCGGCAGGTGGATCCTCTTTGATGGCGGTTGCAATCACATTTGGCATGATGCTTGGTCTGACGCGGCGACGCCAAGCAACGGTCGATGCTGGTTTGCCCGGCCTTGGTGCCGGTGCCGTCAATTCGCAGTGAGTTCGTCGATGAGAGAGCGCCCGATCTTGTTAGCAGCTGGTGGTACAGGAGGTCATCTATTTCCCGCTTTTGCCTTGGCGGAGGAACTGGACCGTCGGCACTGGTCTGTCGAGCTGGCAACTGATATGCGCGGCGACCGCTACGGATTGGACTTTCCGGCAGAGAAAGTCCATCGGATTAGCTCCGCGACGCTTGGAAATCGCTCTCCAATCGCACTAGCTCGAACCGGGTACTTGCTGGCTGCCGGGATCTACCAAGCCTACAAGCTGATTGGCAAGATGAGACCCGCAGCGGTCATCGGATTTGGCGGTTATCCATCTTTTCCCCCGTTGGTAGGGGCGAGACTTCGCGGTATTCCAACCGCGTTGCACGAGCAGAACGCAGTTCTTGGCCGTGCCAATCGGATGTTGGTCGATCGTGTCACCGCTGTCGCGACATCATTTGAGAACGTTCAGTTTATCAACGATGCTTTGCGATCAAAAGTGCGGTTGACCGGGAATCCCGTGCGGGACATCGTTGTTGCGCAGGCTGCGAAGTCGTACCCCGTTCCGCCCAGCGTTGAATCAGAAAAGCGTTTTAACTTATTGGTCTTCGGAGGCAGTCAAGGTGCCAGGTTTTTCTCCGAGCGCATACCATCCGCCCTAAGCCAACTCAGCGAAGCAGAACGCCTCAGGTTGAGCGTCACACAACAATGCCGCGAGGAAGACCTGGAGGCTGTGCGCGCGACTTATGCCCAGGCAGGAATTGATGCTGAATGCGCCACCTTCTTCCAAGACTTGCCACTACGGATTGCTGCTTCCCATCTAGTGATTGGCCGGGCTGGCGCATCATCGATCGCAGAGTTGACGGTGATCGGGCGGCCATCGATTTTGGTACCTCTTCCGCATGCGCTTGATAATGATCAGCTTCGCAACGCCGAGAGCCTCGCTAACGCGGGGGGCGCGATTTGCATTTCTCAGGCAGACCTGACAGATGAGCGCTTGCGTGCCGACTTGACCAATATCATGTCGAATTCCGACGAGTTGATTGCGGCGGCAGCCAACGCGAAGTCAATGGGTCGGCCTGATGCCGTCTTACGCCTTGCAGATCTGGTTGAAGAATTAGCTGGCGCCGCTACGTCGATCTGACAACGGTCCACCGCTTCCAAAAGGACTATGAACCATGCAAATGCCATCGGACCTTGCAACCATCCACATCGTCGGCATTGGCGGCATAGGGATGAGTGCGATTGCGGAGATTTTGCATGCCAAAGGGTTTGGCGTTCAGGGCAGCGATCAAAAAGAGAGCCCCAATGTAAACCGGCTCGCTGCCAATGGTATCAAGGTTTTTGTTGGCCACTCCGCAGCCAATCTCATTGATGCGTCGTTCGTAGTCATCTCGACAGCCGTTAAGGACGACAATCCGGAATTGCAGGCAGCCCGAGCGCGGGGTCTGCCGATTATCCGGCGAGCTGAGATGCTTGCGGAACTCATGCGTCTTTATTCTACGATTTCAGTGACTGGAACACACGGCAAGACCACGACCACTTCTCTGATCTCGCACATATTCGAAACGGTCGGCCAGGACCCAACTGTGATCACCGGCGGCATCATCAACAGCTGGGGATCGAACGCTCGGCTTGGCCGAGGGCCCTGGATGATCGTCGAAGCCGATGAAAGCGATGGCACATTCGTAAAAATTCCCACTCAGATCGGTGTGGTCACCAATATGGATCCCGAGCATCTCGACTACTTCGGCAGTGTCGAAAATATGCACGCTGAGTATGAGGCCTTCTATCGGAACATTCCGTTCTACGGCCTAACGGTGTCGTGCATTGATCAACCTGTCGTGCGGGAAATGCTCGAGCGACTGCGCCTGCGCCGGAACGGGCGGCGCCTGATCACTTATGGCCAAAACTCAGACGCCGATATGGTACTGCTCGATGCCCACGTTGACGGTGCGTGCACGATCTTCAACGCAAAATGCACGGAACGTGTAAGCGGCGGCGCGCGACCGATGATTGAATGGCAGGTAAACGCACAAGGCACGCACAATGCGTTAAACGCGTTGGCGGCAATCGCTGTTGCGGCAGAAGCCGGCATCCCCGACCAGGACATTAAGGCGGCGCTTGCCACTTTTGGTGGCGTCAAACGACGTTTTCAGTTGACCGGAGAATGGCAAGGTGCCCGCATTTACGATGACTACGGCCACCATCCAATTGAAATCAGTGCGGTGTTGCGTGCGACAAAAGCCGGTACCAAAGGCAGGGTATTCGCCGTCGTCGAGCCACATCGCTACAGTCGCGTTAAAGACCTGTTTCCGGATTTTTGCCGTTGCTTCACCGCTGCAGATCAGGTGGTGGTCATGCCACTCTACTCCGCAGGTGAAGCACCTCTCGATGGGATCTCCTCAGAGGCTTTGGCAGATGGTATCCGCGGACAGTCGGGCAAATCCGTCAACACCGTCGTGGATGTGAAAGAACTTGCGAACTTTCTTAAGGAGCATGTGTCCAGCGGTGACATGGTAGTTTGCCTTGGCGCAGGAGTTTCGACTGAATGGGCGCATGCATTGCCCGAGTTAATGGGCGGCACTCTGGCAATGGGAGTGGCGGTATGATGTTCGACGATATCCTACCCGAACTGACCGAGGCGCTACCCGATCTTCGCGGTACATTGAGCGCAGGTACGCAGCTCAGCGAGTTCACTTGGTTTCGTGTCGGTGGCCCGGCCCAGGTTTTATTTCGTCCGGCCGACGAAGCCGATCTCGCGTATTTTCTCAAGAACATTGATCCCGACTTGCCGGTCAACGTGATCGGCCTGGGCTCGAACTCGCTGATCCGAGACGGCGGCGTCAACGGGATTGTAATTCGCCTGGCGCGCGGATTTTCCCAGGTGGTACCTGAACCCGGCCATCGCCTTCGCGCGGGCACCGCGGTGCCTGATGTAAAAGTGGCGCGTGCCGCAGCTGAAGCCGGTATTTCCGGACTCGCATTCTATCGAGGCATTCCTGGCTGCATCGGCGGTGCGTTGAGAATGAACGCTGGCGCCCACGGATGTGAAACCAAGGATGTTCTCGTCGAAGCGCGCGCCGTAGACCGGCAGGGCAATGTGCATGTTGTTTCACTGGCACAGATGGGGTTGACCTATCGTCATTCATCGGTGCCAAACGATTGGATTTTCACTGAAGCGCTCTATCAGGGCTCAGAAGGAGATCCGGAAGAGATCCAGGCGCAAATGACGGAGGTGGCCGAATATCGTGAGACGCATCAGCCCACGCGCGAGCGCACCGGCGGCTCAACGTTCAAAAATCCTCCCGGCGAAAGTGCGTGGCAGCTCGTGGACGCAGCGGGACTGCGGGGCTTTCGTGTCGGCGGTGCTTGTGTCTCTGAAAAGCACTGCAACTTCCTCATCAACGATCGTGATGCAACAAGTGAGGATATAGAAACACTTGGCGAGACGATTCGTGCCCGGGTCAAGGCTAAGATTGGCATCGACATGCAATGGGAGATAAGGCGCGTCGGTGAACCGTTGCCGGGGAGGCCTATTGGTGAAGCGCTAGCGTTGCCGTAGTCAATCATTCGGTGTCGGGCGGCTCCGTCAAGCGCCGCAGTCGCGCAGTAAGCGCAGCCATGACGTGCAACGCGAACGTTGGCTGATGCCGCAAGAGTTCGAGAAATGCGCCACGGTCGATGCGGATAACTTCCGCATCGGTTGCGGCCATGGCTGATGCGCTGCGGGCGCCCTGGTCGATGAGGGCGATCTCGCCAAAAATTCCGCCCGGGCCAACGGCCTCGAGTTGCTGTCCCACAGTGATGATCTCGATGGTGCCAGACAGGACAACGAATAGGCTGTCGCCGTCATCGTTGATCAGGAATACTTTCTCGCCGGCATCGAGTCGTTCTATTGGCAGGCCTTTGCCAGTGAGTTGCTGTGGATCGAAGGGCGAATATACCATGATGGCTCAGGGGGTAGTTGTAACGAGAAGCAAGATAACCGTCCCTCCAGGATCCGCAAGCTGAACACTGCCGATTAGCTTCCCATGGCACTTTACGAGTCGGAAAAGCAAGGCGCATGACGATATAGCGGAAGAGTTTGGTGCGCAGGCTTTCTTGGCATTGCTTAACGCCGCTTTAACCGTCCTTGTCCCACTATGGAGCGTTGATTTACGCGCCTCGGCGCTTTGACAGCGCGCGGATGGCAGATCACGCGGAGTCATGTCTGGAGCGGGTCGCCGTGTCATACGATGCAGGACGGACAGAAACCCAGTTTGTGTATCCCGGCGACGTCGGACCTAGCGGCGTCGATGCAGACCGTGTCGGTACCATGCTTTCCGACACATTGACCGGTGCATACAGCAATGACCGCGGATCTTGTGCCAGAAGGGCGGCCGCAGCGCGCAGGAATTCTCGCTTGCGCAGTATGATGCCGGTCGCCATTGCAATTCTGGCGTCCATCGTCTTCGCAACGCTAACCGAAGGCGGACGTCAGGCCCGCCAGGCCGTGCCCGTTGCCGTCTATCTGGACCATGTTCTTGAAAAAATTGGACTTGGTATCAGCGAGATAACGGTAAAAGGCCAGCGTATGACACAAGACAGTGAGATATACGCGAAATTGAAGCTTGATGAGCGTCACTCCATTTGGCTGCTTGACACAGAAGCCGCGCGAGCGCGCATTGAGACGTTGCCCTGGGTCTTTAAAGCTTCTTTGAAGCGTGTATTCCCAGACCGTATCCATATCGATATTCGCGAACGTGCTCCGATTGCCGTTTGGAACGATGGCTACCGAGCCGTTGTCCTTGATGCAACTGGTCGAGTTCTTGGTCCGGCAACATCAGGCAGATACTCCACGCTTCCGGCAATTTTTGGCGGTGGCGCTGCGCCGCACGTGAAGGCAATCCTCGAAACTGTCGGTCGGATACCGAATTTGCGCGGCAATGTGGGCCTGTATGAACGAGTCGCCAACCGTCGGTGGACGCTGCACCTGAAGTCCGGCCAGCAAATTCTACTGCCGGCTCAAGCAGAATCTTCCGCGCTGGCGCACCTCACGCAGGGAAAAAAAGGTCAACGTCTCATCGACAGCAAGTTCCAAAAATTGGACCTGCGCCTCAAAGAAGAGATGGCAGTTGAGTTCAGAAAATAGTGGTTGAAACACGGCGGTTGGGCCAGATCCCGCCTCGGAGCAAACTGAGCAATGTCGCGCAGTAATTACCAAAGACCAGAAGTCGTCGGCCTATTGGATATCGGGTCGGCCAAGGTTTGTTGTGCGATTGTAGAACGCAGTTGGCCGGCAGGTTTCAATGCGCCGCCTGCTCTACGCGTTCTGGGTGTGGGGCACCAGCGTGCACGGGGTGTCAAGGCCGGTTTGGTCGTTCATCTTGATCAAGCAGAGAGCGCTGTACGTGCGGCTGTCGGTCAGGCCGAGCGCATGGCAGATGTCACGCTGGAGGAGGTCATTGCGACCGTCTCGTGTGGTCGACTGAAATCCGCTCATTTGACCGCTCACGCCGATTTGGAGTTCGGTTTTGTTGGGGCACAGGACCTCGAACGTCTCACCAACGCTGCCAGTGAATTTGCTGCTCGTGAGGATCGTGGTCTCGTACACATGAACCCAGTCGCATATATCTTGGATGGTCAGTCGGGCGTGCGCCAGCCTCTCGGTCTAGCTGGCCAGCGCATAGCCGCAAACTGGCACGCTGTCACTGCTGACTTCAAGCCGCTTCGCAATCTGTCCTTGCTCATTGAGCGCGCCTTCCTCGGCGTTCGCCAATTTGTCCCTTCAAGTCTCGCTGCGGCTTTGTCTGCCACGACGTCAGACGAGCGCCGCCTTGGCGTTACGTGTGTCAATATTGGTGCAGGTGTGATCGAAATTGCAGCGTTCAACGATGGACAGTTTCTCTTCACGGACACAATACCGATCGGCGGAAGCCACTTAACGTATGATATTGCACGAATTCTTACGACACCTCTTGCAGAAGCCGAGCGAATCAAGACGCTGTATGGCACGCTTGTCGGTGCGCGATCTGACGAAAATGAACTTATACACTACGCGCTGGCAGGCGAGATGGAGGGAGAGGCTTATCAAACGACACGGGCGGAGGTGTGTCGCATTCTATACCCACGCGTTGAAAGCCAGCTGCGAATGCTGCGTGAACGGCTCAATCAAAGCGATCGGAATGCGCGACCTGGTCCGAACGTTGTTGTTACCGGCGGCGGTAGTCAAATGATCGGCTTTGTCGACATGGCGGTTCGCAAACTCGATCGCCCCGTGCGCATTGGGAACACGCCTAGTGTGGCAGGGCTTCCTGCGAGCGCGTGTAGTCCGGCGTTCTCGGCCGTGATTGGATTGGCCAGCGTGCCACCGACGGCGGTCTCTCAATCGTACCAAGCTTTACCGTCGCGGGTATCAGGCGGGAGCTATCTGGATCGTATGGAGCAGTGGCTACGCGAGAGCTTCTAGGCCGCTGCTGCGCAACCGCTACATTTGTCGATGGTAGATCGGTCGACCGGTCTGACTGATCGGCTTGCAGCGGGCAGAGGATACTAGGACCATGAACATAAAGCTTGGACCACCGACCATAGCCGACTTGAAACCACGAATTACGGTTGTTGGTATCGGTGGCGCGGGTTGCAACGCGATCAACAATATGATTGCGACACAGCTCGATGGCGTTGAATTCGTGGTTGCGAACACGGATGCCCAGTCACTCAATATGTCGAACGCGGAACACCGCATTCAACTCGGAGCGAATCTAACCGAAGGCCTGGGTGCCGGTGCCCGCCCGGAGGTTGGCGAAGCAGCCGCCCGAGAGGCCGAGGAGGCTATCCGAGCTGAAATCGCTGGCTCGCATATGGTTTTCATCGCCGCCGGAATGGGTGGAGGTACGGGAACCGGTGCGGCATCTGTTGTGGCCGAAATCGCGCGGGACTTGGGAATTCTGACGGTAGGCATCGTGTCTAAACCGTTCCAATTCGAAGGCGCCCGAAGAATGCGCACGGCCGAAGCGGGTATCGAAAAGCTTGAAAAGGCGATCGACACTTTAATCGTCATTCCGAACCAGAACCTGTTTCGCATTGCGAATGAACGGACAACCTTCGCCGAGGCCTTTCGGCTCGCAGATCAGGTTCTGTATTCCGGGATCGCCTGCATCGTCGATTTGATCGTCAAGGAAGGCCTCATCAATCTGGATTTTGCTGATGTCCAGGCCGTGATGAAGGGCATGGGCACGGCTATGATGGGAACCGGAGAAGCAACAGGTGAAGAGCGGGCGTTGACTGCCGCCAATGAAGCCATCGCCAACCCGCTTCTCGACAATATTACATTGAGCGGAGCGCAAGGGCTTCTGATATCAATCGTGGGTGGCAATGATCTGACGCTTTACGAGGTTGATACGGCCGCTAGTCATATTCGCAAAGAAGTTGCACCTGAAGCCAATATTATCGTCGGCGCAACCACCGAAGCAGGTATGGATGACCGCATTCGGGTCTCTATCGTCGCGTCCGGTATTGCCGGGCAGGCTGTTGTTGGGACCGAACCGGTGGTCGCCGCCCCGTCGCCATCAATTGTTCCGACGGCAACGCCCGCTGCCACCGAGACGGCGGAAATCGTTGTGCCAGCGCCTGTGGAGCCGGCAGCGGAGGCTCCGGCACCGGTTGTGGTCACCGCTAGCAGCGAACCGCCACTGTCCCCAAGCGCGAATGAAGTTCAAGCACCACAGATGGCGAAAGATGGATCGGTGCTGCAAAGTGTAGAGCCGACTCAAACGGAATTGGACGCAAGGGAAGCCGATGAGTTTGCCCGGGCGCTGAGCGAGGCGATGGAGGCATCTGGGCGGGAGACCGGTGATCGAGAAGATGGTCAGAATCGATGGCAATCGGCGGACGGTGTAACCGTTGAAGACGGATTTGCCACGGTACGTGGCAGTGGTCAGCAGCCGCCACCACTCCCAAAGCGTGACGAGGCAAGCGCCTCGTCTTCTCGTCCCGGATTTGAGCCCGCACCGCCAAGCGAGGTACGCCGCTCGTCATCGCGCATGCCCGACATGAGCGAATTCCCCGAAGTGGCGCAACGCGAGTATTTCGCCAAGATGGAGGCAACCAAACAGGCCAGCGAGATCCGTCGTAGCTTCGCAAATTCTGATGATGAGATCTCAGCACCGCCAGAACGAACTGCTCCGCGAAACGAAAATAGTAGTGCTCCAATGCCTCATAAGCCAACCTTGGCGGCAGCAGATCGAGCGCATGCAAGACCCGGACTGCTTCGCAGATTGACCGGTGGCGGGCGCAAGTGATTCGAATTCTAGGACGTGTTCATCCTAGAATTCGATGCGGAGCTGTAACAAACGGTAACAATCCACAGCTTCAGACGCCAGATGGAAAATAAATTTCGTCTCACGACACTGATCGACAAACTCAATAGACACTGAAATTTCGTTCCAGTGTAGGCCAAAATATGAGTGTAACTATATGGCCCACAAAGAGAAATAGAGTTGCGAGCATATATGTTGCACAGAGGGTACAATTGAATGTGCTCCAGGTGCAACAAAATCCCCAAGATCGTAATACAATGTAATTAACCGTGACTTGTCCTGATTTCAGGCCACACGTACAGATTATACGCATTGAAGCCGCGTTTCAGTTCCGCGTAACGGCGAAATTTACCAACGACCGGCCGCGAAAACTAACGGGACGATGGCTGGGGGGCCTAAGCAGCAAGCGTTAATCGATTTCGCTTGGTGCCTAGGGCAAACGGGTTGAGGGGCAGCTAATATGCCGAATTCTTTCGTCGTTCCGCAGCAATCTACGATTGCGCGGGAAATCGAACTGCAGGGCGTGGGGGTGCATAGTGGTGCACCGGTCTCTCTCATACTTCATCCAGCGGAACGCGATGTCGGACATCGCTTCATGGTGTCGAAGCGCGGTAGGATAATCGCGGAGATTCCTGCGAGCGTAGAACACGTCAAGAACCTTACGCTGTGTACGGTCATTGGGGACGATAACGGCGTTACCGTCGGCACCGTCGAGCACCTGCTTGCCGCCTTGCGTGGGTTGGGCATTGACAATTGCTATATCGAGATCGAAGGCAAGGAAGTGCCGATTATGGACGGCAGTTCGCAAGCTTTCGTCAATGCAATTGACGAAGTCGGCACACGAACGTTGTCGGCGTCGCGCAAGTTTATCAAGGTGTTGAAACCGATTCGTGTCGACGAAGGTGATTGCTGGGGTGAACTCGTTCCGCATTCGGGCTTCCACTTGGACGTGCAGATTGATTTTGAAAGCAAGGTCATCGGAACGCAAAGGATGGCGTGGGAGATGTCGCCGGGCGTATTTCGTAGCGAATTGAGCCGGGCCAGAACGTTTGGCTTTATGTCGGATGTCGAGAAGTTGTGGAAGGCTGGTCTGGCGTTGGGTGCCAGTCTGGACAACAGCGTCGCCATTGGAGACGACAAGATTATCAATCCTGAAGGCCTTCGGTATCCGAAGGAATTCGTGCGCCACAAGATGTTGGATGCGGTCGGCGATCTTGCACTTGCAGGTCGCCCCATTCTTGGTTCGTATCGTTCGGTGAGAGGCGGTCATCGGCTGAATGCGCACGTGCTGAAGGCATTGTTCGCAGATCACAGCGCATGGACGCTTGTCGAAGCGCCGGCGGAACGCTCTTCGGTTTTCGCGCGTACAACGCGCCAAGCGCAAGATTGGGCCATGGCTGCGGCCAAGTAATGCAGAAGACAGAGACCTTGCCCAACCGCACCAAGGTGTGTTCTTGAACTGGTTTACTTTGCATCGTCTCCAACTCTGCCCTGCGTTTGGCACAATTTGGTGGTGTTTGAACGGAGCTGCCGGTGACATGGTGTGTCTTCGAAGTCGCGAGTTAACTGTGTAGTGTAACGCGTTGGTGATAACGGCGGAAAAATGAGGTTGGCCGTTGTGATGAGCAAGTACGTTGCATGTCTGAAGCACCTAATGGTGTTGGCATTGGCCGGTCTTGTTGCGGGCTGTGCGTCGAACAACAAAGATGCCAAGGCCCTGCTGAATCCGGACCCGCCCGGAAAAATGTACGCTACGGCGGATTCGTATCTTTCGCGTGGAAAATTCCAGAAAGCCGCGAAGAAATTCGAAGATCTCGACCGGGATCATCCATATGCGCCGGAGGCACGCCGCGCGATGGTGATGGCGGCCTATGCCTATTTCCGCGCTGGCAAGTTCCCCGAAGCAATAGCGACAGCGCGCCGCTACACCACTATGCACCCGGGAACCAAGGAAGCGCCGTTCGCTCACCACATAATCGCATCGTGCTATTTCGAGGATATGACCGGTCCGCAAAACGATCAGTCGAATGCGCGCAAGGCACTCAAGGAACTGCAGACGCTCAAGTCGCGTTACCCGGATAGTAAATATGCGCGCGAGGCGGACAACCGCATTCGAATCGCACTCGATTCTCTCGCGGCGAAGGAGATGGAAGTCGGCCGATACTATCTCAAGCGGCGCAATTATCTTGCATCGATCAATCGCTTCAAGTCGGTTGTCTCGAACTATTCCAACACGAGGCAAGTCGAAGAGGCGTTGATGCGCTTGACCGAGGCCTATCTGGCGCTCGGCATTGCCAACGAGGCACAGACTGCGGCGGCGGTCCTCGGACACAATTTTCCGCAGTCGCGTTGGTATAAGGACGCTTATGTTCTGCTCCAGTCCGGCGGGCTGGCACCGAGAGAAGATACGGGGACATGGCTGTCAAGAACTTGGAAGAACCTGAAGGTACCGACCATCAAACTCTAGTCTATCCGCCTCTGGTCTACCGCGGATTGTTTGATTAGTGCTCGCGTGGGCTGTTCGCTGGCGCTAAAACAATCGCCATGAAATTGCCAACCACATTCAAGCGATCGCCAACGGAATTGACGCCAGAGGAAGCCGCCGCCGAACTTGAAGCGCTGGCGAAGGAAATTGCGCGTCACGATGACCTCTATCATGGCGAGGATGCGCCGGAAATTTCAGATTCCGACTATGATGCGCTGCGTCGGCGCAATGAGGCGCTCGAGAAGCAGTTCCCAACACTGATGCGTGATGATAGCCCGTCCGAGCGTGTCGGTGCAGCTCCCACAGGTGCCTTTGGCAAAACTCGTCACCGCGTGCCGATGCTGTCGCTTTCCAACGCGTTTGATGTCGAAGATGTTGAGGATTTCTCCGATCGTATCATTCGCTTTCTCGGCCTCAAGGAAGGCGAACCTCTTGCTCTTTCTGCGGAGCCGAAGATCGATGGCTTGTCGATTTCGATTCGCTATGAAGCAGGAAAGTTCGTCGAAGCGGCAACGCGTGGCGACGGTAGCGAGGGCGAAAACGTCACCGCGAACGTGCGCACGATCGGTGAAATACCTGAAACGTTGAAGGGCAAGGACGTACCGGAGCTGATTGATGTACGCGGTGAGATCTATATGTCCAAAGCTGATTTTGCAGCCCTCAATGCCGCTCAAATCGAAAGCAATGCCAAGATCTATGCGAATCCGCGCAATTTTGCTGCGGGCTCGTTGCGCCAGAAAGATCCGTCCATCACCGCCTCTCGCCCGTTGAGTTTTTTTGCCTATGCCTGGGGAGAGGTTTCAAGACTTCCGGCCGATACACAATCAGGCATGATCAAGGCGTTCAAACGCTGGGGCCTGCCGACCAATCCATTGATGCAGGTATGCGGTGACACGAAGTCTCTCCTTAGCTACTACGACATGATTGCCGCCTCCCGTGCGAGCCTTGATTACGATATCGACGGCATTGTCTACAAGGTTGACCGGCTCGACTATCAGGAACGCCTCGGCTTCGTGTCGCGGGCGCCGCGTTGGGCGATCGCACATAAGTTTCCGGCGGATGTTGCGACAACGGAGCTGCTCGACATTGAAATCCAGGTTGGGCGGACCGGTGCGCTGACGCCTGTTGCGAAACTCAATCCGGTGACGGTGGGTGGCGTCGTCGTTTCGAATGCGACGCTACACAACGAAGACGAGATCGCGCGCAAGGATATCCGCATCGGCGACTGGGTTTCGATCCAGAGGGCCGGAGACGTGATCCCGCAAGTGCTCGGCCCGGTATTGGAAAAGCGCAAACCCGGCGTCACGCCCTTTGAATTCCCGTCCCTATGTCCCGTATGTGGCAGTGACGCCGTTCGCGAGATCGATGAGAAGACTGGTGAAGCAGACGTGGTCAAGCGTTGCACCGGTGGTCTGATCTGTCCCGCGCAGATCAAGGAGCGCCTTAAACACTTCGTGTCTCGCAACGCGTTTGACATCGAAGGGCTCGGCGCCAAACAGATCGAGTTATTCTTTGGCGACGGATTGATCCGGCAACCTGCCGACATCTTCACCCTACCTCAGAAAAACGCCGCCCTTGAGACCCCGCTCGAAGAGCAGAAGGGTTTCGGCAAGAAATCGATCGAAAACCTGTTCGCTGCGATCGAAGAGCGTCGCACGATCGGGCTGGATCGCTTCCTCTATGCGCTCGGCATCCGTCATGTTGGCCAGGGCACGGGACGCGACCTGGCCAAGCAGTTTTCGACGTTTGCAGCTTTGCGAAGCGCCGTTGAAGCCGCGATCGCTGGGGGCCATGAGAGCGAGGCGTATGCTGATCTCGTCAATATCGAGGGGATTGGCCCGATTGTTGTCGAGGCGCTGCTCGATTTTTTCCACGAAGCACACAACATCGACGCGCTCGACGCGCTCCTTGGACAGGTCACGGTTGAGCCGTACGTCTTCGAGCAGGCCACCGAGACGGCGGTCACCGGCAAGACGGTCGTCTTTACCGGCACGCTTGTCCAAATGACGCGCAGCGAGGCCAAGGCACTTGCCGAGCGTCTCGGGGCCAAAGTTGCCGGTTCAGTCTCCAAGAAGACCGACTATGTCGTGGCTGGCGCCGACGCCGGGTCAAAGCTCAAGAAGGCAGAGCAACTCGGCCTCAACATTCTCAGCGAAGATGACTGGATCGCCCTCGCCGGCAGGTAGAGTAGCGAGCCTTCTACTTGACCTTGAACTCGATGCGCCGGTTGCGCGCGCGCCCGACGCGGGTTCGGTTCGAGGCGATCGGCTTTGACGAACCAAGCCCACGCGCGACGAGGCGGTCCTTCGCGACTCCCTTGCTGCGCAAGTAACTGGCGACTGTCTCCGCGCGGGCCTGCGAAAGACGCTCGTTGCCCGCTGCCGAGCCAACCGAGTCGGTATGACCTTCGATGACGATCTGCAACGCGCCCTCGCATTGGGCCGCGATCGTTGCGAGTTTGTCGAGCAGCGGTGTGCCATCGGGATCGACAAGCGCCGCGCTGTTAAGGGCAAACCGGATCGTGCCCAAAGACTTTACCTGGCTGATGCGTGCCCGGCAGGAATTCGCAGCTGCACGTCGTGCCGCCGCCGCGGCCGTTTTCTTGGCCGCGGCCTTTTGCTTAGCTGCTGCGGCATCGGCGCGGCGCTGAGCGTCGAGGCGGGCCATGAAACTGGCTTCTTCGGCTGCGACGCGTCGGCGCTCGACTTCGGCTCGTTTGGCGGCTACTGCCGCGCGTCGGGCTTTTGCCTTGCGCGCCTTGTCGGCATCGGCACGGCGTTGCGCGTCGAGGCGGGCCATGAAACTGGCTTCTTCGGCTGCGACGCGTCGGCGTTCGGCTTCGGCTCGTTTGGCGGCTACTGCCGCGCGTCGGGCTTTTGCCTTGCGCGCCTTGTCGGCATCGGCACGGCGTTGCGCGTCGAGGCGGGCCATGAAGCTGGCTTCTTCGGCTGCAACGCGGCGGCGTTCGGCTTCATCATGCCCGCTTGCTTGTTTCGCAATGGCCTGGAGACGCGCCGCTTCCTCGGCCTTTGCGCGGCGCTGTGCGGCCTTGCGTGCCTTCTCTGCCTCGGCGCGGCGCAAGGTCTCTTTACGCGCGTTCTGCGCCTTTTGCTTGCGCGCAAGAGCCCGTTGTCGGGCCTGCGCATCGGCGCGCCGCTGGGACGAGAGGAGAGCCATGAAACTGGCTTCTTCGGCTGCGACCCGCTTGCGCTCGGTTTCGGCCGCCGCCTCCGTACGCTTGCGTGCCTGCGCCGCGGCTATTTTCTGTTTTTCTGCAGCTTTCAGCGCGTCGGCACGGCGCTGCTCAGCCAGACGCGCCATGAAGCTTGCTTGTTCGTCTTCAATGCGCTTGCGCTCCGCCGCCACTTGGGCTTCCAGCCGGTGCCGACGGGCCGCGGCCTCCTCGGCCTTCCGGCGTTGCAGTTCGGCTGCGGCTTTTTTCTCGCGTTTCTTGGCGGCAAGCAGCTGAGCCTGGCGCCCTTCGATCTCGATGCAATCACCGAGAATGCGCCAACTAGGTTCGAGTGGCGGTTTGAATCGGGCAAGGCAGGTGTTGATGACCGCTTCAGGCAATATGGCCCAGGACGCAGATACGCCCTCTCGCGCCCGTTGCTCGAAGAGAAGGCACTGGCCCTGGGCACTGTCTTTGGCGCAGATGTCGCTTGGCGGCCAATTCGGTAGGTTCTGCGCCGAAGAACTCGTGACTGTACAAAGTAGCGCAACGACAAGGCAGGCTAAAAGGCGCGCAAATGGGGACACAAGGCTGGAGTTCATTTCGGGAAACCTCATCGTCATCGCTATTTGGTTGGCCGCCGCTGACGTTCGCAGATGGAGCACACTAGTCGGAACAACTTGCTATGGCCATCGTCAAGATATCGCATCGAGAAATGCGATTTCTCCGCTAGCGGAGTGGTCGCGTCGCGTCGCGCAGCCATGTCCTGTCGTCGGCGTCCAACTTCCCGCTCACGATCTCGAAGACCTGCGCGTGATAGGCATTCAGCCAGGCGCATTCCTCATCGCTCAGCAGTTCGGTTTCGATCAGACGTCGGTCTATTGGCGCGAACGTCAACGTCTCGAACGAGAGCATGTCGCGGTCACCGCCCTTGAGACGCTTGGCCGGTTCGACAAGGATGAGGTTTTCGATGCGGATGCCGTAGGCGCCCTCCCTGTAGTAGCCAGGCTCGTTCGAAATGATCATCCCGGGTTGCAATGCCACGTCGCCGCGCTTCGAGATCGATTGCGGACCTTCGTGCACGGAGAGATAGCTGCCAACGCCGTGACCGGTGCCGTGATCAAAGTCGAGACCGTGTTGCCACAAAGCCATGCGCGCCAAGGGGTCGAGATCGAGCCCGCGGGTGCCAACGGGGAACCGGGCTCTCGCAATCGCGATATGGCCTTTGAGCACGAGCGTGAAATGGCGACGCATGTCAGCGCTCGGCTTGCCGGTGGCGATGGTACGCGTGATGTCCGTCGTTCCGTCCTCGTATTGGCCTCCAGAATCGACCAGGAACAGTTCATTGCGCTCAATGACGCGGTTTGTATCGACATTGACCCGGTAGTGAACGATCGCGCCATGGGGGCCGGCACCGGAAATCGTGTCGAAGCTGATTTCCTTCAGTTTGTTGCTCTCGCGCCGGAACACTTCAAGCTGCCGGGCCGCAGTGATCTCGTCGAGCTTGCCGCCTGCTGCCTCGCGATCGAACCATGCAAGGAAGCGGCACATGGCGACGGCATCGCGCTGGTGCGCCGCACGCATGCCTTTGATCTCCGCGGCGTTCTTGATCGCCTTGAGTTGCAGGCAGGGGTCCTCTCCAGGCGCGATCAATTTCTTGCCAAGCTTGCTTTGAAACCAGAAGGCCGCTGTCGCAAGGCTGAGCCGCACGGTTTTTTCAGCGCTTTTCAAAGCAGCGAGACGGGCTTTCAGAGCTGAAGGGTCGAGCAGTTTGGCAACCGGCTTGAGATGGGCCGTTGCTGCCTCGTCCAGCCGTTCCGGTGCAATGAACAGTTCTGCCTTGCCACGCCTTGGGATGATCGCAAAGGCGAGAACCACAGGGGTATGGGGGATGTCGGAGCCGCGAATATTGAACAGCCAGCAAATCGAGTCCGGCATGGTCAAAAGCACGGCATCCTGGCCGGCTTCGGCGAGGATCTCCTGTACTTGGGCAATCTTGTCCGCAGGGCTCTTGCCGGCACGGGCCTGGGGGTGAACGGTAACCGGTTTGTTTGGCCGCGGCGGACGGTCGTCGCCCCATACCTGATCGATCAGATTCTGGCGGGCGAGCAGCCTGAGCTTGATGCCATGCGGTTTGAGCGTCTCCGTGAGCTGCTCAATTTCCTGAATTGAATGCAGCCAGGGGTCGTAGCCGACGACATGGCCGGACTTCAGTGAACCAATCAGCCAGTCGGATATTTTTGCAGCAGGTGTTTGCAGGACCTTGAAGAGCGCTGTGTCCGTCTGCTGAGGTGCCTGTACGGTGTAGCGACCGTCGACGAAAAGAGCGGCGGATTTGAGGGCGACGGCGGCCATTCCCGCGGAGCCGGAAAAAGCTGTCAGCCACTTCAGGCGCTCGGAGGCGGCAGCGACGTATTCGCCGCGATGTTCGTCGCCACGCGGCACCAGGAAGGCGTCGACCCGCTCTTGTCGCATCTTGCCTCGGAGGCCTGCCACGCGATCGGCCACGGCTTCGGTTGCGGCGGTCTCGTCAAAAGTCTGGAACATGATGGCATCTCTTGCGGCGGTAAATTTGAATGAGCGGGCGGGAGGTGAATTCGAAGCTGCAAATTACTCTGTGCGAATGCAACTGTCTTGAAGAAATCAAGTATGAGGGTACCGACGGTCCCGCGGACAGCTTTGTCGGGTCGCCCTCTGCGTCGCGACACGATCGTCTCGCAACGACGAGATCATAGCCATCGTGATAGAGCGGTTCATATTGATCGCCCGACGCTCTAGTCGTAGGTCGGCATGTAGAGGTTGAACGGTTCGGCATGACGGCGATATCCCTTGCGCCGTGGTTTGTCGCGCAGTTTGAAGATGAGGGTGGACCAGCCGTTGTGGCGGTCGTGGCGCGCGAGCCCAAGACCCAGCGAGCGGAACCGTGCGGACACCTCCGCGGCTTGCGGCACCAGAATTCCGGAGAGGATCAGCGTCGCGCCTGCACCCAAAGTGGCGACGATATCCGGCGCCATCGCGATCAACGGCCGCGCCAGGATGTTGGCGACGATCAGGTCGAAAGGACTGCGGCGCTGAATGCGGTCATCGCCGAGCCCGTCGGCGACAATAAACCGAGGGCCTCCGGCGAGCCGGCCGAGACCGTTGCGTTCGGCGTTCTCATTCGCCACTTCGATCGACCGTGCATCGATATCGCTGGCGAGGATTTGCGCCCGGGGCAGGGCGCGGCCAAGCGCCAGCGCGAGAACGCCCGAACCGGTGCCAAGATCCAGCACGTTGTGATATCGGGTTTGCCGTGCAATCCGGTCCAGCGCCAGCAGGCAGCCGTAAGTCGTGGCGTGATGCGCGGTGCCGAAGGCTTCGCCCGCCTCGACCACGATTGTATTCGGTCCGCCGGGAACGCGCACGAGATCATGGCTTCCGCAGATCGTGAAGCGGCCGGCCTGAACCGGCGGCAGGGCGGCTTGCGACAGCGCCACCCAGTTTTCCTGAACGACAGGTGACAATGCCGCAAGCCCGGCCGCCACCTCATCGAAAGTGCGCAATTGCTCGAGTGCCGCTTCTCCGGTTGTCGAGTCGCAATAGTACGCATCGATACGCCAATGTTCGCCGTCTTCGAAGATCGAGACGGCATCGGCGGCCGGCTCGATGAGTTCGGAAAGGGCCGCGGCGGCAGAATAGGCCGGTTCGCGGTCGAGGCCGTTGACCGCGAGAACCACTTGCGTGTCGGGCAGGGTCACGTGTCGAGATCAACCTCTTTCGGCTTGGCCTCGGGACCTGCGACCGCACCACCGGCCACGCCCTCGAATTCGACACCTTCGTCGTCGTCAGCATAGTCGGGCAGATCGTCGAGGAATGTATCCCACTTTTCATCAATGTGGGTTGATGCTGCGGTGGGATCGAGGACGCTTATGATGCCATCGCCCCCTTCCGTCGCGACGCCATCCTTGAGCAGGCGGCCAAGCGCATCATCAAGATCGAAATCAACGTTGATGCCGAAACTCTTGTGAAGGTACTGCTCGATGGCCCGATCGACTGCAGGCAGATCTTCGCGTCGGACCGTCTCCTTTGCAAGGACGCTGTAGAGCAGCATCTCTTCCTTGACGTCCTCGTCGGCCGCCCGGTCCGCCAACGTCATGATGACCCCGCGATTGTCAGCAAGGGCATGGAAGTAGAGGTTTTGCGCCATAACGACCATGTACTTTTGGCGGGTATTGAAAAAGCCCATCAACTGCCGGAAAGCGGCGGCGCCAACGCCGGCGACGGCACCGATGGCGCCGATCGGGTTGCTTGCAAGGAGCGCGATCTTACCAGCTGACGTGACAAGCCCGAAGCCGACCGCGCCGCTGCTCATCGCACCGAGCTTGATCTTGTCCATCAGCCGGAACTTGATGCGCGTGTTCGGGAATATCATCTCGACGTCCGAGCGCGGCATGTTCTTGAAAAGTTTGAGGTAGATGTTCTGATGGCTGACGCCTTCAGGAACCAGACGCCGCAGCTTCTTGACGATTTTGGTCGCCTTGGCGCGATCGACCTCCTGCGCGCGCATCACTTCCTCGATGCGCTGTTCGACCGTCTTCAGCTTGAACAAGATGCACAGGCGCTGGAAGATCGGAACATCGAACTCTTCCTTGCGATAGAACTTGCGGAAGACGCGCCGCTGGTCCTTGCGTGTCGAGGCTCCCCGAAAATAGACCTCGAGTTCTTCGAATGCTTCCAGGTCGAGGTGGAAATCGAGGCCGTAGTGGCTCTCCTGCGTGAGGACCAGTTCGATCTCGTCGGGGTCGAGGCGGCGATAGTTTGCCTGCTTCAGGAGGCGGCGGATGCGGGCTGCGACGCGCTTTTGCATGGCGTAGCGCTCGCTGTCGGTGAACTGCCGCGTCATCAGCATGTCGCTGTCCGGGTTGAACAGCTCATAGGTTTGATCGAGCGCGACGGCGGCGGCGTTGTGCTGTTGCTGGCGCCAGTACGAGAGGTACTTGAAAAAGCGTCGTGCCGCCTTGGCCTCGCCAGCATTCCACGCCTGCGGTCTCGTCAGCCGATCGATGAGCGCCGCCCGCGTAACGGGCAGAAACGTCTCGCGTGCCTCGGCGACTTCTTCGGGCAGCAGATCAGTGGGCGTCTCCTCCGTTTCGAAGTGGACGGCGTGGGCTGCCGGGGTCCTTGCGATGCCGCCATCAGGCGGGCGATAGTCGGCCCTCGCAGGATTGTCCCGTACTTCGTCAGACGCAATAGCTGACACGTTGACATTCATCGACTGACCCTCCCTCAGGGAAGAATGCTCTCACTTTGGCGGTCACGGGCTCAACTCAACCCGCCCGCGCTGCCAGAAAAACAGGTACCCTCCCCATAGGCCTTATGGCGTCCGGGGGCAAATGCCTCATGAGGGATAGAACTCAATTCGACCCGGATTAGGGCGATAACGGCGTTTCCGCCCTGATGGCCGTAAAATGCGGCTTTCTCGCTGATGCTGCAGCGCACCGGTCGGCTGAAAACCCCTGGGAAAGCTATGCGCCGAGGCTTGGGGTTTGCGGGCTTCCATGGTTGATTGTCGGGCGGGCTGCAGCATCGCGCGACATCCATCGGATCGGCCTTCTCCATGACGGACATCGGCAGCGACAATGATAACAGGGCGTCGTCGCCCGTAGACAACAAGGTGGCGACATCCAGGTCTGACGGGCCGAACGTGTCATCGCTGGAGCAACAATTGGTGCTTGCAATCTCCGCGGGAGATCCCGTTGACCTTGCGGGCCAGACCCTGGATGCGGCGCTGCTGCGCCGCTTGATCACCGGGCATGTGCAAGAGTGCACCATCACGCCGTTCGGCGTGCGCATTCGTAACGGCGAGATCAGCGGCCGGCTCGATCTCGAAGGTGCCGACGTACCGTTCCCGCTGGCGTTGACGCGTATCACGATGAAGACGGGCGGCCAGAACGGCTCGATCGTCGCGCGTGATGCGCGGATTCGCCGGCTCAACGTGTCGAATTGTACGCTGGCGGGCGGCATCGTCGCCGACCGTGCGGACTTCGCCAACGGAATCATTGTCGCCGGCGGGCGTCTCGGCGGGCCGATGATGGTGCGTGGTTGCGAGATCGGCGGTGCGCTTGCGATCGAGGGCGCGCATCTCGGAGACGGCAAGGTTGCGCTGCTCGCAGCAGGTGCACGTGTCTCGGGGCCGCTTGTCATGCGACGCGCGCGGGCGCATGGCGAGGTTCGCTTGCAGCGCGCCCATCTCGCCGCCGGGCTCAGGGCTGACCAGCTCCGGGTTGACGGTGAAGGGGCCGGGATCTACGCGGATGCGGGCCGCATAGGCGGTGATATCTTGCTCGCAGATGCCGAGATTGCCGGCCCGGTCAGTTTCGAAAACACCGCCGTGCAGGGTGCCTTTGCCGCCCAGAACATCGCTGTCGATGCACCGGAGGCGGGATTCAACGCAGCCGGTCTCGAACTCAGCCAAAGCCTCGACCTGTCCGGTGCCAAGCTGACCGGGCCGCTGACCCTGGAAGGGGCCGCGATCGGCAAGCGCTTTTGGGCCGACGCGATCGAGATAGAAGGCGGCGAGACGGCGATCGCGGCCGACATCATTCGCGTTGGTGGCAATTGGGAGATGCCGCAGGCGCGTCTGGTCGGGCAGTTGCGTTGTCCCGGCGCGCGGATCGGCGGGCAACTGCGCTGTACCGGCATGCGCATCTACGGCAGCGAACTCGCAATCCGCGGCGATGGTGCGCATATCGACGGCGGTGTCTTTTTTTCGCGCGCCGTCATCGTAGGCAGCGTTCGCTTTCCGGCAGCACGGGTGAGCAATCAGTTCCGCTTCTCCGGCGCCACGATCAAGGTCGACGGTGGCACCGCGCTGCTCGCCTCCGGCGCGGAGCTGCGCCGCGACGCGGAACTCAACGCGGGCTTTCAGACGGTTGGCGGCATCGTGCTCGACCAGGCGCACATTCACGGCAACTGCGACTTCACGGCGAGCCACATCAAGAGTGTTGCCGTTGTTGCAGCCGGCGCGGCAGCGCCGCCGAGCAGCGCGCGCGGCACCCGTCCCTCTTCTAACGAAATTTCGCTCAGCCTGGTCGACACCCAAACCGATCGCACCAAAATGCCCGCGCGCGCCGACGAAAGCCC
>JBPCVZ010000473.1:0-3213 GCA_051010015.1 Hyphomicrobiaceae bacterium
GCTGGGCGATCCTCGCGATCATCTGGTTCGGTCCGTCGCACGGCACCATCGTGTTCATAATGGTCATGATCCTGACGCCGTTCTGCCTGGTGAACGTGTCGGAAGGCCTCAAGGAAATCGACACCGAGATCCTCGAAATGGCACGCAGCTTCACGCGCAGGCGGATTCAGGTCCTGTTCAAGATCACCTTGCCCCTGTTGGCGCCGTATCTGATCTCGGCGCTGCGCATCGCCTATGGTGTCGGCTGGAAGATCGCGCTCGTGGCCGAATTGTTCGGAACCGAAAGCGGCCTCGGCTTCCTGCTGCAACAGGCTCAGTCCGTCGCCGATGCTGCGACGGTATTCGCGACCTGCTTCGCGATTGTCATCATCTTCTGGATCGGCGAGAAGTTGATCATCGATCCACTGTCGCGCACTTTTTCTCACACGCCGGCATAATCGCACCTGCGCTGGTGCTCACGGGAGACCACCATGACCACGATCAAGACAGAACGCATCCTTGCCGACCCCGCCATCGCCATCGATCATGCTGGCGCGGGCGAACTGCTCGTTCTAATGCACGGCATCGGCGGCAATCGGACAAATTGGACGGAGCAGGTCGAGGTCTTCTCCGAGCACTTTCACACAGTGTCCTGGGATGCCAGAGGTTATGGCGACAGTGATGACTATGAGGGGCCGCTCGACTTCGGTGATTTCGCACGGGATCTGAACGCGCTGCTTGATCACTTTGGCGTCGACAAGGCACACTTGTGCGGCCTGTCGATGGGCGGGCGCATCGCACAGGACTTCTACCTGCAGTTTCCCGAGCGCGTGAAGACGTTGACCCTGGTTGCAACCTTTGCCGGGTTTCGCAATTTCTCATCGGAGGAACGTCAGCGATTCATCGACCTGCGCAAGAAGCCGCTCGTAGAAGAAGGCAAGGAGCCCCGCGACATCGCGCCGGTGGTCGCCAAGACGCTGATCGGGCCGTCGGCGTCGGAGGACAAGTACCTGCGTCTCGTCCAGAGCATGGAAAAGCTGCACAAGGAAAGCTACATCAAGACCATCGAGGCCTCGACGTTCTATGACAAAGCGCTGGAGCTCGAAACCGTGACCGTGCCAACGTGCCTCGTCTTCGGCGAACACGACAGTTTGACGACACCCGATACCGGCAGGGCGATGGCCGAGCGCATTGCCGGCAGCGCCTTCCACGTCGTGCCGCGCTCGGGCCACCTCATCAACATCGAAGAGCCGGAGATCTTCAATCAGATCGCCCTGGACTTTCTACTCCGCCGCAACGGTTGAGTTTGCGACACGTTCGGGCAGGAGGGGTTCTATTGACAGGTTGTGCTCAGGCCCGGACGGTCGGGAGGGCCACGAACCGCATCCAGTGATCGTTGAGCGACTGGATCAATTCAATCGTCTCGTCGAAGGTATTGGGTTTCGTAATGAAGGCGCTGACGCCGAGCTCGTAGGTTCTCTCGATGTCCGCCTCGGCATTCGACGTCGTGAAGACAATCACCGGAATGCGCTTCAGGTCAGGATCCGTCTTGATGTTCTGCAGGGCGGTATGACCATCCATTCTCGGCATGTTGAGGTCGAGCAGGATGAGACCAGGTACCGTGCAGGCGTCAAAAGGTGCCTCCTGGCGAAGGTACTTGAGCAGTTCAACGCCATCTTCCACGAAATTGACCGGGTGTTCGAAATTGCTCTCTTTGAGGGCATCGGCGATCAGAAACCGGTCGTCGGCATCATCGTCGGCGATCAGCAACGGAATCGACCTTCCGTTCATAGCCGGCGACCGCGTTGTAGATTTCTCTGCTCCGGTCTCGGCCGAGGGATTGGCAGATAGTTGCTGAGCGGATACGGGCTGTGTTTTGCTTCGACGTAGCGACGGCTTGGCGTCTGGCGTCGAGGCCGAATCGACAACCTGGGCCCGCAACGGCGCAATAAGTTTCGGCTCCCCCGTGAATTTCACGCCAACTCTGTTCTTTTCCCGCCAAACAACAGCGCAGGGAACTTCCAGCCCATCCAGTTCGACGATGAGCTCGAATGTGTCAGGGATTGCCGCGGTTTCGGACACCTGCAGACGGGAGCCACTTTCGGACATGTCTCTGACGACACAAGGCAGTGTCGCGTGGTGTCCGCCGTAAGCGATCACACCACCTTTGAGCATTTTTCGTCTGTCACTGCGGCGCTTGTTGACAGCGGCAAGTCGGGATAGGCCCATCTTGAATGCCCTTTGGTCGCCAGTTTATCGGTCATTAATCGTAAACGAAAATGCTTAACGAGACCTGAGTGGCGGAAATCCAAAGGCTGCGGGACGTTGCCAGCCCAATCGTGTGCGAGATTAATTGTTCCATCTCACAGTGTTATGCGGTGCCGGCGTCAATACGAACGTCATGCCGAGAGCGGCTTGAAGCAATCCGGCGGGAACTTGAGATGTGTGGTGTTCGACTATCCGAGTTTCGCCATGGGCCAGGCCTGCCAAAGTCACAGCACCGTGTATGCTCTCTGTCCGTTGGCCGCCTGGCAAGCCTCGATTCAATCCGGACCGAACTGGTTCTGGCACTGCCACCACTCCTGGCTACCAAAGCGATACTTGCTGCAATCGGCAGCATGGCTCACCCCGACCGCAACGGTCATCAGAAAAAGCGCCGCGAAAAACGTCCGGATCATGGTCGATCCCCATCGTCTCTTGAGGTTTCTTTCAAAACGGGTACGAGGCTTGCCGCTGGCTGGATCAACGCGCGCGCCAAAATAACTAAATCAGCTATCGGAAGATCATATCGATCTCCACTTTCCAAATCGCATGGAACACGTTCCTTCTAGCCTGCACAGTGAGTTAGGCGGAATTTCGGGCAGTGAATGCCATGCTCTGGATTCGGCGGCTGGTTGCCGGGTGTTGTCGATCCCGTTAGTCGTCGTCCATAACCTGCAACAGGGAGATGCCAGCGTCGATGCCTTTCAGGCTGCCTGGGGCGTGGGGCCGATTTGCCTGGCAATCTCTGCCTACCGATCGGCATCGGCGATGCGTATGGAGTGATTGCGCCAGAATCGATCCGACAAGACTGCACCGTTCGGCGCTATCCGAGATACTGTCGAGATCCTTGGTCTGACGCCGGCTCGATCAGGGCGGGTAAACCGCGTCTACATCGGGCAAGATGATGAACGGCGCGGACAATTCTTGCGGCCATCATGACTTTCGTCGTCCCGCCGGTGGTCAAGGATGCTT
>JBPCVZ010000474.1:0-6955 GCA_051010015.1 Hyphomicrobiaceae bacterium
GGATGGAACCTCGTCGATCGTGGCGGTCAATCGCTCCGACGTCGCGCGCTCGATGAAGCGCGCGCGATTGCTTTGCCCGTCGAATTTCGGCTGGAAGCGCGTCACATCGCCGAGCAAGGCCTCAGCCTCGCGCGCGACGGCTTCGGCATCGGGCGCAGCGCGGCCAAGCGATGTGCGGATCGCGCCGAGAATGGTGTCGCGCGCGCTCAAGATCGCCGCCCTTTCCTGTATTGATCCATGAACGTGCCGCGTTGTGGCGCCGTCAGATCGCGATGTCGCGTCCAGCCGCCCGCACCCGGCAGCGACGCCAGGCGCCCTTTCGTGCCGGACAGCCAGCGCAGGACGGCGACGCTGATGCGCGTGCCGATGCGATAGAGCCAGGGTCGCTTGACGGCAAATGCCCAGAAGCCGAGCCCCAAGCGCATTGCGGATGACGTTAGTTTTCGGCGCCACTGTTCTTCGCGGAGCCGGCGTATCATGTCGGGCAGCGGTATGTTGACCGGGCAAACCTCCTGGCAGCGACCATTGAGCGTGCACGCGTTGGGCAGGTCGCCGGCCTTCTCGAGACTGGTCATTGCCGGCGTCAGGATGGCGCCCATGGGGCCCGGGTAGACATAGCCATAGGCGTGGCCGCCAACGGCGCCATAAACCGGACAGTGGTTCATGCAGGCGCCGCACCGGATGCAGCGCAGCATCGGGCGCATGGTGCTGTCGAATAGCTCCGTGCGGCGGTTGTCGACCAGCACAATGTGCAGCTCTTCCGGCCCATCGGCATCACCGGCGCGTTTCGGCCCGTTGTTGTACGTGGTGTATTGCGTGATCTCGGTGCCGAGCGCGGCACGGGCGAGGAGCCGAATGAACACGGCGCAATGCTCCATTGACGGCACCAGCTTCTCGATTCCGACGTTGACGATGTGAACCTTTGGCAGCGTCGTCGTCAGTTCGGCGTTACCCTCGTTCGTCACGGTGCAAATCGAGCCGGTATCGGCGATGAGGAAGTTGGCTCCGGAAATGCCGATATCGGCGCTGACATATTTCGGGCGCAGTTCGCGGCGGGCGCTTTCGACGAGTTCGGCGACATCATCGCGCTTGTGCGGGTCGGCGTGATGCGCTGCGAATAGCTCAGCGACCTCTTCGCGCGTCTTGTGCATCGCCGGCACGACGATGTGCGAGGGCGGCTCCTCGGCGAGTTGGATGATGTGCTCGGCGAGATCGGTTTCGACGCGCTCGATGCCGGCCTCTGCGAGCGCTTCGCCAATGCCGATCTCTTCGCCGAGCATCGACTTGACGCGGGTCACCGACTTGGCGTCGTGGCGCTGGCAGATCTCGACGATCGTGTCCGTTGCTTGTTTCGGTGTCTGCGCCCAGTAGACCTTGGCGCCCGAGCGAAGCGCGTTCTTCTCGAACATCTCCAGGTAGTGATCGAGATGGGCGAGCGTGTGGTCCTTTATCCGTTCAGCGGTCGCGCGCGCCTCGGCATACTCCGGATAGTCCGACAGCGTTTCTCGGCGGCGAGAGGTCAGCAGGCCGGTCGTGCGGTCGAGTGCGATGCGCAGGTTCGGCTGTTTCAGCGCGGTCTCGGCGTTGTCCTTGAAGCGGTCGGAAGTGAACTGCATGGCACTCAGCTTCCTTTGCCGGGTGCGCAGATGCCACCGTCGTCGGCCATACCGGCGAGCACCTCGACCGTGTGGTAGACTTTGATCGGCCGGCCCTCACGCGAAATCTTGCCTGCCATGTTCATCAGGCAGCCAAGATCGCCTGCCAGCAGCGTGTCCGCGCCGGTGCGCGCGATGCAACGGGTCTTGTCCTCGACGATCTCGTTCGAGATGTCAGGATACTTGACGCAGAACGTGCCGCCAAACCCACAACAGGCGTCGCTGCCCTCAAGCGGCACCATCTTGAGGTTGGCAACCTTGTCGAGCAGCGCGCGTGGCTGATCGTGGACGCCAAGCTCACGCAAGCCAGAGCACGAGTCGTGGTAGGTTGCGACGCCGTCATAGGCGATGCCGGCGGGTTGATAGCCCCGCACATCATTCAAGAAACTCAGGATTTCGTAGGTCTTGGCGGCAAGCGCTTCGTGCCGCGCGCGCCAGGCGGGATCGTCCTCGAAGACATCACGCGCATGGACCTTGATCATGCCCGCGCAGGAGCCGGACGGCACGACGACGTAGTCGAAGGGCTCGAAAGTGGCGATGATCTGCTTGACGATTGCGCGGGTCATGTCGCTGGCGCCGGAATTGAAAGCCGGCTGGCCGCAACAGGTTTGCGCCGTCGGCACCTCGACGATGCATCCAGCGTCTTCGAGAAGCCTGATTGATGCAAAGCCAATCGACGGTCGCATCGCATCAACGAGGCAGGTGACGAACAATCCGACGCGAGGCTTGTTTTCCGATGTCGACATGCTGCGAACAATCCTAGTCCAATACGTTCCACTCGATTCGACTCATGGCGCGGGTGTCTTGTCCTTGAAGATGCAGAGGTCTTGGATCACGCAATTGAAACACTTCGGTTTGCGCGCCACGCAGACATAGCGACCGTGCAAAATCAACCAGTGGTGGGCGTGAAGACCGTATTGCTCCGGTACAGCCTTGAGGAGACCTTCTTCGACCTGTAGCACGTCTTTGCCAGGCGCCATGCCGAGGCGGTTCGCCAAGCGGAAAACGTGTGTGTCGACGGCCATGGTCGGGTGACCAAACGCCATGTTCATGACGACATTCGCCGTCTTGCGCCCGACACCCGGCAGCTCGACGAGCGCGTCGCGATCTTCCGGCACTTCGCCGCCGTACTTGTCGATGAGCTGCTCAGAGAGCGCGATGACGTTCTTTGCCTTGCCGCGGAAGAGCCCGATCGTCTTGACGTAGTCGCGGACTTTTTCCTCGCCGAGCGCCACCATCTTTTTCGGCGTGTCGGCGACCTTGAAGAGCGGCCGCGTCGCTTTGTTGACACCGGCGTCGGTTGCCTGGGCCGACAAAACAACGGCAACGAGCAGCGTGTAGGCGTTGACGTGCTCCAATTCGCCTTTCGGCTCCGGATTCTGCTTTTCGAGGCGCCCGAAGATCGCGGCGATCTGGTCGGATTTGATCTTGGGGCGCGGCAGGCGCTTCTTGGCCGCCGTCTTCTTCTTCGGTGCGGGTTTCTGGTTTGCTTTGGCGGCCTGCGTCTTTTTTGCTGCGGTTGGCATCTCGGCACTGCTTTGTCTGATTGGATATTGCGGTTAGGCTCTGCAGATGACTGACAACATGTCCGAGGCGGCGTCAACGGCCAACCCGCCACCGTTCACGGCCGTGCTTACACCTCATCGCTCGCTCAGCCGGTCCGGCTTCGTGATCGTGATGGTTGCGATCAGCGTGATCAGCTTTGTCGTCGGATTTGCCTTCCTGTGGATGGGGGCGTGGCCCGTGCTCGGCTTCCTTGGGCTCGATGTTGCGCTAATCTACTGGGCATTCAAGCTAAACTACCGCGACGGGCGCGCATCCGAGACAATCGAGGTGACACCGCACCAGGTTCGCCTGACGCGCTACGACCCGGACGGCGCCGCGTCAGCCGTCGATTTCAACACCTACTGGGTGCGCCTGGTCCTGGAGGAACGCTCCGATGGCCGGTCGATGCTGAGCCTCGTCAATCGTGGCGAACGCGTTAGATTTGCTGACTTTCTCAGCGACGACGAACGTCGCGAGTTCGCCGAAGTCCTGTCTGGCGAACTGGTGCTGGCGCGCAGCCGTACGGGTTTTTGAGCGCTTTTTCCGCCGATGCCAAGAATCGGGTCGCTGCCGTCCGCGAAGATGCCTAGATTGAGCCGATCACAGGGTGATTTCGCACGGAGTTTCCAAAGATGCTGAACCTGGCCACCGCAATCGATGCACGTACCGCCGTTCCCATGACCGCCGGCGCCAAGGACTATGATGTCGTGCGCCGCGCGATCACGTATCTGTCCGAGAATTGGCTCGAACAACCGGAGCTTGAAGATCTGGCAAGCCATCTGGGCCTCAGCGCCGCGCACTGCCAAAAGCTTTTCAAACGTTGGTGCGGGCTCAGCCCGAAAGAGTTCCTGCAGGCGATCACGATCGACAATGCCCGCAGCCTGCTCGATGGCTCGGCGAGCCTGCTGGATTGTGCGCATGAGGTCGGCCTGTCGGGCTCAAGCCGCCTGCACGATTTGTTTGTCGATCACACCGCCATGACGCCGGGCGACTACAAGCGACGCGGCGAAGGGATTGCGATCAGCTACGGCTTCCATAGCTCGCCGTTTGGCGAGGCGCTGATCATGGCGACGGATCGCGGCATCGCCGGCATCGCATTCGTCAATGAAGACATCGGTCAGTCTCGGCAGGAGGCGCTCGATGACATGATGCGGCGCTGGCCCAACGCGGCGTATCGGGAACAGCCGGATATCACCGCGGTACATGCCGCGCAGGTGTTTGATCCGAAGCAGTGGTCGCCTGAGCAGCCCGTTCGTCTCGTTATGATCGGCACTGACTTCGAGGTTCGCGTGTGGGAGACGCTGCTCAAGATTCCGATGGGCAAGGCTGTCAGTTACACCGACATCGCGCGGCACATCGGCAAGCCGCAGGCATCGCGCGCGGTTGGCAGCGCCGTCGGGCGCAACCCGATTTCGTTCGTCGTGCCGTGTCATCGGGTGTTTCGGGCAGATGGCTCGCTCGGCGGTTACCACTGGGGACTGACCCGCAAGCGGGCGTTGATCGGCTGGGAATCCGGGCAAATGGCCGCGAACGAACAGTGATCAGTCACGACTAACTAGGGTGGATTACGGCGGCGCTGGCCGCGACCTGCGCCACATCAGGCGACAAACTAACGCAGTTTTGACTTGCGATAGGTTGCTTTGGCACCTACTCATCGGGCACGGGCGCCCAGAAATTTGGACACGGCGCCCGGCTCAGAGAGTGCGGTTAAGATCACGACGACCACTATCATGGCCTGGACGACCTTCCCAAAATTCTGAGAGAGATTCGACCACTGGAAACAGTGGTCGACGCTCCCAACGATCCAAATGTCAGTAAGGGAAAGGTAACCCCGATGGCCACAACCGGCACCGTGAAGTTTTTCAACCATACCAAAGGGTTCGGTTTCATCGCCCCGGAAGAGGGCGGCAAGGACGTTTTCGTCCATATCTCAGCGCTGGAGCGTGCCGGCCTGCCGCCGCTCAACGAAGGTGATCGCGTGAGCTTTGAAATCGAAGACGATCCGCGCGGCCGCGGTAAACAGGCGACAAATATTCAGATGGCGTGACCGAACGCCCGTGAAGAACGAGAGCCGGCTGGATCCCTCCGCCGGTTCTTTTATTTTGACCGCTTTCAGGTATCCCGCATGACTATCTGACACGACGATCGACGAAACACTGGCGCATGATCCGACACCGGTGCGGGCCGGAATAGTGCATCGATGAACCTTTCGCCGGGCCGATGAACTTGCAAATCTGCTGCAAACCATCGGTTGTCAGCCAGCGCTGCCGGCGACCGCGCTGGACGGCGAAGCAGTCAGCCACTTCTTCGTCAGGTCCGCGGAACTGATGGCCGCATTCGTGGCTGTAGATCCATAATTTTACGGCCTTCGGCACCCGCGCGATCAGTTTCGGGTTGAGGATCAGGAACCCCGGATAGGCTGCGCCGTAATCATCAAGGGTGCTGTCCAACACCGTCGGGCGGCGCCCGCATACGAGCCGACTGCCGTCCAATACCAATTGCCCGGCCGGGACGATGCGGCCGCCAACGTGGGCGGCGTACTGCTCGACGGTCGGCGTGCCGTCCGATGCAGCCTCCACGAACGACGTAGTGGGCAACACGAAAAGACCGAGCAATGCGAGGCAGAAGGCGACGTGGTATCCGCCAGACCGGCAAAATGCGGCCCGCAATCGCGAAAAAACACCGGCATCAGAAATCGGCATACGACGGCCCATGTTGAATCAAAATTCCTTTGGTATCAGATAGTTATCACTAAATGGCCGCACTCAGAACTTCAACAGCAATCCCGTTGCCAGGGCCTGCCCCACTCCCATCTCCTATCCCGCTTCGTGCCAAAATACGATGCTTGCCCGCCTTACTCCACCTCACCGATCGCATTTTGCACCGCTAGACAATACGATCATTGCCAATTGACCGAGATTGGGCGAAGTCACGGCAACGCGATGGCAATCGAGCAACGGTCGTGACCATTCGGTCTCGTCTGCGCCGTTCTAGGCCACGTTGTCCAAGCGAACATCGATGCCTGCGCGCGCCATATGGGCTTTGGCTTCGCCAATCGTGAACGTGCCGAAGTGGAATATCGACGCCGCCAGCACGGCGCTGGCGTGCCCTTGCATGACACCGGCGGCGAGATGATCGAGTGTGCCGACGCCGCCGGAGGCGATGACGGGCACCGATACGGCGTCCGACACCGTGCGGGTCAGTTCGATATCGAAGCCGGATTTGGTGCCGTCACGATCCATCGATGTCAGCAGGATTTCACCAGCACCGCGGGCAACGACATCGCCAGCAAATTCGATCGCATCGATGCCCGTCGGCTTGCGTCCTCCATGTGTGAAAATCTCCCAGCGTGGCGCCTCGCCTGCCGCCGTGACCCGCTTGGCATCGATCGCGACGACAATGCACTGAGCACCGAACTTCCGGGCGGCCTCGCCGACAAATTCGCGGTTGTTGACGGCCGCCGAGTTGATCGACACCTTGTCGGCTCCAGCCTGCAGCAAGCGGCGGATATCGTCGACCGATCGCACGCCACCACCGACAGTCAGCGGCATGAAGACAACTTCCGCGGTGCGCCGCACGATATCGAGCATGACATCACGGCCTTCGTGGCTGGCCGTGATGTCCAGAAAAACAAGTTCGTCCGCGCCCTCTGCCTCGTAGCGGGCGGCCACTTCAACGGGATCGCCCGCATCGCGAAGTTGGACGAAATTGGTGCCCTTGACGACGCGACCTTCGTCCACATCCAAGCAGGGAAT
>JBPCVZ010000475.1:0-5238 GCA_051010015.1 Hyphomicrobiaceae bacterium
GGGTTCTCGTCCTTGTCACGGACATGCACGTGGACCAGGGCGGAACCTGCCTCGAAGGCTTCATGTGTCGACTCGACCTGCTCGGAGGGCGTCACCGGCACGGCTGGATTGTCGGCTTTCTTCGGGATCGCGCCCGTAATCGCCGTTGTGATGATGATCGGTGTCGTCATGAGGCACAATCTCCCGCGTCGTATCGCAGCTGTTCGCCAGGTCGTCGTTGGCTGCGCACTCTAGTAGAATAGTGGTCAACCGTCAGAAATCCGAACTCCTGGGCAGTGGTGAAACGTCATGTCAGCGATCAAACCCTTCCGCGTCAATGTTCCCGACGAAACACTCGAAAATATCCGCACGCGGGTTGCCAATTATCCGTGGCACGAAATGCCCGATGACGGCGGCTGGGACTACGGCGCCAATCTCGACTACATGAAGGAGCTGTGCGCCTACTGGGTCGAGGAATTCGACTGGCGCAAGCAGGAAGCGAAGATCAATCGGTTCTCGCACTTCACGGCACCGGTCGACGGCATCGACATCCATTTCATCCACGAGAAGGGCAGCGGACCCGCACCGATGCCGTTGCTGATCAGTCACGGCTGGCCGGGCACGATCGTCGAGTTTCTCGATATCATCGAACCGTTGGCGCATCCCGAACGGTTTGGCGGCAAAGTCGAGGATGCCTTCGATGTGATCACGCCGTCACTGCCCGGGTTCGGCTTTTCCGGGCGGCCGCCTCGGCCCTACGGCCCGCGCAAGGTCGCCAGCGTGTTCAATACGCTCATGACCGATACGCTCGGCTACGACGGTTATCTCGCGCAAGGCGGAGACTGGGGCGCGGCGATTTCGACCTGGCTCGGCTTCGAGCATGCGCCGGCGTGCAAGGCGATCCATATCAACATGCTGTCAATGCACCATCCCGACGGACCGCAGACACCGGAAGAACAAGAGTGGGCGCAGCGCTTCAAGCGCGAACAGTTCATGGAAAACGGCTACCGGACGCAGCAGGCGACCAAGCCGCAGACCCTGAGCTATGCGATGATGGACAGCCCCGTCGGGGTTGCCGCCTGGATCGTCGAGAAGTTCAACTCCTGGTCCGACACTGACGGCGACGACGTCGAAAGCGCGCATAGCAAGGACGAGTTGCTGACCAATATCATGGTCTACATCACAACGCGCACGTTCAACACCGCGTCGTGGATCTACTATGGCCGGCGCGAGGAGGGTGACCGGACGCTGTCGAACGACGGCCGCCGTGTCGAGGTACCGACCGCCTGTGCACTGTTCCCGGAAGAGTTGCTGGCCTGGCCGCCGCGGCCGTATGTCGAGCGGCTGTTCAATGTGCAGCGCTGGACGGAAATGCCACGTGGCGGTCATTTTGCGGCAATGGAAGTGCCCGAACTGTTGCTGCCTGACGTGCAAGCGTTCGCCCGCTCGCTGCGCTGAGCGGGTCGTACATGAGCGAGTCAAGCTGGAGAAAGACGACATGACTGCCAACACCTACGACTACATCGTTGTCGGTGCCGGTTCGGCAGGCGCCGTGGTCGCCAACCGCCTCAGCGCCAGTGGCGCCCACAGAGTCCTCTGCCTTGAAGCCGGCACCGCAGGGTCGGGCTATCTGTGGTCACGCATTCCCGCCGGCGTCGCCAAGCTGATCGACAATCCGGCGGTCAACTGGTGCTACAGCTCGGAGCCGGACGAGGGCAGCGGCGGGCGTCGCATCGACGTGCCGCGCGGCAAGATGCTGGGCGGCTCGAGTTCAATCAACGGCATGGTGTTCGTACGCGGCCAGCCACAGGATTACGATCATTGGGCGCAGCTCGGCAACCGCGGCTGGAGCTATCAGGACGTGCTGCCCCTGTTCAAGCAGATGGAATCTTTCGAGGGCGGCGCCAGTGATGTGCGCGGCGGCGACGGGCCGCTCAAGGTCACCAACACCGAGCGCAAGGGCGTCTTCTATGACTATATGATCAAGTCGGCGGAGGCGGTCGGCATCAAGTACAATCCCGACTACAACAGCGGCGATCAGGAGGGTATCGGCCTGACGCAGGCAACCATCAACCAGGGTCGTCGCCAGAGCACCGCCTACTGCTATCTCGATCCGGCACGCAGCCGACCCAACCTGACGATCGAGACCGGCGCGCTTGCACAATCGCTGATCCTGGATGGCAAGACCTGTGTCGGCGTGCGCTACGCGGTTGACGGCGAAGCGCGTGAAGCCCGGGCAACCGGCGAGGTCATCGTCTCCGGTGGCTCGATCAACTCCCCGAAGCTGCTTGAGCTGTCGGGTATTGGTCGGCGTGATGTTCTCGAGAAATGGGGCATCGATGTCGTCCATGAACTGCCCGGTGTCGGTGAGAACCTGCGCGATCACTATTCGCCGCGCGTGAAATTCGCCGTGGCCGAGACCGCGCCGCCGTTCGCCAACGACGGCCGCGGCTGGCGTATCGCCCGGGAGGCGGTCAAGTATGCCTTCGCACGCAAGGGTCTGCTGGCGACCTCGACGGTGCCGGTGCGCATGTACTTCCGTTCGCGCGAGGGGTTGGCGTCGCCCGACCTGACCATCTCCGGACTGCCGTTCCTCTACGAGATCATCAATCGCGAACGACGCATTGCGAAACGGCGCGGCATCACGTTCAACATCAACGTGCTGCGTTCGGAGAGTATCGGCAGCATCCACATCCGGTCCGCCGATCCCGCCGAGCCGCCGGCGATCCGCTTCAATTTCCTGTCGGCGCAGCACGATCGCGATGGGCTTTTGGCCGCAATGCGCAAGGCGCGCGAACTCATGGCGGCACCGCCGATGCGTGACATCATCGAGAGCGAAATCGCCCCGGGCGCCGACTTGCAGAGCGACGAGGAATTGCTCGAATGGGTGCGCAACACCGCTGAGACGACCTATCATCCGATCGGCACCTGCAAGATGGGGCACGACCCGATGGCGGTCGTCGACGATCGCCTGCGCGTACACGGCATCGCGGGGTTGCGCGTCGCCGATGCCTCGATCATGCCGACGCTGACGTCCGGCAACACCAATGCGCCGTCGATCATGATCGGTGAGAAGTGCGCGCAGATGGTGCTATCGGCTGAGCAAGAGCGCGCGGCGGCGGCTTAGAGTAGCTCAATCACCATCATCCGCGATCGTCCGCCACCACTCGGCATACGGCGTCTGGTCGGGATCAAGGCCGCTGACATCGGGTGCACCATCGTCCCACCAGACCGGGCCGGCCTCGCCGAGCCCAGTCTTGGCCGCGAGGACGCGATCAGCGGCCTCAATGCGCTCCGCCTCGACCATCGCGTCGCGCGCGGCCATCCGCGCTTGCATCAGCTGCTTGATCAGGCGGCGGCGTTCCGCGTCCGGCAACGCCGGGTTGGTACAGCGGCGCAGTTTGCCTCGGGCGACGAAGTAGCGGCCGTCAGGCGTATGGGGGCGGTCTTTGCGGATCTTTCAGCCTCCTGGTGCCGATGCCTCTACTGATGTCGCGCGCGCGGCGACCAGTTCGGCCTTGCGCAGCACGCGCTCGGCCATCAGCACGATGTCGATCGCAAGGAACGTGCCGTCGACGTAGGCGACGCCGCGCCCCTCGGCAACCGCGGCGGCGTGCGCCTCGACGATGCGCCGCGCCTTGGCGATCTCCGCTTCGTCCGGCGAGAACACGTCGTTGCACGGCGCGACCTGGTTGGGATGAAAGATGATCTTGCCATCGAAGCCGAGTTCCCGGCCAAGCGCGGCGTCGGCACGAGTCGCCTCGGCATCCTTGACGGCGGCGAAGTAGGCCGCGTCGATGGCCTGCAGGTCGGCGGCGGCGGCAGCCGCGGCAATCGTCGCGCGCGGATATTCGAACGCGCGCGCTGTCGTCGCGCTGCCGGTGGCGGCGGCGTAGTCACCGGAGCCGAAAAACAGCGCCGAGGTTCGTGATACCGCGTCGGCAATGGCGAGCGCGTTGAGGAGGCCACGCGGCGTCTCGATGGTTGCGACCACATCGATCACACGGCCACTGCCACGGCGGCCTTCAGCACCTTTCAGAATGCCATCGAGTTGGACCAACTGTGCGGCTCGCTCGACCTTGGGCACGAACACGGCATCGACGTTGTCGAAGGCCAGTGCCTCGATATCCGCTTCGAACTCCGGCGTGCCGATCGCATTGACTCGCACCAGGCGTTCGCGAAAGCCGAAATCGAACTGGGCCAGCGCCGTGTTGATCGTCTCGCGCGCCTGCGGCTTGTCATCGGGCGCAACGCCGTCTTCAAGATCGAAAACAACGCAATCGACGTCGAGCTGCGTCGCCTTTTCGAGGCGCCCGATCTGGTTGCCCGGCGTCAACAGCATGGTGCGGCGCAAACGGTGCTGCCTGACGGACGGCTGTGCCTTTGAATCTTTCGACATCGAATTGGCGTCCCATTGTGAAGTTCAGCGACTGGCCAGCGCGCGGCCCGCGGCGCGGAAATTGTAGTGGCGGTCGAGCAGGCCGTGACGCGGGTTGTAGCCACGATCGACGTCGACGAACGTGTCGATCTGCAACGAGATGGATTTCAGCGTCGGTGCCATCGCGACGGCTTGCGCCACGCGTGCCGCGATGGCATCGTCATCGAAGTTGGCGATCGCCGGATTCGGATTGGCAAGGCGGATGTTCACCTCGATCGGGCGCTCGATCCTGGCAGCGTACGCATCCAACTCAGCGAGCCGGTTGTCGAGATCATCGTCGAGGTTGACCTGGAAGAGTAGGCCGGCAGCGGCGACCGGTGCGCCGGCGGACTGCAACGCGGCGAGCACGACCTCGCGGACGTCCCACTTGAAGCCGGAACTGACCGAGTGGGCGAACTTGCTGCCCTGTTTCGGCTCATGCTTGGATGAATGCGATTTTCCGATCACGATGGGAATGTCGCCCAGGTCGGCGAGACGCGCGAAGTCACCCGATATGTCCTCGAGGTCGTCGGACGCGCCGACAATCTCGAGCTGTGCGACGAGATCGCGATGCGTGTTGATCAGCGCGAGGGTTGCCGCGTCGGGCACACCGAGCGAGAAGAACGAGAACGCGATGCCGGTCGTTGCGAAGTCCGTGATGCGCCCGCGGATGTGTGGATCGATCAAATCCGTCAACGGCACGCGCACGCGCGAAAGGCCCATTTGCTGCAGGCGCATCAGGGTGTAGTCGTTGCGCGTGCGCTTGCGCGCGAACTCTTCCATTGGGCCGTTGTAAGGCAGGTCGATCGGCGTCGCCCAGGCGTGTCGCAGTGGCACCGTCA
>JBPCVZ010000476.1:0-5871 GCA_051010015.1 Hyphomicrobiaceae bacterium
GGCACTGTGCGCGTTCTGGCGCAGCTGCGCGCGCACGCGCGCCAGCAGGATTGGAAACCGGAACGGTTTGGTCACGTAGTCGTTGGCGCCGGCATCGAGACCGAGGATTTCGTCCGCACTCGACGTTCCCCCCGTCAGGAGAATGACCGGCGCCTGAAATCCGTTGCGGCGAATGACCTTGCAAGCTTCACGGCCATCCATGTCGGGCAGCACCACGTCGAGTATAACGACGTCATAATCGCTGTCCTCGACGCAGGCCTCGATGCATGCGCGCGCCGTTTCCGCGATCTCGACCTCGAAATCCTGGCATGCGGCAAAGCTCTCCCGGAGCAGTTCGCACAGATCCGGATCATCATCGACAATGAGTACTTTCTGGCGCACGCTCGCTCGGTGCGCCGTGCCGAAATAATCTGGACGGATCGTTTCCATGGTCTGCCCCTTTCATTGATCAAACACGACGATTGGTCGCTGGCTCGCTTACGGTATATTTGTCAGCCTACGTCCCAGCGCCCGGCCTCGTGAAATACCGACCGGCTCCGGTTTCGATAGATCAAAGCTATTGAGTTATCTTAATGCCCCGTCGCTGGTGATCGGCACAAATTGCCCAAATCGCGAGAAACAAAGGAATGTGGACACATAGGGCGTGCATTATCGCGCCGCATCGGACAACGCATTCCGGCATGCAAGACACGCCATCAAATGCAACTCAAAAAGACTTGATCAGATTCGACAACAGTGAGTTGCGTCTGATGATCTTGACGGAAATGCTGCAACCGATCATTTTTGGAAGCGCTTACATTCTGAGCCGATCCGAAACCCTAACCGTATAAGGCCCGACGAGGCATGCCGGGCTGCATTTTTCGAACTGAACGACATTTCATCAGAAAGCGGCCGATCCGCCATCTGCCTCCGACCAGGTCGTCGACATCGCCCAGCCGAAACGACGCCCGATACACAATGATCAGCGCGCATGCATCCAGGGACGGGGAAACGTGCGCAAGCTGGCCATCCGCCGAAAGACGGTCGGTCGAAAAGCAGAGCGCGATCACCTGCCGCGATCACTTGGCATGAGCCGCCGACCGGGAGGGCGCGATGATGCAACTTTATGTACCAAGTCCGGCGCCGCCGAACGGGACCGACGAGCGCGAACTTGAAATTCTGTGGGTGCGGTTCACCAAACTTCAGCGCATGCGCCGGGAGATCATGGCCGATTTCGATATCGACGAGGCGCCGCCGGATTGCGGGCGCAACGCCCAGCGGCACGCCGATGCAGGCCCGGTCACCGATCTTGATGACAGCGTTTTCGCACCGATTGCCGAGGAACTGCGCGCCCTCGCCTACCGTGCCGCCAAGATCACCGCGAAACGACCCGAGGATCTCGAATACAAGGCGGTGATGCTCTCCGAATTTCTCGGCCCCCGCGACGACAGCGTGCAGACGATCCTCGCGACATCGCTGGTCATGGACATCCGGCAGCGGCGTCAGCTCGCGAACGATGGTCACGGCGACGGCATGCTTGGCGGTCACCACGCCCACGACGAACATGGCGATTTCGTCTTTGGTGAACACGCCCACTAAGGCACAGCCGGCCGCTCGAAATTCATGACAACTTGATGAACGGGTCTCGCGGCTGACAGGCCGCACGACCATTCGACACGTCGGCGTGTTCCGTCAAAAATTGCAAGGCAGGCCGAGGCGATTGCCCAGCTGTCACGGCCTGGCGTCAGCGGATAGGCCCCACGCTCCGGCAGGCAGCATCGGCGCCGCGGCGTCCAACCGTGCGTCGTCTGATCTGCGATCACGCATCGCCGTCCCTCACGTGACATTCATGCCGCGACCTAATTTCTTCACGTCTCTTTCATGCGTTTTTTTCTCCATGCATGCGACACCCGAACTCAAGAATCCAATTCGGGAGAGTTCGCATGTTCGGACGCGTTTTTACCGCGTTGCGCGGCAACCGCATCGCAGCCGCCTGTGCCGCTTTGCTTTGAGTCGTCGCGTCAGCCGGGTCGGCGATGGCGCAATCTCCGACGATCACGGCACCGTCGGCCGAAACGATCACAGCCGACACGCCGGAGGTGACGTTTGAGATCTCTGGAGGAAGCAGTCAGTATTTTCTGTTTGTCGCGATAAACGATAGCAAGACAAACGATGGCAATGGAGACTTTGTCGGCAATTTCCAACTTCCACAGAATTCTTCGTACACGGTCAGCAAGGCAGATTATGCGGACCAGCTGAAGGCGGATGGTAGCCTGACCGTGACGCTAAACTTGTTCGTGCCGGGAACGGAAGAACTGATCAGCACTGCAACGGTCACGTTCCCGGCACCGCCGCCTGCGTTACCGGGAATCTCCGTAAAGCTGGTCGAGCGTGAGGCTGCGATCACCGCACTCAGCGACCCAATTCCCTTCAGACTGGTTCCCACCCCGCCATTGTCCAAGCCGATTACGGTAACCCTTGAAATAACCGTTGGAAAAAAATCAGGCGCGAGATCCCAGCCGGTGTCACCGAGCATGACATTGATGTGCCGTTCGAGGAATTCGTTCGGGACTCTCCAACACCGGACGGTAAGTTCTTGGTCTCGGCCACGCTGCAGGAGAGCAAGGAATACGGGGTTGCAACGCCGCCGAACAACGGCGCGGTGGTGATCGTTACGCCACCGCCGCCAGCGCAGGTTAAACTCTCGCTGACCAAGGAGATTGTCGGCAGGAATCCGCGAAACGGCTCCTTTGAATTCGACATCGACTCGATCTCATCTGTTGCGGGCGCGCCTACGTCACCGATCACGCTGCAGACCCAAGCAGTTGAAATTGGTGAAGGTTTCACGAGGACGGTCTATCGTAGTGAAAAATTCGCCGACATCCCAGTGGTCGCGGGTAGGACAGTGACAAATACAGAACTGCCTGTCGCTGGTTTCACGCCGGATCGAGCCGAATGCCAATTTCAGGACGGTGAACAACGATCCTTCCCCCTCACTGCCGAAAACCGCAGCTTTGAGCTTATGGTAGAAGCCGGCAACAACATCGACTGCACCGTCTTCAACCGCGCCGACCCGCAATTCGGCACCCTGTCGCTGATCAAGCAGATCAACGAGGTCAATGCGCGTGGTGGCACGTTCACGTTCGAGCTCACCGGCGCCGACTATCTCGTCAGCCCCAACATGCTGGTTGGCGTGCTCGTGCAGTACGACTACCTTTCCGACGAGTCGAAATCGCGTGGCCGCGATGGCTACGACATCAGTGGCCATGGCTGGATGGCCGGGCCCTATGTCGAGGTCGCGATCTCCAAGAACCTGATCTTCGATGGCAAGGCGCTGTGGGGCACGTCGCGCAACACGGTGTCGCCGGACCTCACCTTCACCGACTCGTTCACGACCGAGCGCTGGCTCGCCTCGGCGCGCCTCACCGGCTCGTGGACGTCGGCGCAGTCGGCGACCAGCAGCTGGCATTTCGCACCGCAGGCCGAGGTCGTGTGGTTCGACGAGAAATCGGCGGGCTTCACCAACACACTCGGCGTCGACATCAACAGCCAGCACGTGCGGCTCGGGCGCTTCAAGGCGGGGCCGGAGATCTCCTATCGTCACCGCATGGCCAACGGCACGGTGATCGAGCCGCGCGTCGGTGCGCAGGCGCTGTGGCGCTTCACCGGCGCCGGCAATGCCAACGCGCCTGACTTCGATACCGCATCCAGCGACGCGCTCGCCAGCGTGCCGCTCGAAAAATTCCAGATGCGCTTCGAGGGCGGCCTCAAGATCGAGACGGCACAGGGCACCCGCTTCGAGGTGCAAGGCGCCTATACCGGGCTCGGCCGTCAAGGCCAGGAGACCATCGGCGGCAAAGTCGGCGTGACGATCCCACTGCAATAAGAAAGCGCAAAGACCGGGCAACGGCACCTTGCCCGGTCTGTCATGGGCCGCAATCGGCACGAACTCGGAAACCATGCACTTGAATGTTATCCGTCAAGGGATCGGCAAGATGCCCCACTTTACCGTCCTTACACCGTGACATCCGCGACCTGACAGAAATTCTTCATCTTCCTTTCATGCCCAAGTTTGCAATTCCGCGCATGGTCCGAAGACGAAATGTCTGGGGGACGTCACAGTATGTGCAGCTTGTATCGCGTCGGCACCGTCACCGTCTCGCGCCCTGCGTTCTTCGCCCGTTGGCTGGCGGTGTGCGTAGTGGCGCTCCTGACGATCACCGGTGACCCAACCATGCCAATGGCGCAAGCCGTTCCAGAGGTCAGCATCGTCGAAACCAACGTAAGTGTCGACCACGACGCACAGTCCGTCACGCTCCATCTCTCGACCACCGAGGTATTCGACACCGATAAAGTCATCCCGCTCCGGATCTCGGCCGGGTTGCGTGTTTTGTTGACACAGGCCGACCTGCCAAAGGGCGCGGACAAAGAGCCGTTCACGGTTGATCTTGCCAGATTCGATAGCGAGCGGAATCCGGATGGAAGCTTGCAAGTCATAGTCGCCCTCGCTGAAACACTGGAGTTTGATGGGTCATACGGATTCGGGAACAAGACGGCGACAGTCAACATCAGGCCGCGCCCCGCGCCGCCACCGCCACCGCCGCAGATACCGACGGTCAGCATCGTCGAAACGACCGTCAATGTCGCACGCGACGCCGCGGACGCCACGCTCAATTTCACGACCACCGTTCCATTCGAAGACGAAAAGCTGATACCGCTGACGATCACCGCCGGCAATGGCACCCGCGTCATCACGGATCTGGCCATATTCGAGAAAGGACAGCCGAAAACCGCGTTCAAGCTCAAGAAGTCCGACTTCGCGGCCGCGCAGGCGCCGGACGACAGCCTGCAGCTGGTCGTCAGGATCAACAGCGAGGAATTCGGCAGCGCGATCAATTTCGGCAATTCCCAAGCGACCGTCAGGTTTGCTGACCCAGCGCAGCCTGTAGCGCCATCGCCGCCGCCGAGCGCACCGGCCGCGCCAACTGTCAGCTTGCGTGAAAAGGAGGTCAATGTCGACCACGACACGGATACGGTCACACTCAAACTTACGACGACCACACCGTTCAGCGAGAACAAATCGATCTCGCTGGCGATCACCGCCGGTGGCCGGGCAAACTTCAAGACGACCCAGGTCGTCCTGACGAAGGGCGCAGCCGACGTCGAGTTCACGCTCAAAAAAGCCGATTTCGCCACCGCAGCGAACCCGGACGGCAGCCTGCAACTGATCGTCAAGATCGACGACACGGAATTGGACGGTTCGTTTGAAATCGGCGATTCCGAAACGATCATCAGCTTTGCCGCGCAGCCGGCACCGGGTGCGACGCCGCCACCTGCCGCACCGGTCGCGCCGCCGACAGCCGCCGCGCCGGCCCCGACGTTGACGCTGCAAACCGTCTCGACCGGCGCCACCGGCACATTTCAGTTCACGGTGGACAACGCCGGCACCGCGCGCACGGTATCGATCACGACGACCAGCCCGGACACCGTCGCGGCGGCGGCGGCCATCACCGTAACGAGCGGTCAGCTCGTCATCACCCAGGCGACAACGACGGCCTTTACGTTCTTCGATGCCAACTGCAGCCTGGGCCCCGTGCCCCACCCGCGCACCGTCAATGTCGAAGCCCGCACGGTGGTGACCGAGATACCGGCAACCGGCAACGTCGCCTGCACCATCATCAATCGGGGCGCGGTGGCGCACACCAAAACGGTGACGTCCCGCTTCGTCAAACGGCGTGCGCAGCAGCTGACGAGTCATATCGGACAAACCCGGCGCAGCGCCGGACGCTTCGCGAGCGGGCGCCCACGCAGCGGCATTTGCGTCCCCCACACCGGCACAGAAAGACACGAGCACGTCGGGATGCGAACAAACCTCCACCAACCCCGCGCCGC
>JBPCVZ010000477.1:0-8968 GCA_051010015.1 Hyphomicrobiaceae bacterium
CGGAACCTGGGAGCGCGCGCTGCACGACCAGTGGTGCGGCTTCATCATGACCGAACTCGAAGCGCATCTTTGGACGATCGGGCGCAACACGTTTGTCTATCGCGAGGACCAGCGATCCCAGGAAGCGATCGCACAGGCGCGCAAGGAAGGCCTCAAAACCATGGCAGTGCTCGACGAGCATCTCGGCGCACATGACTATTTCGTCGGCGACGCGTTTTCCGTCGCTGACATTTTCTGCGGCTTCGCGACCAATTGGGCCGAGCGCATGGAGCTAGCCGAAGAGGCGCCAAACGTGAAAGCGTTCACTGCACGAATGAAGGCACGGCCGCACTGTGCGCTCAATGATACATGATACGGTCGCGCCAGACCGTCACAGAATGAATTTCGACAGGTCGGTGTCGTCGGCGAGGTCGCCGACGTGCTCTTTGACGTAGGCGGCATCGATCGTGACGGTGTCGCCGGAACGGTCGGAGGCGTCGAATGAGATCTCGTCGAGGACGCGTTCCATTACCGTCTGCAGCCGGCGCGCGCCGATGTTCTCCACCGTCTCGTTGACCTTGACCGCGACATCGGCGAGCGCGTCGATGGCATCTTCGGTGAACGTGAGTTCGAGCCCTTCGGTCTTCATCAGGGCGACGTACTGCTTGATCAGGCTGGCCTCGGGCTCGGTCAGGATGCGGCGGAAATCCTCGCGCGTGAGGGCGCGCAGTTCGACGCGAATCGGCAGGCGGCCCTGCAGCTCGGGCAACAAGTCGGCCGGCTTGGCGACGTGGAATGCGCCCGAGGCGATGAACAGGATGTGGTCGGTTTTGACCGTGCCGTGCTTGGTCGACACCGTCGTGCCTTCGATCAGCGGCAGCAGGTCACGCTGCACGCCCTCGCGGCTGACATCGCCGCCAACGCGGCCGCCATCAGCGGTGGCGCGGCAGACCTTGTCGATCTCGTCGAGAAACACGATGCCGTCGTTTTCGACGGCGTCGATCGCTTCGTGAACGATCTGGTCGTCATCGAGCAATTTGTCGCTTTCCTCAGCAATCAGCAGTGTATAGCTGTCGGCGACGGTGACGCGGCGCTTCTTGGTGCGCCCGCCCATCGCCTTGCCGAGGATGTCGTTGATGTTCATCATGCCCATCGAGGCGCCGGGCTGGCCGGGAATCTCGAACATCGGCAGACCGCCGCCGCCGTCGTTGACGTCGACTTCGATCTCCTTGTCATTGAGCTCGTTTTCGCGCAGCTTGCGCCGAAAGCTTTCACGCGTGGCGGCGCTCGCACCTTCGCCGACAAGGGCATCGAGGACGCGCTCTTCGGCGGCCGCCTCTGCCCGGGCGCGCACGGCCTCGCGACGACGTTCGCGCACCAGCGCGATGCCAACCTCGACGAGATCACGGACGATGCTTTCGACGTCGCGGCCGACGTAACCGACCTCGGTGAACTTGGTTGCCTCGATCTTGATGAACGGGGCACCGGCCAGTTTTGCGAGGCGGCGCGAAATCTCGGTCTTGCCGACGCCGGTCGGGCCGATCATGAGAATGTTCTTGGGCAGAACTTCCTGCTTCAGATCATCTTCAAGCTGCTGGCGCCGCCAGCGATTGCGCAGCGCGATCGAGACGGCACGCTTGGCATCTTTCTGACCGATAATGTAGCGGTCGAGTTCGGAAACGATTTCGCGCGGGGAAAAGTTGCTCATGAAGGTCCGTGTCGTACGTTGTTGTTGCGCTGCCTAGACAGTGCGCGGATCAGCGACGCCGGGCGCCGCTATTTCGCCGATTCGAGGCTCTCGATGATGAGGTTGGCGTTGGTGTAGACGCAGATGTCGGCGGCGATGCCCATCGCCTTGCGGGCGACGGCCTCGGCATCGAGATCGGTGTCGAGCAAGGCACGTGCCGCGGCCAGCGCATAGCTGCCGCCGGAACCGATGCCCATGACATCGAATTCGGGCTCGAGCACGTCGCCGGTGCCGGTCAGCGTCAGGGTCGTCTCGCGATCGGCCACCAGCATCATCGCTTCGAGACGGCGCAAATAGCGGTCGGTGCGCCAGTCCTTGGCCAGTTCGACCGCGGCGCGGGTCAACTGGCCGGGATATTGCTCCAGCTTGGCTTCGAGGCGTTCGAACAGCGTGAAGGCATCGGCGGTGGCGCCGGCGAACCCGCCGATAACGTCGCCGCGGCCGATCGAGCGGACCTTACGGGCATTGGCTTTGATCACGGTCTGGCCGAGGCTCACCTGGCCGTCGCCGGCGATGACCACCTTGCCGGCCTTGCGCACCGTCAGGATGGTCGTTCCGTGCCATTGCGGGACGGATGAGGCGTGTGAGTGTTGTGTCATCATGCTGCTAGGAAATTGGCACTGGCATTCACTAAAACAAGAGGCGGCGTGCCGGGCAGCGGGCGAATGCAGTTCTTCTTGGCCCGGACCGACACGCAACATTACCGGGTTCTGCCCTCTTTGAGGCGACGCGGCAAGCTGCTAAACGAAGCGCAGCAGAATCGGAGCGACATCACGTGACCCGCACAGCTTCCATCAAGCGCGATACCAAGGAAACGCAAATCGAGGCGACCGTGCATCTCGATGGCACCGGCGCCTATGAGATCGCGACCGGCATCGGCTTCCTCGATCACATGCTGGAGCAGCTGGCGCGGCACTCGCTGATCGACATCAAGTTGACCGCCAAGGGTGACCTGCATATCGATGGTCACCACACCGCGGAGGATTGCGGCATCGTCCTCGGCCAGGCGCTGGCCGAGGCGCTCGGCGAGCGGCGCGGCATCACGCGTTACGCGGACTGCCACCTGGCGATGGACGACACGCTGACGCGGTGCGCGATCGACGTGTCGGGCCGACCGTTTCTGGTGTGGGATGTCGCGTTTCCCACGGCCAAGGTCGGCGACATGGACACTGAGCTGTTTCGCGAGTGGTTTCAGGCGTTTGCACAAAATGCCGGAATTACGCTGCACATTGCGACGCTGTATGGCATCAACAGCCACCACATCGCCGAGACCTGTTTCAAGGCGCTGGCCCGCACGCTGCGCACAGCGATCGAGATCGACCCGCGCCAGGCCGATCGTATCCCGTCGACGAAAGGCTCATTGTCCGGTTAGGTTGCATCGGCACGCGCGCCAATGATGCCAAGGAGGATGCCCGAGAGGCCAGAATGTTCAACATGTTCAAGTCGCAGATCGCCTACACGGTGCACGAGCAACCGAACCCGCCGGCCGACCGCGAAGAACGCGCCGAACGGCTGAAATTCGTGCGCGAAGGCTTTTCGCTGTTCGCGTTCATCTTCCCGCCGCTGTGGATGCTGGCCAATCGGCTGTGGTTGGTGCTGATCGGCTACCTGCTGGTGCTCGGCGCGATCCACGGTCTGATCACGCTGTTCGAGGTTCCCGACCATTGGCGCTACTACGCGACCATGGCGATGAGCCTGCTGGTCGGTTTCGAGGCGGACGTGCTCGAGCGCTGGTCACTCGACCGGCGCAGCTGGCGGATGATCGCGACGGTGTCCGGTACCAGCTTCGATGAATGCGAACGGCGCTTCTTCGAGACCTGGGTGCCGGCGGTACCGATGGTAACACCATCGAACTTCGACAAACCGGGCAACTTCGAAGCAGCCGGCAGACCACAACCAGCGCGTGACGGCGACCTGATCCCACCGAAGCGCGGTTGGCGATCGGCCGGCAGCAGCTGGCCGCGTTGGCAGCGATCGTAGCGGTCGCCCGCTCATCAGGAATCTAGGAAGCAGTCCGCATGCAACGCGTTGTCATCGTCGATTATGGATCAGGCAACCTGCACTCGGCCCGAAAGGCCGTCGAGCGCGCTGCCCGAGAGGCCGGCCTCGCCGCCGAGGTGGCCGTCACCGCCGACGCCGACGCGGTCGCGTCGGCAGATCGCGTCATCCTGCCGGGCGTCGGTGCATTTGCAGATTGCGCAGCCGGCCTCCGGGCCGTATCCGGCATGGTTGAGGCGCTGCAGTCGTTCGCGATCGAGCGCGGCAAACCGTTTCTCGGCATCTGTGTAGGCATGCAGCTGATGGCGACACGCGGCCTCGAGTTTGGCGAGACCGCCGGGCTCGGCTGGATCGACGGCGATGTCACCGCCATCGAACCGCGCGATGCTACGCTGAAAGTGCCGCACATGGGTTGGAACACACTGGTCATGTCACGGCCGCACGCATTACTGGATGGCATCGAGCTGGGGCCGCAAGGCCGCCACGCCTATTTCGTGCATTCGTTCCACCTCATCGCGCGCGACCCCGAAACCGTCATCGCAACATCGGACTATGGCGGACCGATCACCGCGATGGTCGGACGGGACAATATCGCCGGCACGCAGTTTCACCCGGAAAAAAGCCAAGTGCTGGGTCTGCGCCTGCTGACCAATTTCCTCAAGTGGACCGTTTAACCACGCCCGCCGGCGGCCTTCGCCGAAACGAACCCGGCCGAGGCGAACGCAACGGCCGGGTAGCACCCAACGTCCCGAGCACCTTCAGCCTGCCGCAGCGAGTGGCTGAATGTCGTCGCCACAGGGCAGTTCAGGGGCAACCGGAAATGCGACGATGTTGGTTTCGACCTTATCCTGCGCCAACGGTCGTTGTTTGAACCAGCGCAGCGAGGTGTTGGCGAGATGGGCATCGTCGCTGACGCACTGGACGATCAGCCCGTCATCGTCGTGGAGTAGGTTGGCGAGCACCGAGTGAATATCGTCCTCATCGAGGTCGGCCTTCAGGTACCAGGTCTGATCGAGGGGGCGGGCCCAGGTCGTGCCGAGCATCATGATCGCGGTGGTCATCGCATTGCGGTTGGTTGCCGGGCTTGCGAGATCGTAAGAGATGAGGAAAGTGCGCATCTGGGCGTTCCATTTCTTGGCCGTGGCGTGGGGAGCCAACGGCGATATTGGCGGAGCTTCGAGGAGGGAAATTCTACGCAAACGCGACAAGAACAAACGCACACCGGGGACGCGACACAACGCGACGCAACTGGATACTTACTCCCTTTAAACACGGGCTTTTGAGTGACCTTGATGAGGCGATACCGTGTTTGGAACGTTTGAAGAACATGCCACGAATCAATGCAAGAGTCCAGATAAAGTTCCCTTAATGTTCTCATTTTAGTCCCCGTCGTGTTCCCATCCCTCGGGACGCCCCTAGACATGGATAAGCCATCGTTCAGTGTCGTCGCAAAAGCCGAATTCCGCTGGCGCCCAATTGCGCGCGGCCCGGCAAAGAATGCTATGCAGAAGTGGGCCGCAGATTGCGGGCGGAGGCGATGGTCATGACATCGAAAATAAGGCGGCGCGCGCCATTGGCGGCCATCGAAACGCCAGAAGATGTGCTGCGCGGCGTACGTTCGCTGAGCCGCAAGTGTCCGGTGATGCGTAAGATCTATAAGACGACCGGACCACCCCCACTGCGCCGGCGCGAGCCGGGCTTTCCGGGTCTCGCGCGGATCGTGGTCGGCCAACAGGTCTCGGTCGCCAGCGCCAACGCGATTTGGGGGCGGTGCATCGAGAGTATTGATCCCATGACTGCTGCGCGGGTCGCGGAGCTGACGGATGCCGACTTCCAGGCCTGCGGCCTGTCGCGACCGAAGATCCGAACCCTGCGCGCGATCAGTTCGGCCGTGCTTGATGACGGGCTCGATCTTGACGGTGCGGCGATGCTGCCGGACGCGACGTTTCGCGACGCGCTGCTCAGCGTGTCCGGCATCGGTCCGTGGACAGCCGATGTCTTTGAGATGTTCTGCCTGGGCCGGCCCGACGTCTTCGCGCCGGGCGATCTTGCGATCCAGGTCGCGGCGCAACACGCCTTCGAGCTGGAAAGCCGTCCCGGTCCCGACGCGTTGCTCGAGATGGCCGAAGCCTGGCGGCCCTGGCGGGCCGTCTCGGCACGACTGCTGTGGGCCTACTACGCTGTGCTCAAACAAGGGCGCAGCGGGATCGGACTGTGACGGCGTCATCGACGGATGCGCAACGCCTCCTGATCTGCTTGAAAGGATGTGACTTTTCCCCATGTAAAGGGCGATCGGTGCGATCGGCTTCACAGAGCTGACACACACGGTTAATATGAGGATGTGCGCGAGTGCGACGTGCGTAGCCGTTTTCTGTAACCCGTTCTGCGACCCAGTCAGCAACCCCGGGACAAGGAAAGCACGATCGTGACCGGAGCTAACGCTTTATTTGAAAACAAGCCCGCGCTGGTGCTCAACGCGGACTTTCGTCCCTTGAGCTATTATCCATTGTCGCTGTGGAGCTGGCAGGACGCAGTAAAGGCCGTGTTCCTGGACCGGGTGAATATTGTCTCGGAGTACGATTCGCAGGTGCACAGCCCGTCATTCGAGATGCGGCTGCCATCGGTGGTTTCGCTCAAGACCTATGTCAAGCCGGCGCTCTACCCTGCGTTCACCCGCTTCAACGTGTTCCTGCGCGACCGCTTCTCATGCCAGTACTGCGGCAGCAGCGACGACCTGACTTTCGACCACGTCGTGCCGCGCTCGCTCGGCGGGCAGACCCGGTGGGATAACGTTGTGGCCGCATGCTCGCCGTGCAACCTGGCCAAAGCGAACAAGCTGCCCAAGACGTGCGGCATGCATCCGCATCAAAAGCCGTACCGGCCGACGGTGTACGAACTGCATCGCAATGGGCGCAAGTTTCCGCCGAACTACCTGCACGAGAGCTGGCTCGACTATCTCTACTGGGATACCGAACTGGAGCCTTGATCCTGGCTTGCGGGCGGCACCGACCGGCGGTGCCGCCTGCGTCTGCTGCGGCGGTAAAGGACTTTCCCCGAGCGACGCCACGCCATAAGCTCCGATGGATCATTTTCCATCGAGAGGCAGAGCATGCGACGCGAACACAATCGGACCAGTGGCTGGCGCGAGCAGCCGCGCTACCCGGATCCGGCGATCGAAATCCTGGACCCGCGCTTTGAGAAATACCGGGTGTTTTCGGCAGCCGTCGAACGGCTCTACACGGGGTGCCGCTGGGCCGAGGGGCCGGTCTGGTTCGGCGATGGCCGCTATCTGCTGTGGAGCGATATCCCCAACCAGCGCATTCTGAAATGGGAAGAGGAAACCGAGCGCGTTTCGATTTACCGCAAGCCAACGAATTTCGCGAACGGTAACACGCGCGACCGCCAGGGCCGGCTGGTGACCTGCCATCACGGTGGGCGATCGGTGACGCGCACCGAATACGATGGCTCGATCACCGTTCTCGCTGACAGTTTCCAGGGCAAGCGGCTCAACTCGCCAAATGATGTCGTTGTGAAATCGGACGGATCGATCTGGTTCACGGATCCGGTGTTCGGTATTCTCGGCAATTACGAAGGGTATCAGGCCGAACCGGAGTTGAGCCAGAACGTTTATCGGCTCGATCCCGAATCAGGCGCGTTGACCTGTCTCGCCGACGATATTCTCGGGCCGAACGGCTTGGCGTTTTCACCAGACGAGAGCATCCTCTACGTCGTCGAGTCGCGCGGCGTGCCAAACCGCAAGCTGCTGGCCTACGATGTCGCCGGGGATGGCGAAAGCATTGCCAACAAGCGCGTGTTCATCGATGCCGGCGAAGGCGGCACACCGGATGGCTTCCGCGTCGATGTCGACGGCAACCTGTGGTGCGGCTGGGGCATGGGCTCGGCAGAACTCGACGGCGTACAGATCTATGCGCCGGACGGCGACTTGATCGGCCGAATCGCGCTGCCGGAACGGTGCGCCAACGTCTGCTTCGGCGGCGCCAAGCGCAACCGGTTGTTCATGGCCGCGAGCCAGTCGCTCTATGCGGTCTATGTCAATACGCAGGGCGTTGAGGGGGGATAGAGGGTCAAGCAGCGCCGACGAGGAAATCGGCATGCAGGCGGCGAAGATTGACCACATAAAAAGCCCGCCGCATTGGGGAGAGGGAGCGGCGGGCTTCTTTTGATTTTCTGTCGGCGCCAACCGTTGGGGATGACGGCGACGCCGACAGAAAAGAGTGGTGCGAGATATGGGGACTACGGCGGCGCACCTTCACCGTTTTCAAGCGGCCATTTTGTATGCCTGAGGCTGTTTTTTGGCCGTGCCAGAGCGGCACAGCGCTGTGGCGATTCGTTCAACGGACATGCGCCAGCTGCCATGTAGGTCCTCGTGCGCCAATCCGAACGCTTCGAGCGCATCGGAGGGGGCGCCACCATCGCGAAAAACTCTCGCGCAAACCTGCCGTGCGACGTCTGTTGCATGCTCCCATTCAGCGGAATTCATTGCTTGCATCGTCATCGCGTAACCTTTCCTTGCAACTGGCCAAGCCGTTGCCGACCGGCCTTATTATTTTCCACTCAACGCAAACAAACTCGCTTTAACTGAATGGCAAGTGCATCCGCCGCTCCACTTCGTGACGCAAGACTGGGCTCTACGAAGCACTAAGCAAGACGTTTAGGTCACTAACAAATACACTTGCCAACTCGCTCGGGGACTATCGTCCCTGATCGCTCGGTTCAGCGGGCGACGCTTTCGCCTTCAACGGAGACCGATCGAATTCGGCTGCTTTCTCGACCGTCACGTTGGCGAGGACATTGCCGACGAGATGGCCAACGGACTGCCACGCAACAGGCGGCGAAACCGAAGAATTCACGGGGGTACAAACCTGCACAATACGCTCCACTTCTCAAAACTTACCGAGTACAACGCGCCCGATCCGGCCAACACGCGCGGCCCGGTCAACGCTACTCAACAGACTGATACGGATACGCAAAACTCAAGACACAGAGTCAAAACTGGGGGCCGGCAAACCGCCTACGCATAGACTGCAACACATTACTAGATGCGGTCTGCCGTTGTTTCTTGAACACGCCGGGCAGCGTGTCCCGGGGGGATTTCACCATGCGTTCGGGCAAGCAACTGGGCGGCGCCTGACCGGACACGTACGCACTGCAACGCAACTCTGAAAAACGCTCTACCGGACGCGGCCCTTCGGACCCGACTGACGCGAGCAACTGACGCGATAC
>JBPCVZ010000478.1:0-2571 GCA_051010015.1 Hyphomicrobiaceae bacterium
CGCTCGGGCCGCAGGGGCGGCTCGGCTTCCACCGCTATGGCTACGCCAACCGGTTCCTGGTGCAGACGGTCGACCCGGATACCGAGCAGCAGAACGATTTGCGGTTCTTTCGCGCGCGAGGGGTCAAGCAGAGCTTTCTCGACCGCGTCTTCGAGGCGCGCCACGACAGCATCTGGCGCCCCGACCACGCCGCCCTCTTCGCCGGCGCAGTGATCACCGAGTTGCCCTAGGATTTGGAGATTTAACGCTTAGGTGCGATCGGGGATCAGTTGGGTCACGCGGATAACGTTGTGGCATAACAAGACGACGGTGGACCAATAACCCAACCAGATCTGCGGTGAATACGCCAACCGAAATGCGCTAAAGCACCACCGCTAAGCGCTTGCCAACACCGCACCAAGTGCCATCGCCACGGCCGCCTGCGTCGGCTCGATCACCGGCACGCCCAATTCCGCTTCGAGCGCTGCGCGATGCCGCGCCATGCCGGCACACCCGAGCACGATCGAGTTGGCGCCATCATCGAGCAGCTGCCGGCCGACCTCGACGAGCCGGTTGAAGGTGTTTTCGCCACGTGCCGTCTCGTCCACCGACATGTCCAGCGGGCGCTCCGCCGCGAGCCGGTCGAGCACACCCATGCGGCGCATGTACTTGCGATGGCGCAGCACGGAAACATCGGTGATCGCAATCACGCCGAACTGATCGCCGCGCGCCATCGCGCCCAGCGTGCCGCACTCCTGCATACCGAACACCGGCACCTTGGCGACCGACCGGCATGCGTCGATGCCGGGATCCGAATAGCACGCAATGACAAACGCAGAAGCATCATCGCGTGCTTCGACCAACCGCACCAGCGGCATGACGACCTGATCCGAATGCACCTGCGTTTCAAGCCCGAACGGGCCTTCCGCCAACGTCAGGCATTCGATCGCCGGACTGCCTGGAAACCGAAACGCCTCGAGCGCTTCATCCAGTCCACTGGTCACCGCTTCGTTCGAATTGGGGTTAATGACGACGATCGGCCCGTGCGAGCCGCTGCTATCCTTTGCCATGGCGGTTCTTCCCTGTTGCAGGCTGGCGGATGCGATCAAGCTTGACGCAATTTCTACAGCGACGCAATCCGCTCGGCCGCCTCGGCACACGTCATCGTCGTCGCCACCGTCGCAAGATCACCGATCGCGTGTGCGTGGGTCTCCGGCGCAAACGCTGCACAACCGTCGCTCAGCACGACCGTCGAAAAATCGCGAACGTGCGCGTCGCGCACCGTCGAGGCCACGCCGCCGTTGGTGACAATCCCGCAAACGAACAGCGTCGTGATTTCCGCCTTGCGCAACACCCACTCCAGGCGCGACATGTAAAACGCCGAATAGGCGACCTTCTCGACCGAGAGGTCTGCCGGCTGCAACTCATCGAGCAATGCCTGCCCCCAGCTACCCGGAGCGAAATCACCTTTCCTCAGAAACGGACGCATGGCTTTCAGGTGCGGCGAAATGAACGGCTCGCCGCCCCTACCCGGCACCAGTGTGAAGTGCGTCGACACGATCCAGCCGCCCTTCTCGCGCAACGCCTCGGCGACCGGCACGACACGCGCAGGGACCGCGGCGATGTCCGCATTGGCCTGGCCGCCACGCGCGTAGGCGCCATCCGGGTGCACGAAGTCGTTCTGCAGGTCGGCAATCAGCAAAGCCGTCTTGGCGGGATCAAGCGTGTCCAAATCCATGTTCAATCCTCTTTCGGCTCGATAACGAGATTCCCATAGCCATCGACGCGCGCCGCCAATCCAGGGTCGACGAAGATCGTCGTGTCCGGCTGCTCGAGCAGCGCCGGCCCGTTGATACGCGCGCCGACGCCAAGATCGAGCCGCTCGTAGACGTTGGCGTCGTGAAACCGGCCGTCCGCATAGACTTCGCGCGCCGCCGTCTGGCAGTCCTCCGCCGGCTTGCCCGCGCTTGGCGCAAACACCGACATGTCGAACTTCGGCCGCCGCCCAACCACCGCAATACGATAGCTCATGACCCGCATCGGAATGTCCGCCAGCAGCCGTCCGAACGCCTCCAGGTACGCCGCCTCGAAGGCAGCACGCACGGAATCGCGCGTCAGCCCGCCCGCCGGCACCTCGACCGGCACCGACACGGTATGAGTCTGGCCGAGATACAGCATGTCGAACTCATAGAGGCGATCGAGACCGGTAAACTCGATGTCGGCAGCGTTGAGATAGGTCTCGGTATCAGCCGCGATGCCTTCCATCTCGCGACCGAGCGCAGCGGTGTCGAGGTCGTCCAGCATCCGGTTGACGGTCTGCACGCGGTCGTGACGCATGTCGGCCACGACGCAGCCGAGCGCCGACGTCACGCCGGGAAAACGCGGGACGAGCGCCGAACCGAGCCCGACCTCCTTGATCAGCGCGCCCGTATGCAACGCACCACCACCGCCGAACGGCATCGCTGCGAATTTCGCCGGATCATGGCCACGCTCGATCGAGACCAGCCGGATGGCGCCGGCCATCTTTGCATTGGCGACTTTGAGGATGGCTTCCGCCGCATCCTCGATGCCAAGGCCGAGCGGTTGAGCGAT
>JBPCVZ010000479.1:0-8528 GCA_051010015.1 Hyphomicrobiaceae bacterium
GCGTTCTTCAGCGAGGACCAGCCGAAGGTGGTGAACGGGTTGCTCGACCAGCTGGCGCGGGAGCTGCGCGCGGACGAGTTCGGTACGGCACCCGCGGCACCGATTTGCGAGGGGTAACGGCGCCTCACGGCCTAGCGGTTGTGGCGTTGCGGCGCCTCCCGCGTAACCCAACGACGACGTCGAGGCGAACACCGTGCGCTGTTGTCGTGGCAGGGCGCGTGGTGGCTCACGCGTTGGGCTGCGCGAGCAAGGTTTGTGGGTTCCGAGAAGCCGGTGGACCGCTAACCCAACCTACCCGCCATGGCTCGGTTTCAGCGCGGCGGCAAGCAGCAGCGCCAGGGCGCCGGCGATAATGCCGATGGCGGCGAGCAGCGGTGCCGGTGATACGACGTGAAGCGCGACGGCGTAGAACAGCGGCCCGGCCGACTGTCCGACGAAGAAGAAAAAGGCGAACAGTGCAACCGCGGCGCCGCGGTTGTCGGGCGCGAGTTCTGTCGCCTGGGTCTGCAGGGAATTGTGGATCGAGTAGAAGCCGAAACCGAGCAGCATGAAGGCCGCCATTTCGACCTGCCAACTGGCCTGCAGGGCGATGCCGAAGAAGCCGAGCGTGACGCAGACGGCGCCGCAGCGGATGAGATTGACGACCCCGCCAAGGTGCGCGATGAGGCGGGCGGCCGACTGCGTGTAGACGAGACCGCCGATCGCCAGCCCGGCGAGCACGATGCCGGCCTGCGCCACGCCGCCGGCGCCACGCGCGCCGAGCAGTGTCGCAACGTAGGGCAGCAGGCCGAGGACGAGAACACCCTCGACCAGCACGGCGCCAAAGCACACGTAGGCCAGCGGATGGGCAAAGGTGCGGGCATAGCCCTGCAGCAGGTTGCCGGTGCGTCGCGTGGTGGCGCCGCGATCGCCGGCCGCCGGCCCGGCCGCCGGCTTGTCGCGCAGCGCCGCGATGGCGATGCAGGAGACGATCGCGCTGAGCACGGCCGCGGCAGCGAAGACGCCGCGCCAGCCGACCAACGTGGCAAGGAAGCCGGTGCCGGCGGTGCCGACCAGGACCGCACCGACCAGGGCGGTCATGATTTTCGAGAGCGCCGTCTGGCGCCCGGCGAACGGCACGCGATCTCCGACCAGCGCGATCGCCAGCGGAATGATGCCACCGCCGGCGAGACCACCGAGGACGCGGGCGGCAAACAGGATTTCCAAGGACGGTGCCACCGCCGCGGTTGCGGTTGCGAGCGTCAGGACGACGAGGCAGGCAACGATGATGCGGGCCTTGCCGACCCGGTCGCCGAGCGGCCCGAGCAGCAGCTGGACCAGGGCATAGGGCACGGCATAGGCGCTCGCCAGCAGCGACACGTTGGCCTCGGCCGTGGCAAGATCGGCGGCGATCGCCGGCACCATGGGATCGACCATGCGAATGGCGAGACTGCTGACGAAGCAGGAACAGGCCAATACGAGCAGCAGCGGCATGCGCTACGCCTCCGGGTTGATGTGATGGGCGGTCGAAGGGTGCGTGGTGGCGGGACGGCTTGCCGGTGAGTGGAGCGATCGCCCTGTGTACAACCTGTCGGCGTCGGATCACACTGTTTTCGCGGGACCATCCGTCGGCCGCCGCGGTTGGCCGGCGAACGCGCTGTGACGGTGCTCCTTTTGCCCGGGTGCGGTCGGAGGGGCCCGGCCGGTCGCACGCAATTGTCGTCTTTGCTGGGCAGGTGGCCGGCGCCTATTCGCCGTGCCACGAACGCTCGGCCCGAGAAAGCGCAAACGGGTGCCGGCCTGCGTCCATTGCTGTTCGGAAGCATTGATCCATACCATGCGACAGCGTCCGAGTTTGCCGGCGCCGCGCCGATTTCGACCGGTTGGAACACGACATTTAGACGGACGGCGGTTCTAATTTCTGTTGTCATCCGCGCGCAGGCTGAGACCCGAGCGAGGTACCAAGAACGCCCAGTTTGAAGTGGTTTGCTTAGGTTTCCGCCGAGGCGCTCTGCTATCCGGATAAAGCGCAAAGCGCTCTGCGAAGTGGCATGCGGGCTTGGAATCGCCGCGCAATCCGGGCGCATTTGTGCCGGCGGGGCGTCACGATTTTAGCAACCGCGACGCGAAGGGTCCCGGATAAACACTGCGTGTTTTCCGGGAACGCGGAAGCGGCGAGGGTCCGGATTCCGATTGAGACGCATCGCCTTGTCGCAATGCCACTCAGACGCCGCAGAGGCACCGTGACCTTCGCTCTTGGCGCGTCCCCGGACGGCTGCGCAGCAGACGATCCGGGGCCCTTCGCTTCTCAATTCCGGCCGTGTGCCGATTACCGGCAGGACAAAAGAGGGGTAATCGTGCGTCGGTCCTTGTCATGTCCATGGCAACGCGTAGCAAATCAAAAATGTGCCCTCGCAAGAACTTGTACTGACCGTGTAACGGCTTGACCGGACAGCCTTGCGCCACAACGTCTCTTAAGACAAGGCGCGGCGCATGGCTTACATTCAGGTGGCATGGCGCCTACCTTTGGCCCGGTTAAAGGACACGTGCGGAAACGACGGAGTGACGATGGCAGCGAGCGGCGAGGAACGGTTCATCGCGCAGTACCTGGCGCCCCTGGCGGCCGCGCACCCGGGCGCCTACGGCCTCACCGATGACTGCGCCGAGCTGGCGCCGCTGCCCGGGCACGCGTTGATCTTCAAGACCGACCCGATTGTCGAGGGCGTGCATTTCCTGTCCGACGACGCGCCCGAGGACCTGGCCTGGAAGGCGCTCGCCGTCAACGTCTCCGACCTTGCCGCCAAGGCCGCGCGCCCGGTCGCCTATCTCATGGCGCTGACCTTGCCCGAGAAACCCGAGGCGGCGTGGATGGCGCGGTTTGCCCAGGGGCTGGAGGCGGCGCAAACGGCGTTTGGCTGCGTGTTGATCGGCGGTGATACGGATCGCAGCGCCGGGCCACTGAGTATTGCGGTGACGGCGATCGGCGAGGTGCGGGCCGGGCAGATGGTGCCGCGTGGCGGTGCCCGGGCCGGTGATGCCGTCTACGTCAGCGGTGCGCTGGGCGGTGCCGCGCTCGGCCTGCGCTTGCGGATCGAGGCTGATGCGGCGGCGGGCTGGCCGCTCGGCGCGGCGGATCGGGCGGCTGCGCTGGCGCGCTATCTGCGCCCGCAGCCGCGGCTTGGCCTGCGCACGGCGCTGAGGGGGCACGCCCGCGCTGCCATGGATATCTCGGACGGGCTGCTCAAGGACCTCGACCGGATGTGCCGGCTTGCCAGCGTTGGCGCGCGAATCGAACTCGCCGCGCTGCCGCTGGCCCATGGTGTCAAGGCGGTGATGAACGTTGATCAGGCGGCTGCGATCAGGCTCGCCACGGCCGGCGACGACTATGAAGTATTGGCGACGGTGGCGCCCGAATCAGCCGCGGCCTTTGAGGCCAGTGCCCGGCGCGGCGGCGTCGCGGTCGCCAGGATAGGGCACGTCGTCACCGATTCAGGCGTGCGCCTCGTCGACGCGGCCGGCGGCGAAATTGACGCCGGCACGACCGGATATGACCACTTTGATGCCAACTAAGCGGAGGATTTGGTCTGACAACCGGCAAACCGAGACGAAAGTGCCACCGCCACCGTGTTGCAAGTTGGCATGTCTTTTGGCATGGTCCGCGCGGAATTCGGCCCTGGCCACGCAACATATCGGGCAGGGCTGTCGAAAGTTGGCTGGTTTGCGCCGGCGCCGCTGGCGTCGTGCGTTTCCTTGTGTCGGCGATTTGCCCGGGTCCGAGCCGTTGTTCACGGCTCGTCGCGGTGCGATTGCGTCCACTTACAATTAGGACGGGGGAATACCCATGAATGAATTGCTCTGGGCGATCATCGCCTGCGGCGCCATATCGGTGGTTTATGCCGTCATCACCATTCAACAGGTGATGGCTGCAGATGCCGGCAACGAAAAGATGCAGGAAATCGCAACGGCGATCCGCGAAGGTGCGCAAGCCTACCTCAACCGCCAATACATGACGATTTCGATGGTCGGCGCGGTGATCTTCCTGGCCGCGTTCTATCTCGGTTGGCAGGTCGCTTTCGGATTTGCGATCGGCGCCATTCTCTCGGGCCTCGCCGGCTATATCGGCATGCACGTCTCGGTGCGCGCCAACGTGCGCACCGCCCAGGCCGCGGCAACTTCGCTGGCCGACGGCCTCAGCATCGCGTTCAAGTCGGGTGCGGTGACCGGCATGCTGGTCGCCGGTTTGGCGCTGCTCGGCGTCGCCTGCTATTACTTCTTCCTGACCGCGGGGATGGGCTATCAGCCGCAGGATCGCATGGTCGTCGATGCCCTCGTGGCGCTTGGTTTCGGTGCCTCGCTGATCTCGATCTTCGCGCGCCTCGGCGGCGGCATCTTCACCAAGGGCGCCGACGTCGGTGGTGACCTGGTCGGCAAGGTCGAGGCCGGTATTCCCGAAGATGATCCGCGCAACCCGGCGACGATCGCCGACAACGTCGGCGACAACGTCGGTGACTGCGCCGGCATGGCCGCCGACCTGTTCGAGACGTATGCGGTGACCGTGGTCGCAACCATGGTGCTGTCGGCGATCTTCTTTGCCGACCAGCCGATACTCGAAACGATGATGGTTTATCCGCTGGCGATCGGCGCGGTCTGCCTGCTGACCTCGATCGTCGGCACCTACTTCGTGCGCCTCGGCACAAACGGCTCGATCATGGGCGCGCTCTATCAGGGCCTGATCGCGACAGCGGTGCTGTCGATCGGTGGCCTCTATGTCGCGACGGAGTTCGTGCTCGGCAACTGGGGCGAGGTTGGCAAGGCCGACGGCATCGCGATCACCGGCATCAACCTGTTCTACTGCGGCCTCGTCGGTCTCGCCGTGACCGGCCTGATCGTGTGGATTACCGAGTACTACACCGGCATCGGGTTCCGCCCGGTGCGCTCGATCAGCCAGTCGTCGGTCACGGGGCATGGCACCAACGTGATCCAGGGCCTCGCGATCTCGCTCGAAGCGTGTGCTCTGCCGACACTGGCGATCGTCGTCGGCATCATCGTCACCTTCAAGCTTGGCGGCCTGTTCGGGACGGCGATCGCGACGACGACGATGCTTGGCGTTGCCGGCATGATCGTCGCGCTCGACGCGTTCGGCCCGGTCACCGACAACGCCGGCGGCATCGCCGAGATGGCCGGCCTGCCGGCCGAGGTGCGCAAGTCGACCGACGCGCTGGATGCCGTCGGCAACACCACCAAGGCGGTGACCAAGGGCTATGCAATCGGCTCCGCCGGTCTCGGCGCGCTGGTCCTGTTCGGGGCCTACAACTATGACCTGCAGTACTTTACGGCGAATGCGGAGAAATTCCCGTTCTTCGCCGGCGTCGAAGCCAACTTCGAGCTGTCCAACCCGTACGTCGTGGTCGGCCTCCTGATCGGTGGTCTCATTCCATACCTGTTCGGGGGCATCGCGATGACCGCGGTCGGCCGCGCCGGTGGCGCCGTGGTCGAGGAAGTGCGCCGTCAGTTCCGCGAGAAGCCGGGCATCATGGAAGGCAAGGACCGGCCGGACTATGCCGCCGCGGTCGACATGCTGACGCGGGCTGCGATCAAGGAAATGATCATTCCGTCGTTGCTGCCGGTGCTTTCGCCGATCGTGCTGTTCATCGTCATCTATTACGTCGGCGGCGGCGGTGCCGAGGGCAAGAGCGCGGCGTTCTCGGCGGTTGGCGCGATGCTGCTCGGCGTGATCGTGACCGGCTTGTTCGTTGCGATCTCGATGACCTCGGGCGGCGGCGCCTGGGACAACGCCAAGAAGTCGTTCGAGGACGGCTTCGTCGACAAGGACGGCGCCAAGCACCTCAAGGGGTCCGACGCCCACATGGCCTCGGTGACCGGCGATACCGTCGGCGACCCCTACAAGGATACCGCCGGCCCGGCCGTCAACCCGGTGATCAAGATCACCAACATCGTCGCGCTGCTGCTGCTGGCGGTGCTGGCGCACTAAAGCACGGTCGAACCGTTCACACGGTGTTCAGGCCTCGCGGGCGATGCTCGCGGGGCCTTTTTGTTGGCGCGTGGATGCGGTTGCGTGCCGGCCATTGCAGGCCGATCGTCTTGCCACGACGGGTTCGGGAGGCAATGATGGCGCCACGAACAATGCCGAGAGTACGAGTAGCATGAAACACGCGTTTGCGATCATAGGCTTACTGGCGTTGAGTCAGCTCGTCGCGGCACCCGGCCAGGCCCAGGTGGCGCCCGCCTGTGGCGGCCTCGATGCGCGCTTCGAGCGCCAGGATCGCATTGGCGATGCCTATCAGTGCACGTTGTCCGGCAATACCCAGGCGCGGCGCCAGCGCGCGGTCGCGCTGCGGCGTTGCCGATCGGCGGACAAGCGCCGCCTGCGCGACACCGCCGAACGGCGCGCGGTGGAGCTCGAGCGCTGCCTCGCCGGCGGCATCGCGCGCGCGGCGGGCTTCAAGCCCGGTCGCGGTGACGCCGCGACGCAACGCGACGATGGCAAGTCGCGGGCAGAACGCATCAAGGAACTGCTGGCCGAAGGTCCGCGCCTCAAGCCGGTCGCGGGGCTCGGTCTGCCGCCGCTGCGTGATCGCACCTTCCGCGCCGGCCTCGTGTGGAGCTATGGCGGCCCGATTGCCGGCATGCACTGCGTGCAATGGGACGAGCCCAACGATCCGCACATGTGGTTCGACAACTATCTGTGCAGCGAGCGCGACGTCGGCTTCAAGTGGTCGCATCGGGGCCCGATTCTCGGGCGCGGCCTGAAATGCATCCAGGTGCGGGAAAAGTCGGATCCGAACGACTGGCACAACAACTATTTCTGCTGGCCACGCGATCTCGCCGTGACCTTCCGCTTCAGCGCGTCCGGTCGATTGCCGGGCATGAACTGCGTTGCGATCGTCGAGCCGAGCGATCCGCACACGTGGCGCGACAATTACTTGTGTCACGCGCCCAAACGGGCAGGATGAGGGTGCGCGCCGGATATTGCCGTGACCGGTGAGCGGGCCTGCAGGCGGCAAGCAGCAAGGAGGACGCCATGCGTTGCAGCGCGCTGTGCAACGGACCTGCTTGCTTGTGCGTCCCCGGAAAACACGCCAGTGTTTATCCGGGGTCCTTAGCAATGGCGGTCATCAAGGCATAGATTTTTGCCAAAGGTGTTGCGCGATGAATGAGCCGCCTAGCAAGGAATTCTACGTTTACATTACTGCGAGCAAGCCTGGGGGTGTCATCTATGTCGGCATGACCAGCGACTTGGCTCGCCGTGCCTGGCAGCATCGACAGCGGGTCACGCCCGGCTTTGCGACAAAGTATTGGGTCGGACGTCTGGTCTATTATGAACGACACGATTGCGCCGCCACGGCCGCCAAGCGGGAACGCCTTATGAAGCGCTGGCGACGCGCCTGGAAGATCGAGTTGATCGAACAGCAGAATCCAACTTGGGCGGATTTGTTTCCGCGGGTCCTGCGCGAGGCTGGCTATGAGTGGTGAGTTCCAGGTATCGTGCAAGGGCGAAAGACGCCGGATAAGCTGCTGCGCAGCTTTCCGGCGACGCAAGAAGTTCTGGACAGTGCGCGCCGGATTTTGTCGCGACCGGTGAGCGGGCCTGCAGGCGGCAAGCAGCAAGGAGGACGCCATGCGTTGCAGCGGAAAGGTCGTGATCGTCACCGGAGGCGCGATGGGCATTGGCCGCTCGATTGCCGAGGGCTTCCTCGCCGAAGGCGCGAAGGTGGTGATCGCCGATCGTGATGGTGCCGAAGAGGCCGCCGGCCAGCTCGATGCCGACCAGGGCCGCGTCGTCGGTGTGGCGTGCGATGTCGCGAGCCGGGGCGATACCGAGGCGATGGCGCGCGCCGCCGTCGATGCCTTTGGCCAGATCGATGTGCTCGTCAACAACGCAGGCATCTATTCCTCGCTGAAGCCAATGCCGTTCGAAGACCTCGACATCGACGAATGGAAGCGCGTGCTCGACGTCAACGTGATGGGCCTTGCCCTGGCGACGCGCGCCGTCGCGCCGACGATGCGCGCGCAGGGCGCCGGGCGTATCATCAACATTTCCTCGGGCACGCCGTTCAAGGGTGTCCCCTTCATGCTGCACTACGTGGCAAGCAAGGGCGCGGTCAATGCGATGACCAAGGCGCTGGCGAAGGAGCTTGGCGGCGCGGGCATTCTCGTCAATGGCGTCGCGCCCGGCTTCACGATGTCCGACGGCGTGCTCGCCAACCCGGATCAGCTCGAAAAACTGCAGGACATCTCCTTGAAGGCGCGCGTCATCCAGCGCGATCAGCATCCCGCGGACATCGTCGGCGCGGCGATCTATTTCGCCTCACAGGACGCCGCATTCGTCACGGGGCAGACGCTGGTGGTCGATGGCGGTGCCTACTTCCATTAGAGCGTGTTGAAGGCGAAGGGGGCCGCCCGGTGCGCTAGGCCACGGCCGTCGGTTCAGGGCCGATTGGCGGCCCGGCGCCGTGACCAGACAACGTTGAGGTAGGTCGCCGCGAAAATCAGGCCCCCGCCCGCGAGCGTATAGAAGTCGAGCTGCT
>JBPCVZ010000480.1:0-21459 GCA_051010015.1 Hyphomicrobiaceae bacterium
CTCGTGCTCGATCGCGAAGGGCCGGCCTATCATCTGCCGCGCGCGGTACACTTCGATGACGAGATCATGCGCGTGTTACAGACCGTCGGCATTGCGAACGACATGGCGAAACGCGTGCATGTCAATCCCGGCATGCGGTTTGTCGATGCAGACGGCCGGTTGCTGCTGGATTGGCCGCGGCCGCCAGAGGTGAGTGCACAGGGTTGGCACCCAAGCTACCGGTTCCATCAGCCGGATCTCGAACGACTTTTGCGCGCAGCACTGGGGCGGTTCGATTGCGTTGACGTTGCGACACACTGCGATGTCACGCGGATTGATCAGGACGGCGACGGCGCAACGCTCCACTTCGACAATCTCGACAACGGTCGGCAGCAAACGGCGACGGCCAAATATGTGGTTGGCTGTGATGGTGCGCGTTCGTTCGTGCGCGATGTCATCGGCTCCGGGCTCGAGGACTACGGCTTTCACGAGCGCTGGCTGGTGGTCGACGCCCTGCTCAAGCGCCCGAAGCCTGAGCTTGGCGATTTTTCGATCCAGCACTGCGACTCGTTTCGCCCGGCAACGTATGTGCGCGGCACGGGCAATCGGCGGCGCTGGGAAATTACCGTGCGCGAGGACGAAGACAGCGACGAAGTTGCGACGCCTGAGGGCACGTGGCGCCTGCTCGACCGCTGGTTGACACCGGACGAGGCGGATCTCGAGCGCACCGCGGTCTATACGTTCCATTCGATGATTACCGAGCGCTGGCGTAAGGGGCGCCTCCTGATCGCGGGCGATGCCGCGCATCAGACTCCGCCGTTTATGGGGCAGGGGCTGTGCGCGGGGATCCGCGATGCGGCCAACCTCGCCTGGAAGCTCGCGTGTTGCGTGCATCGCGGCGCGGACGATGAACTCCTCGATAGCTATCAGTCCGAGCGCCATCCTCATGTACGCGAATACGTCGAAACCTCCTTGAAGCTGGGTCGCCTGATCAATATGGACGATCCCAAGCAGGCGCTGCAGGCGGGCTTTCCACAGCCGGACGGGACGGCGAAGATGACGTCGATCGCGCCTCGCTTGGGAGACGGGCTCGCGGCGGGAAACCGAGTTCATGCGGGCACGCTCGCGCCGCAGTTTCCGCTGGGTGATGGTCGTCGGCTCGATGACGCGAGCGGCTATAAGTTCGTGCTGCTTTGTGGTGCAGAGATACTGCATGCCGCCGGGCTTACGCGCGAAGCAATGGCTTCGGCCGGCGTGCACGTTCTGCCGGCCGATGCAACGTCGAGCGGCGTTGACTTCCTTGCATCCTTGCCGGCACAGGCCGTGATGATCCGCCCGGACCGCTACATCCTCGGTACGGCCGGGACCGAAGCCGAGTTGCGCGCCCTGTGCACGACGGTTCAGGATTTCACGTGAGCGCTCTACTGCGCTGGGTAGTAGAGGAATTCGATCAGCAGGCAGCCGTCCTTGCTGAAGAATGGGCCGTGCGGTATGTCGGCGGGACGAACGGCGTAGCTGCCCGCCGGCAGCAGTTGCTGCTCGCTGCCGGGCATCCCGATCGAGAGGCTGCCGGATACCACAAAGACTTCTTCGCAAAAGTCGTGCGTGAGGGGTGTCGCCGCGCAGGCACCGGCCCGCCAGCGCGACAAGCGCGTCACCGCCCCGGCGCGGGCGTCGTGATCGAAGGCGCCGGAGAGGTGTTTTTGCTCGACGCCGTCGTAGCCTGGCACGGCCTGCCAGCCGGCCTCATCAAGCGCATCGAAAAACTCGCGATGCGTCTTGTTGAATAGGCCAAAACCCGGATGTGTTGCCATGTTGATCTCTCTGGGCTTTGCCTGTGTGCTCAATCCGCGAGCTCGATGCCTTCCAGGGCGGGTCGCCCGCGCACGAGATCGGCACCCTTTTCGCCGATCATCATCGTTGCCGCATTGAGGTTGGCGGAGAGCATCGTTGGCATGATCGACGCATCGATCACACGCAAGCCCTCGATGCCGTGCACGCGCAGTTGATCGTCGACCACCGCCGTTGGGTCGCTGTCCGGGCCCATGCGGCAGGTGCCGGCCGGATGAAAGGTGGTGGTGCCGCGCTGTTTGGCGGCGCCGAGGAGTTCGTCGTCGGTTTGCACGTCGGGGCCGGGGAAGGCCTCATAATCGAGATAGGGTTGGAGCGGTTCCGAGTGCAGCAGCTTGCGGGCGAGCTTCATGCCACCAAGCAGTGTGCGTCGATCGCTCTCCTCGGACAGATAGTTGGGTTGGATGATCGGTTTGTCGAACGGGTCCTTGGAGCGCGCGCGGACATAGCCTTTGCTGTTCGGCCGTTGCTGCCAGGAAGCGACCGTCATGCCCGGTTCTTTCTCCAGCTGGCCTTGGATGCCTTCGTTGTAGCTGGCCGGCGTGAACGAGACCTGGATGTCGGAGCTTTCCGCGCTCTCGCCGGAATGCCAGAAAAGGTAGACGAGCGTCGGCGACAGCGACAGTACGCCCTTGCGTGTGAACATGTACTTGAGAACTTCGCGGGCGAGCTTTGGCCCATGCGTCATCTCGTTGATCGTCTCGACGTTTTTGACGCGGCCGGCAAAGCGCGGCGCATAGTGATCGCGCAGGTTCTCGCCGACGCCGGCGAGTTCGTGGCGCACGTCGATGCCAAGGTCGCGTAGCACGTCGGCAGGCCCGATGCCGGACAGCTGCAGCAGGAGGGGTGAATTGTAGGTGCCGCTCGACAGGATGACCTCACGCCCGGCCCTGACCTCGGATGGTGCAGCGTCGCGACCGCCCTTGAGATAGCGCACGCCGACCGCCTTCTTGCCATCGAGGATGATCTCGGAGGTGTGCGCGCGGGTGATAACGGTGAGGTTCGGCCGTTTCTTGGCCGGATTGAGATAAGCGGTCGCGGTCGAAACGCGGCGGCCGTTCTGGATCGTGCGCTGGACATAGGAGACGCCGTCCTGGCGCGCACCATTGTAATCGGGGTTGCGTGGGATGCCGTGCTGCACGGCGCCCTCGATGAACGCGTCACACAGGGGGTGGCGCCATTCGAGGTCCGCGACGAGGACGTTGCCATCGCGACCGCGCAGCCTGTCTTCGCCGTCGCCAACGCGTTTCTCGTTGCGCTGAAAATAGGGGACGACGTCGGCGTAGCTCCAGCCGCGGTTGCCGAACTGGCCCCACGTGTCGAAGTCATAGCGCTGGCCGCGATTGTAGATGTGGCCGTTGATCGATGAGGAGCCGCCCAGTGTCTTGCCGCGTGGTGCGTGGATGCGGCGCCCGCCGGTCCACTCGCTCGGCTCCATCTCGTAGTTCCAGTTCACGGCCGGGTCGTAGAACGTTTTGATGAAGCCCGCGGGCACGTGGACATAGGGATGGGTGTCGCGACCACCGGCTTCGAGCAGGCAGACGCTGGTGCCCGGGTCTTCCGACAGGCGGTTCGCAAGGATGCAGCCGGCCGATCCGGCGCCCACGATAATGTAGTCGAACGTCTCCACGGCAGGGTCCTCGGGCAATCAGACTGGCGGTCCGCCGCAACCTAGTTCAGTTTGAAGAGATGTCCATCAACGCACGAATAACCGCACGGGGAGCCGCCTTGACCGGATTAATTTTGCCGAAGCGCTCGTTCTCGTGGCATCGCTGATGTACATAGATCGTCAGGCTCAGGACCAGGATCGATAGTGGAGAGGCGCGATGCGCATTGCAGTGATGGGAACCGGTGGCATGGGCGGTTTCTACGGCGGCCGGCTGGCGGTGACCGGACAAGACGTGACATTCATTGCCCGCGGTGCGCATCTTGCTGCAATGCAAAAAGACGGTCTCAGGCTGCATGGTCCGGATGGTGAAATCCGTGTCGAGCCGACCAGGGCAACGGACAATCCGGCCGGGCTTGATCCGGTCGATGCGGTTCTGTTCTGCGTCAAGCTCTATGATGCCGAGGAAGCCGCGGAACTGATCAAACCGATCGTCGGTGACGAAACGCTGGTGATTTCTCTGATGAACGGTGTGGATGGACCATCGCGCATTGCTGCCGTGCTGGGCCGCGGCCACGTGCTCGGCGGAGCCGCCTACGACAGTGCCACGATCCGTGGCCCTGGCGTCGTCGAATACCGCAAGGGCCCCAACCGGCTCGTGCTCGGTGAGCTGTCGGGCGGCAACCATCCGATGACGAAGACATTCGCCGACGCCGGGATCAAGGCAGGTTTCGATGTCCAGATCAGCGACAATATCCAGCGCACGCTGTGGGAGAAATACGTGCTGCTGGCGACCAACGCGGGCCTGACGGCCTTGACGCGCCAGCCGGTCGGCGTCGTCTATACGGACCCGGATATGCGCCGCCTCGCGACCGAGATGATGGCCGAGGTCGTTGCTGTGGCCGAGGCGAGCGGTGTGACGGTGGCGCCTGATATCATCGAGCGCTCGCTGACGCTCCTCGATAGTTTTTCGCCAGATATGTACGCGTCGGCCTATTTCGATCTCGCCAACGGCAAGCGCATGGAGGTCGGCAGTTTTTCCGGCCTCATCGCGCGGCTGGGCGATGAATACGCGGTGCCGACGCCGCACCATCGTACGGTGTATGCCTGCCTCAAGCCCTATGAGAATGGCGCGCCAGACAAGGTTGCTTAAACACCCTCCGGCGGCTCTTTCGGTTTGCGGCCGACGGCGCGACCGATCAGATCGCCGGCGTTGAACTCCGGGAACAGTTCGCTGACGACATGACGCGCGCGCAGTGGCTTGGCCTCGATGTAGGGACAGGGCCGGCACAGTTCGATGGCGACGATCCCGAGGCGAGCGGTCAGGGCGCCGTTGAAGGCACCTTCGCCAAGCCGGGCGGAAAGTCGGCGCATCATGTCCTGGCCGAGAAACTGGCCGAACAGGTCGTCGGTGAGCGCGACCGCGCCGGTGGCCGCGATATGGAAGATCACGCGGATCAGCAGGCGTGAACCGGCGAGCATGCCGGGGCGTCCGCCGTAAGTGCCGGCAAGACGGCGCACCATGCGGATGTTCTCGAACAGGACGAACAGCACGGCAATGAACGCGATCGGAACGACGGCCGTGACGACCGCAACGCGGCGCGCAGATTCGTAGATGACGCGGCGTGCCTCCTTGTCGGCATCGCCAAGCAGGACGCGATCGGCCAGGGCGAGCAACTGGCCCGGGCCGCTCTGGTGGCGTTCACTGTCGCGGAATTTGGCAAGCGCCCAGCGGAATTGCGGGCGGGCGGACGCGAGGCCCTTGAGATGGCGCACGACGCGTTGTTCGGCCTTGAGGTCTCCAGTGGCAAGCGCCTGCTCGGCCTCGCGCCGGAGGCGGCCAAGACGCGCCAGTCGGAAATAACCCATCACTTCGCGCAGGAGCACGATAATAAGGATCGCGGCGATGATCAGCGCGAGGCCCTGTGCCGTCCAGCCGATCCAGTCGTCGCGGGCGACGGCAATCGACACGAAGCGCGAGAACCAGAGGCCGATCGCGAGAGACGAGAGTGCCAGGACGGCGCTGACGAAGATGCCTAAGAAACCGAATCGCGGCGGGCGCTCGGGCGGTGCGGGCTGCTGTGAGGTGTTTTCATCCGTATCGGCAGACGGCTCATCATCGGTCGTCGTTGAGGGATGCCCCGATATGTCAGGACACGGTGGCCGCGACACGGTGTCGGCCGGATCGCCCGACGCGGTATCATCGGTCGGACGCACCGCTGGATCATCGGCATCGAAGGCTTGTGGGCGACGTGGCGGGGGCTTGGTCATGACAAGCGGTCTCCCAACAAGAATGCAATGGCGCGATCGAGCCCGACATGCGGCCAGGTCACGGCGGCATCGCGCCCGACGCCGTGGCTGACGAGCCGCGGGCGGAACCGAACGAAGCTCAACGATCCTGGAACCAGGATGTCCGGGTCGAAAGCATCGATCGGGTCGGCGGGCAGGTCACCGGGAAAGAGCGTGAGCGGCTTGGTCGAATCAAGCACCTTGCCATCGAGCTGCTGGTCATCAACCGGAATGCCACGGACGCATTCCATGGCAGCGGCGCCGTTGCCGCCGGCACGCTCGACATCCTCGGTGGTGCGCAACGCCGCGATCGCGGCGAACGAGATGCGCGCACCGGCATCATCGGCGCGTTCGCGGGCGCGGTCGACCACCTTGGCGAGGATTGCCCGCAGGCGGTCATGATTGCGCCGGTGCAGATGATCGGCCTTGGTGGCGGCAAACAGGATGCTGTTGACGCGCGAGCCGAGCAGGCGTCCAAGCCAGCTCTCGCGGCCCGGACGAAAGGCGCTGAGGGCGCGTTCCAGCGCGTTTTCCATTTCGAGCACGGCGGCGGAGCCGAGGTTGAGCGCCCCCAGCACGTCGACCAGCACGATCTGCCGGTCGATGCGGCTGAAATGTTTTTCGAAGAAGGGCCGCACGATGCCCGCCTTGTAGCTTTCATAGCGCCGCTCAAGTAGGGGCCGGACGCCGCCGCCAGCCCGCGTTGCGGGAAAGAACGTGAGCAGCGGGGAGCCTTCGTAGTCACCGGGCATCAGGAAGCGGCCAGGCCCGGCGCTCGGCGGCAACCGGCCGGCACGCCTTTGCTCGGCGAGGTAGGCCGTGAAGAGGCGCGCACCTTCGAGGGCGACTTGTTCGGGTTCACTGCTGGCCTGGTCGTCCAGGCGTTCGTGAAAGGCGGTCCAGGCATCGCGGGCAGGACCGGCCGGTGCTGCCTCGGCCAGGCCCGCAACATGAGCCGACCACGCCGCGAAATCCTGTTCCAGCAGTCCGATGTCGGCGAGCCATTCACCGGGATAGTCGATGATGTCGAGATGCAATCGCCGACGGATGCCGGCCGTCTGGCGCAACCAGTCCCGCGCGTCCCATTCCAGGGTGACGCGCAGCTGGCTGATGTGTCGGGTACTGTCCGGCCAAGATGCGGGCGTTGCCGTGAGCGCCGCGAGATGCCCTTCATAGCCGAAGCGCGGCACGTCGTCGTCAGGCTGCGGCTCGAGGAATGCGCGAAAGCCGGGCAGATTGATGGCCGCGATCGGTGGTGTCGAACCACCCGCAACCAGCGTCCTGACCAGCGCCGTGATGAATACCGTCTTGCCGGCGCGCGACAGACCGGTCACACCGAGGCGCAGTGTCGGCGTCGTCAGATCATCGACATAAGTCGACGCAGCCCGCAGGGCATCGCCGGTCTGGTCGGATAGTTCTGTGAGAAACGTTGCCAATAAGCCACCCTCATCTATCAATTAACAGATGAGCGGTCGGCCCGTCGAACACAACCGCGCGGCAGCTTTGTTGCTAAAAAACCTTGCTGGACGCTTTCAGCCCCGGGCACAGCGTCAACGAGAGCGCTATTTCTGCTGATTTTGTTTCTGGCGTGCCAGAAATGCCAGGCGCTCGAACAGGTGGACGTCCTGCTCGTTCTTGAGCAGCGCGCCATGCAACGGCGGGATCAGCTTGCGCGGGTCCTGTTCGCGCAGCATTTCCGGCGTGATGTCCTCATTGAGGAGCAACTTGATCCAGTCGAGAAGCTCCGATGTCGAGGGCTTCTTCTTGAGGCCGGGCACGTCGCGCATGTCGTAGAAGATTTTCATGGCGTCGCGCACGAGCATGCCCTTGAGGTCGGGGAAATGCACCTCGACGATCTCTTTCATCGTGTCCGGCTCGGGGAAGCGGATGTAGTGGAAGAAGCAGCGGCGCAGGAACGCGTCCGGCAGCTCTTTCTCGTTGTTGGACGTGATGATCACGATTGGGCGCTGCCGCGCCTTGATCGTTTCGCCCGTCTCGTAAACGAAGAACTCCATGCGGTCGAGTTCCTGCAGCAGATCGTTCGGGAACTCGATATCGGCCTTGTCGATCTCGTCGATCAGCAGGATCGGGCGCTGGTCCATTGTGAACGCGTGCCACAGCGGTCCGCGTTTGATGTAATTCGAGATGTCCTTGACGCGCTCGTCGCCGAGCTGGCTGTCGCGCAGTCGACTGACGGCGTCGTACTCGTAGAGCCCTTGCTGTGCCTTGGTCGTGGATTTGATATGCCACTCGAGCAGCGGTACATCGAGAGCCTTGGCCACTTCCATCGCCAGGACGGTCTTGCCGGTGCCCGGTTCACCTTTGACCAACAACGGCCTTTCCAGTGTGATGGCGGCGTTCACGGCGACCGTGAGATCCTGAGTGGTGACGTAGGATTTCGTACCTTGAAATTTCATTCCGGCCCCGTTTAGAGAGATCGCCTTGGCTGCGATATGGGAGGGGCGCAGGCGCGCGATCGCGCGGCCACCGCCAAACGCGCCGAACCTAAGCGTTTGCCCCGTTCGTGCCAAGCACAAGTGCGATAATCAACACGATAAAAATCGTTTGGGCGTGGCGGGATAGTCGCGCGATCGGACAGCCCTAATTGGTTGATACAACGCAATTAATGGTGACCAAACGAAAACGCGGCGCGAAAACAAGGGGCATCCGGGCGGGATGTTCACGATCCGGCGTCGAAGCCCTTGACTTGCGACCTTTGTCTAGTACAAGCGGGCGCAAATCGTCGCTGTGACGAGACCAATGCATGGAGGCACGACCCTCCGGAGGTTGTCGTGAGCAAGACAAGAACGTTGAAACGGCCAACCAAACCGGCGGTAAAGAAGGCGCCGGTCAAGCGCCAGGCGGCCGCAAAGACGTCGAAGAGCGCGCCGAAGAAGGCGGCTGCAACGAAATCGGTGGCGGGCAAGGCCGCAGCAAAACCAGCTAGGGCGGTTGCCGGCAGAACGGCTGGAGCAAAAAAGACGACCGCCAAGAAGGCCGCTGCGGCACCGCCAGCGAAGAAGACGCGCACGGCCATCTCCAAAGGCGCGAATGCAGCGAAGAAGTCGGCGACAAGAGCGTCGATCAAGGGACCGAGCCCCAAGGCTTCGGAAAAAAAGAAGGCGAGTGCGACCAAGGCTCGCTCGACCAAGGCCGTCTCTGCGAAGACTGCGGCCAAGTCCAAGGCCGTATCGAAACCGTCGATCCGTAAACCCGTCGGCGCAAAAAAGGCAGGATCGAAGGCCATGGCCCCGACCAAGAGTCGCGCCAAATCACGCGCGTTGAAGACCGATGTCAAACTACCGGAAGGTTATCGTCCAAGCGATACCGAGCCGTTCATGAACGACTTCCATCAGGTCTATTTCCGCAACAAGCTCGTCGCCTGGAAAGAAGATATCATTCGTCAGACGCGTGAAACGTTGGTTGGCTTGACATCGGCATCCGAGCAGCATGCCGATGTCGCCGATCGCGCGACGTCCGAAACGGATCGCGCGCTCGAACTAAGGGCAAGGGATCGTCAGCGAAAACTGGTCTCCAAGATCAACGCCGCCCTGGCTCGTATCGAGGAAGGTTCCTACGGTTATTGCGAGGAAACTGGCGAGCCAATCGGTCTGCGGCGCCTGGAAGCCAGACCGATCGCGACGCTGTCGCTCGAAGCGCAGGAACGGCATGAACGCCGCGAGAGGGTCTTCCGCGAAGATTGATGGCGACACGTGGCAAGCCGGGCTGTGCCGTATCTGAACATTGGTTAACGATCGCGAAACCTTCGCGGGCATAGAATGGGGCGAGTGCAACCCTTCTGCCGAGGTTTCGCCCGTGAGCAAGACTCGTTACCGGAACAACATCCCACCCGGGCTGAGGGCGCAAATCGCCTTTGCCGTTATTCTGACACTTGGTGCGCTGCTGGTCCTTCCAACCGCGCTATCCGCCCGGCAGTCTGCGACGACCACAACCGCGATCAGCGTCAAGGCGCCGTCCGCCGGATCGGTCGTCACATCGATGCAGGACTTTCATACCGCCACGTTCGCGGCCGCAGCATTCAACGACTGGGACTGATCACACCAGCTCCGGGGCCTGTGTCCTCAGGTCCTACGTCTTGTCTGGTTCCTGCCCGGCGTTGTCATTGCCATGGGCCATTGCTTGGTCGACACGCGCCTCTTCGGCGCGCCGGGCCAGCGTTTGCCCGACCAATTCGCGCACACCATCAAGGTCCCGCAGGTGAATATCCTGCTGTGGGAAGGGGATCTCGATGTCATTTTCTCGAAACACCCGAGTGATGGCGAGCCGCAGCGCGGTCTTGGCCGACAACATGGAGTTGACATCGGCGATGTAGCCGCGGATCGAGAAGTCCAGGGAACTGGCGCCGAACTCCTCAAAGACAACGTAAGGGGCTGGATAGGTCAGGAGCTTGTCGCAGTCCGCGGCCACCTGGTTGAGCAAGGTCATGATCTCATCCGGGTCGGTGCCGTAGGCAACGCCGACATTGACGACCACGCGGCCCATGGCATTGCGGTGCGTCCAGTTCTGAACGGCGCTGGTCATGAAATCCGAGTTCGGAATGATCACGCTGGCGCGGTCAAACGTCTCGATCTCGGTGGCGCGAACCGAGATGTGGCGCACATAGCCCTGGTGCGGCCCGACAACGACCCAGTCTCCAACCTTGATCGGTCGTTCGATCAACATGATCAGTCCGGACACGAAATTGCTCGCGATGGCATTGAGACCAAACCCGATGCCGATCGACAGGGCGCTGGCAATGAGGGCGATGTTGCTAAGATCGAGCCCGGCATAACTGACCCCAATGAGGGCGGCCAGTGCGATACCGGCATAGCCGATGCCAGCGTGGACCGAGTTGGCGATGCCGCGGTCGATGCGTTCCCCCGCCAGGACTTTGCGCGACAGCCAGGACTGAAACAGCCGGGTCAGGACAATGACGCCGACAAACAGGGCAACCGCCAAGAGAATCTGGATGAGTGAGAAACGGAACTTGCCAACCTCGAAGCCGAACAGCAACGAGCGCCCCCATCCGACAAGCTCCGCGCCGGAAAAGCCCCAGGAGATCAGCAGGAGTGAAATCGTGCCGACGGCGAGGACGACGTTGAGCAGGAGTGAGAGAGTGCCAAGGATGATGCTTCGACGACGGCCTGACAGAGCCAGGCGCCTGTCCATCGCATCATCGATGCCGGAACCGAAGATGTCGGTTTGTCCGGACGCGATCGACCGCGCCGCGAGGTGACCAAGCAGCAAGGCTGCTGCGCTGATCCCGACCAGCATGACCTGTCCAGCGACGAACCGGCCAAGCGCGAGGTAGCCGAGAAGACTCGCAATGGCGATCGCCGCGACGGCCAGCGTTGCTGGGAGGCGCAGCCAATAGACCGCGTTCTGCAGCAGCCGACCACTGATTCGCTCGTCCACGGGCTCCGACTGGCCGTGCCGTGTCGGCAACCACGCAAACGCGTAGAGCAAGGCGGCGAATGCAAGATTGGCGATCAACGTTGTTGCTGTGACAATGGATGTCGGAACCTGGAGGGCGGCGAAAACATCGTGCAGCCACAGATCGAGACAATACACGCCGGCCAAAAGCCGGGTCAGCCATAGGTAGCGGCGTGCCATCGCCGTGGGTTGGCCGATCAGGCGCCAGGAAGGCGCGGAAGGCAGCAGAATGGCCTTGGCGAGGCCGCTGGCAATCAGATAAAGCGCGATCGCCCTCAGCGCGGCCAGGGCCATCGTGTCGACCTGTTCGTTGAGCAGTCCGGTGGCAGACAGCGCGAGATAGCAGGCAGCCATGGTGACAAGGCCGGGAATGAGCATGAGCGGCAGCGTCGCGACGGCCATGCGCACGCGCTTGAGATAGGCCGGCGGCTCATCCTCTATCGGGTGTCGAACCCAAGACCGGATACGACTGTCGACGGCGCCGCGCAGGGCCCACCAAAGAAACCCAGCGCCAATGATTATCAGGAACAGCCAGTGAATACGCGGGCCGGCAATGACCCACCAGTTTTCCGTGACGGTAACGATTTGGCTGCCGAGTCGGGGGAGCTGGGCCGACAGCTTCTGCCAGTGCGCCCGAGAGGTCGGCGGCGGCAACTCGCGGTGGCGCAGATCCCGGCCGAGGTTTTCGAGACGGAGCGATTGGATGCGGGCGATCAATTGGCTACTGCGCACGCGTGTCAGCTCGGACTGTTTGAGGGCGCCACGTAGCTGACGCTGGATGTCCTTCAAGCGGGCGCGCACTGCCGCAATCTCGGGTGTTTCGCTGGTTTCACCATCTTTGGGCGTGTCGCCCAGCGCCTTGATCTGGCGGTCGACCGCATCGAGAAGCGGTTTGACCTGCTTCTCGCTGGCTTCCGATGCCGCCAGGATCGCCTCGATCTGGGGACGCAATACCTCGAGTTCGGCGTCGTTCTTGCGCACCCGGCTGAGGCTCTTGGCGAGGCGTGCGATCTCGGCACTTTGCTGTTGGATGGCGTTGTTAAGCTTTTCGGGAAACAGCGCGTCGTCGCGTGACACCTTGACCGTCTTTGCGCCTTTCACCGCCGCAGCGGTGCCCGCGCTCGGAACCGATTGTGCGGTCGCCGCGTTGGCGAGCATGATCACTGCCAACACTGCAAAAAATGTTCGCAGCACCGCACTGCCATGCCGTATGAACCGATGAGCGAAAACCATCACGCAACTTTCCGATTAGGCGATGCTGCCGAGAGCGGCGCCGGCGACGGCGATCCGAACGGCGCCCGCGCAATATATGCTGACGCGGGGCAAAACGGTACCGGGACGAAGCTGTAGTTGGCCTGCCAAAAAATGCCAGCGCGCCGCGATCCGATGTTCGAATGCCAATCAGCCCTCGTCGGCGGTCTTACCGAACGAGCGCATCGAGCGGCTGATGAGGGTCGGCGGCTTCTTGTCGATCGCTTCGACTTTGCTGCTCTCCTGGCGCACTGATGGCTTTGCGCGCGCACTGTCCGTGCCGCTAGCTTCGATGTTTGTCTCGATCACGACATCGACCGGCCCACCGGTCATGATCAGGTGCTCGACATCATCGCGGCGCACCAGAACCAGCCGCCTGCGACCATCGACGTTGGCCTGATCGACGACGTCGAGGCGCTTATCCGGCTTCGGCCCGAAGAACGTGCCGGCGAACGACGAACCCGCGCCATCCTGGGCGAGGTAGCCTTTCAGCAACAAGCCGCCAACGACGATCAGCCCGGCGATGAAAACGATGAAGAACAGCCACGAGAGAATATCCCAGACCATGTGCGTCCCCGGCGGGACCCGCCCGCGTTCCTGTTAATCGAAGCGTCGCCGGACGAACCGGTCGCGACACTGCCAAATGCCGAACCCCAAATTGTCGTAGTCGGCGAACCCGACACAACTTGGGTCAAGTAGGAAATTTTTCTCCGCGGCAGCGAACCTGCACCACGAACAACGCCAGATGTGAATCCGTATAGACGCAATTTCACTCCATTTTAACCCTGATAGAGGAAGTCTTGGGACTGCAGCGGGCGTTTTCTACAGCCTTGTTGCCCGAGGTCGCCACTTCGGGCTGGGGAGGGAAGAAAATTCGCGGCATCGGCGGTGCTCCCCGGTATCGGTTCACACGATCCCGATTCGATGGGCGAGACCGGCAATGCGGCGGCTGCCACTATTGTAGTCCTTGGTTGGAGCCAAAATGCCGCGTACGCGTTGTTTGTTGAGTTCAATTGGTCTCGGTTCGAGTTTTGCGAATCGTATAATGTCGGATCATTCCGGTGCGAGCGATGAGCGGAGCGCGCAATTGGCCTCCCACGATCCCATGTCCAGAGCGTCTCTGAGTACCGATCCTCTGGCATCGATTTCGGGTAACAATAGCCTGGTCACGGGCTTTGTTGTCGTACTGGCAGCCGGTGCAACGACGCTCGCCTTTCTCTCTGCAAAATCCGCCGAGCCGATCGTCCTGACGATCATGGGCGTGCTTGCCGTGTTCGGCGTGTTCTTCCTGTTCGGCCTGCTGGCGGGCCACATTCGCATTGCCGAGCGCGCCGAAGAATCCGACATCATGCGCGCGATTGCCGAACGCCTCGACGACGGCGTGTTCCTGACCACGCCGGAGGCGCGGGTGATCTTCGGCAACCGCGCCGCCGGGCGGCTCCTTGGTCGCGATGGGCTCGGTGATCTCAACACGCTGGAGCAAGCCGTGGCAGCAAGCCCCGGTGGCGCCGAAAGCCTGTTCCGGCTGTGCCGCGCGGCGGCCAACGGTCAGGTGCGCACCGAGGACGTCGAGGTGCTGCGTGATTCCGGAGCATTGACCGGCGGCGAATCGCGCTGGCTGCGCATTACGGTGAAACCGTTCGGTCACGTCGATCTGGTTGGCGCGACTGGGCAGGCAATCCTATGGACGCTGTCCGATATTACCGGCAACCGGGCGCGTGAAGCTGCCGACCGCCGCCACCTGGAGCGGCGCCTTACACACCTCGAGCAAATTCCGGCAGGCGTCCTGGTGGCGCAAGCAGATGGGCGCATCGCCTTCCTCAACGATGGTCTCGGTCGCGATCTCGGCTTCAGTGCCGATGATATCGATCAGGACCTCAGGTTGACCGACATCGTCGCCGGCGACGGCGCGCAGCTGTTGCGTGCGCTTGAGCGCGACTTTACCGGTCAGCCGCCGCGGATCGAACTCGACCTCGTGCGCAAGGACGGCACGCGGTGGCCGGCCGACCTGATCGTCGAGCCGGAATCGATCGCGGCCGGGCCTGTCGGTAGCGGGCGCGGCGGATTCTCGGCAATCGTGCTCGAACGCCGCCCGCATGCGGTCGGCGTCGACGGCGGCAATGTCGTGCCGGTGCGCTTCGAGAGTTTCTTCCAATCGGCGCCGTTCGGCATCGCGACACTCGATACGGCCGGAACCGTTACCGGCGCCAACGGGTCGTTCGCGCGCATGCTGCTCGACGGCAAGCAGGTCATCGAGCGCGATGCCTATGAACTGCTCGCCCGCGAGGCTGACGACGAAACGCAGGCCGAACTGCGCGCCGCATTCGATGCGGCTTTCGCTGGCAAGGCCAACATCGCGCCGGTCGAGATCAGTGTTGGCGAGAACGCCGAGTTCACGCGTCGCCTGTTCCTGACATCGTTGTCGTCAAATGGGGAATCCGACCGCGCTGTCGTGCTCTATGTCGTCGATGCCAGTGCGGAAAAGGCACTGGAGCGCAAGTTCGCCCAGGCCCAGAAGATGGAAGCGGTCGGCAAGCTGGCGGGCGGGATCGCGCATGACTTCAACAATGTCCTGACCGCGATTATCGGTTTCTCGGACCTGCTGATGCTGTCGCATCGCCCCGGTGACCACGCCTACAAGAACATCCAGAACATCCGTTCGAGCGCCAACCGCGCCTCGGAACTGGTCAAGAAGCTGCTCGCCTTCTCGCGCCGCCAGACGCTGGAGCCGGTCATCCTGCAGCTCAACGAAATGATGACCGACCTGTCGGTGCTGCTCAACCGGCTGCTCGGCGAACAGGTCGAACTCAAGATTTCGTCGGGCCGTGATCTGTGGCGGGTCAAGGCGGATCGCAGCCAGATCGACCAGGTCGTGATCAACCTCGCGGTCAATGCCCGCGATGCGATGCCCGATGGCGGACGGCTTGCCATTCGCACCAAGAACATCACCGAGCGCGACAGCCAGCGCTATCAGGCACAGGGCATGGCGATCGGCGAATATGTGCTGATCGAAGTCGAAGACAACGGCACCGGCATGAGCGAAGAGGTGAAGAGCAAGATTTTCGAGCCGTTCTTCACGACCAAGGACATCGGCAAGGGCACTGGCCTTGGCCTCGCTACCGTCTATGGCATCGTCAAGCAGACCGGTGGCTACATCTTTGCTGACTCGGTGGTCGGCAAGGGCACGACGTTCCGTGTGTTCCTGCCGCGCCACCACGAGGTCGAGGAAGCCGCCGTCGCCAAGGCCGAACCGGCCGCACCCCCGCGTCCGCGGGACCTGACCGGCAATGGCCGCGTGCTCGTCGTCGAGGATGAGGATGCGGTGCGGATTTTCGCGACCGAAGCCCTCAAGCGCCAGGGTTACGAGGTGCTGCAGGCGTGCGACGGCGTCGAGGCGCTCGAGATCATGGAAGACAACGATTACGCGGTCGACATCGTTGTCAGCGACGTTAAGATGCCGGAAATGGACGGCCCGACGCTCTACAAGAACCTGCGTGACAAGTGTCCGGACTTGAAGTTCATTTTCGTCTCGGGCTACGCCGATGACGCCTTCAATCACGAGCTCGACGCGGACGCGGATTACGTTTTCCTGCCGAAGCCGTATACGCTGGCGCAGATCGCCGAGACGGTGAAAGAGCATATTGCCTGAGGGGCACGGCGCGCGACGGACCAACGAGCGTCGCGCAGCAGGTCTTGTGCCGTGAGCCCGGTGGCGCTTTGTGTGCCTGCTCGGCGCCGATATTTTAGTTGTGTACGAACTGCAACTTAAACCGTTCCGCTACGCTGCCACCGCATCCGAATCGCGCTATGAGAACTAGTCCGCCCAGGGACCATGATCGAAACGAGAACCTGGTTCGATATCTCGTTCCATTTCATGCGGTTAACCTTGACTGGACAAATGAGAACAAATCGGGTACATTTCGAGTCAATTGCTGACGTTCAACGCTTGACATAGGGTGGCCCAAATGACCGTGCCGGAACTCCGAGTGATCGAGGGAGCTAAAATGGATAAGCAGAAGGCACTGGATGCCGCCCTGGCCCAGATCGAGAAGAATTTCGGCAAGGGCTCGGTGATGCGGCTCGGCGAGAATTCGAGCCACGACATCGAGGCGATTCCGACCGGCTCGTTGGGCCTCGACATCGCGCTCGGCATCGGCGGCCTGCCCAAGGGGCGGATCATCGAAATCTATGGGCCTGAATCCTCGGGCAAGACAACGCTGGCGCTGCACGTCATCGCCGAGGCGCAGAAGGCCGGCGGCATCTGTGGCTTTATCGATGCAGAACATGCGATCGACCCGGTCTATGCGCGCAAACTCGGTGTCGAGGTTGATGATCTGCTGATCTCGCAGCCGGATACCGGTGAACAGGCGCTCGAAATCACCGACACGCTGGTGCGCTCCGGCGCGATGGATGTGCTGGTGATCGACTCGGTGGCAGCGCTAACGCCGCGCGCCGAACTCGAAGGCGATATGGGCGACAGCTTGCCGGGCCTGCAGGCGCGCCTGATGAGCCAGGCACTGCGCAAACTGACGGCGTCGATCTCGAAGTCGCACTGCATGGTGGTCTTCATCAACCAGATCCGCATGAAGATCGGCGTCATGTTCGGCAGCCCGGAGACGACGTCGGGCGGCAACGCGCTGAAATTTTATGCGTCCGTGCGCCTCGACATCCGCCGCATCGGCCAGATCAAGGAGCGCGAGGAAAATGTCGGCAACCACACCCGCGTCAAGGTCGTCAAGAACAAGGTTGCCCCGCCGTTCAAGCAGGTCGAGTTCGACATCATGTATGGCGAGGGTATTTCCAAGACGGGCGAAATCCTCGATCTTGGTGTCAAGGCCGGCATCGTCGACAAGTCGGGTGCCTGGTTCTCCTATGAGGGCGATCGGCTCGGCCAGGGGCGCGAGAACTCGAAGACGTTCCTGAAAGACAACCCGAAGATCGCGAACGAGATCGAGATGGCGGTGCGCGAAAGCGCCGGCCTGATCGAGAAGAAGATGCTGGTCGAGCCGACCGATGAGGACAAGGCCGACAACGCGATCACCGAAGAACAGGTCGAGGCGCTCGAGGCGCCGGTGTCGGTCAACGAGCCGCTCGAAAAACCGGTCAAGGCGCGCAAGCGCGGCTGAACGCCGGCCAGGCCGCGTCGACCTCGGTGCTTGCGTCGCAAGACGGTGCGGTCGTGCGTTATGGCAGGCTGTCAGGCCGATCCGATAGATCAACGTGAGAGATCAATGCCAGGGGTGTGGTGACGCTGTCGCCGCACCCTTTCTGTTTGCGTGGCGCACCGCACGCAATCCGTGGCGCGTTGCCTGTCGTCCATCTTCCGTCGCCCGTGACCGGTGGCTCGCGACCGGTTCTGCGCAAGGCGGCGGCGGTTGAGCGGGTCCGAGGCGCGGTGCGACGGTTTACAACGCGGGCCGTTGGCCCTATAGCGCGCAAGGGTTGGCAACGGCATCCGCGCGATCTCGCGGGCCAAGCAAGGATTTCACGACGACGATGGACCGCTACGCCTCCGCACGCGCTTACCTGCAGGCGCATCGGCCCGATCTACCGGTGTTCGGCATGCGCCCGCACGCCGCCGCGCGCGCGGCGCGCTGGTTCCTCGACAATTTCCCCGGCGAGGTCGCCTACGCCTACAAGGCGAACAGTGCGGTGTTCCTGATCGGCGCGCTTTATGGCGCCGGCATTCGCGCTTTCGATGTCGCCTCGCTGCCCGAACTCGAAGACGCCGCGACGATCCCGCAGGCGACGCTGCATTTCATGCATCCGGTGAAATCGCGCAACGCGGTCCGCCGGGCCTATTTCGAGTTCGGCGTGCGCTGCTTCGCACTTGATAGCGAAGAGGAACTCGAAAAAATCCTCGAGGAGACCGGCGGCCCGGATGATCTCGAACTGTTCGTGCGCCTGACCGTGCCGGCGCGTAACAGCTCGATCCCGCTCGAGCGCAAATTCGGGGTCGCGGACGAGGCGGCGACAGCGCTTTTGATGCGCACGCGCCAGCACTGCGACACGCTCGGCATTTGCTTTCACGTCGGCTCGCAGACGGCAAGCACCGAATCCTATGAACTGGCGTTTGCGACCGTACGCCATCATATCGTCGAGGCCGGTGTCGTGGTCGATGCCATCGATGTCGGCGGCGGCTTTCCAGCGCGTTACAGCAGTCATGCACCGGCACCCCTCGGCGAATTCGTGCGAACGATCGCCAACGGGTTCGACAACCTGCCCGTCAGTCACGACTGCCGGCTGATCTGCGAACCGGGCCGTGCGCTCGTCGCCGAAGCCGAGAGCCTGATCGTTAGAGTCGATGGCAGGCGGGGTCACGAACTCTACATCAACGATGGCGGCTATGGTGCGCTGTTCGATGCCGCGCAGCTCGATTTCATGCTGCCCGTTCGTTTGGCCAATCGCGCGCCGGACGTAGGCGAGCGCATGGAAAGCTTCCAGTTCTGGGGACCGACCTGCGATTCGATCGACCACATGAAGGGGCCGTTCCTGTTGCCGGACTCGGTTGGCGAGGGCGACTACATCGAGATCGGCAACATGGGCGCCTACGGGCGCGCGATTGCCGGCGGCTTCAATGGCTATGGTCGCTACATCGACGTGATCCTCGACGATGAGCCGATGTACACGATGTTCAGTGACGCCGCGTAAGATTGCCGATGCCCCGACCATCATCTGGTTTAAGCCGCCATGCCTGAGAACACACTGCCGTATCTGAGCCCGTCCCAAGGATTCCAGGATCCAGACCGTGACGGCGTCGACACGCCGGAGGCCGCGCGCGCGGTCGTTATTCCGTTCGGGCTCGAGGCGTCGGTCAGCTATGGCGGCGGCACGCGTCGCGGCCCGGCGGCCATTCTCGCGGCGAGCCAGCAACTCGAACTGTTCGATGAAGAGTTGTGGTGCGAGCCCTACAAGGCGTTCGGCATTGCAACGCTGGCCGAACCGAATATCGCCGACAGCGTCGATGCCGCGCTCGATCAACTCGAGGGCATAGTCGAAGCCGTGCTGGCGCAGGGCCGTTTTCCCCTAGTCCTGGGCGGTGAGCATTCGGTTACGGCCGGCGCGATCCGACCCTTCGCGCGACGCCACGACGAGGTCGTTGTTCTGCAGATCGACGCGCATGCGGACCTGCGCGATGGCTATCTCGGCGAGCACAATTCGCACGCCTCGGCGATGCGGCGCGTGCTCGACCATGGCAATTGCCGCATCGTGTCGTTCGGCATTCGTGCGCTATCGCAGGCGGAGGCGGATTACATCGATGCCAATGCGGATCGAGTTGATATCCATTGGGCGCATCAGCGTCGGCAATGGGACCTGGACGCGCTGGCGGCAAAACTTGCGGGCGCCCAGATCTATGTGACGTTCGATATCGATGGGCTCGACAACGCCGAGATGCCGGCGACGGGCACGCCGACGCCGGGCGGCCTGACCTATTTCGACGCGCTCGACATCCTGAGGGTCGCGGCCGACGCGGGCACGATTGTCGGGGCGGACGTGGTCGAGCTGAGCCCGATCGAAGGGTTTCACGGCTACGACTATTCGGCGGCGGCCATCGCCAACAAGATCCTGAACTATGCGTTGGCGGGCACCAAGCCCCGATAGGTTTTCCCGGCGCTCGGTGCTCAGCCGAAGGCCTTGGCGATGCGCGCCCAGTCCTCGATGGCGTCTTCGTTGCCGGGTGTCAGCTGGACGGTGAATTGCGTATAGCCAGCATCGCGCAGATCGCCGATGCGCTGCCTGAGTTCGGCTTCGGTTGCCGTAAAGCTGGTGTCGCGGATCAGTTCGGCGGTGACATAGTCGTGCTCTTCCGGCTTGACGAACATCAGGTGACCACGGTGGTTCATCAGGTAGCGGGCATCGGCCGGCTCGAAATCTTTCGCGACCTCGACGTACCGGGCGATCGCGTCGGCTGCCGCCGGCGGGATACCGCTCGAGTTGGGCAGGCCCATCATCGCTTCGTCGGCGGCCCGGTGCAGGATGACGGCGGGGCGCGGCCCGGCCTGCGCCATCGCGCGCGCCGAGTTGAACGGTTCGCCATCGCCGAGCACGCAGCCAAGTACGAAAGTGTTCGCCAGCAGGTCGTCACGGCCGTGCCCGGCGTCTCCCCATGCCTGCTGCATCGCCTCCAGATTTGAAATGCCGGTGCCGACGTCGCCGGCGAAGTAGAGCCACCCGGCACGGAGCTTGGCGGTCAGTGCGCGCGAGCGGGGGCCGTACGCGGAGACATGCAGCGGCATGCCGGCGTCGGTCTTGATCAGCCCGAGTTCCGGATTGAGGAACTGGATCTTGCGTGCGTTGCCCTCGAACGATGTCTCGACGATCTCGTCGGAGAGCAGGCCATAGACCACCCGGATATAGTCTTCCATGGCGGCGAGCTTCATGGCGCCGAGCCCCATCGCGCGCCGCCCGGTGAACCCGGTGCCGACGCCAAAGTCGATGCGCCCGGGAGCAAGGGCGTTGAGCGAGGCGAAGGCGTTGGCCGTGACAGGGGCGATGCGGTTGGTCGGGATCAGCACGCCGGTGCCGAGCCGGATGCGATCGGTCTTGACGGCGGCGGCGCCCATCGCAACGAAACAATCGGCACTGAGCATCTGCGTGTCGTAGAACCAGGCCTCCTCAAAACCGAGTTCTTCGGCGCGTTGCACGACTTTCCAGGAATCGGCGGCGGTTGGCAGCGCAATTGCGAACTTCATGACGGGTGTCCTTGATGGTTCCGGTGCGTGAGCTTGTCACTGCCCGGCGTGCAAGATCAACCGTGGTTGGTAAGCTATCACCCTGCGTATGACGCCCGCGGCACACAGCGAAGCTTGCAGCACGGAGCCCAAGCATCTAGCCTTTGCGCTCAGCGCATCGGGAGGCATTGCAGACATGGCCGAAAACCTGTTGAGGATGACATCGCCGCAGATCCTCGGCCCGTTCTATCCGCTCGGCAAGCCGTCCAAGGGCGGCGACCTGACGCAAGTCGAGGGGCGACCGGGGCAGGCGCAAGGGCAGGTCATCCATGTCGGCGGACGCGTGCTCAATCAGGCCGGCGAACCCGTGCGCGGCGC
>JBPCVZ010000481.1:0-5573 GCA_051010015.1 Hyphomicrobiaceae bacterium
ACAGGAAGACCGCAAGGACTTCTTCATTGAGCGCGATGGCGTTCGCTACGCTGGCAACCACTTGATTATCGATCTCTTTGGGGCGAAGCACCTCGATGACATCGACCACGTCAAGCACACGCTAGAGCAATGCGTGGACAAGGCAGGCGCGAGCTTGCTGCATATCCACCTGCACCATTTCACGCCCAACGGCGGTGTGTCAGGGGTCGCTGTTCTGTCCGAAAGTCACATATCCATTCATAGCTGGCCGGAAGCCGACTATGCCGCACTCGACGTGTTCATGTGCGGTGATGCACGGCCCGAGCTGTGCGTCGATGTGTTGCGCGAGGCGTTCGACGCGCGCGAGGTCGTCGTCAAGACGCACCAGCGCGGCGAAGAACTCGACCTGATGGCCTGGCAGATGGCGGCGAAGCCGTCGGAAGCGGATGCAGAGCAGGAAGCCGACGCCCAGGCGGCATAGGGCGTCGCCGATCGTCAATCGGCGGGTTTCGAGCCCATTCCTGCATAGGGTCCCGTGATCGAATTTGCGCGTGTCCACGAAAAGCGGGCGCGCGCAAATTCATTTTCGCCGGCACGGAAATCAAAACACTGAATGCGAGGGAGATTGCGCTGCCATGGAACGATGGATCGCGGAAACCTTTTACGAGGACTGGCAGCCGTCGATGCGCGCCGACAAGGTTCTGTACGAAGTAAAAACAGAACATCAGCATCTCGTCATATTCACCAACAAGACCTGGGGTACCGTCCTGATACTTGACGGCATATTCCAGTTAACGACACGCGACGAGTATATCTATCATGAGATGATGGCGCATGTGCCGCTCATGGCGATAGAGCGGCCCAGGAACGTGCTGATCATCGGTGGCGGGGATGGCGGCATTCTCCGCGAAGTCCTGAAGCACCCAAGCGTCAAGCAGGCGACACTCGTTGAAATCGACCAGGAGGTCATCGACACGTCGGTGAAGTACTTCCCCGCGGTGGGCGCCAAGGCGTTCAAGGACCCGCGCACCAACGTCGTGATCACCGATGGCGTTAAATTCGTCGCCGAGTGCTGCGATCGCTTCGATGCGGTCATCGTCGATTCATCCGAGCCCGTCGGCCCGAGCGCGGTCCTGCATTCCAAGCGTTTCTTCGCCAACTGCCAGAAGCTGCTAAAGCCCGGCGGCATTTTCATTACGCAGAACGGGGTGCCGTTTCACCATCCCGAGCATCTTGCAAAAACGACGCAGCATCTGGCAGCGGTACACAAGCACGTCAGTCCCTTTATCTGCACGCAGCCGTGCTATTTCGGCGGCGAGTTCGCGCTGAACTGGGCATCGGACGACGCGGCCCACCTGGCAGTGGAACAGGCCGTACTGGCACGCCGCGCCAAATCGCGCAAGATTGAGACAAGCTACTGGACGCCGGGGCTGCACAAGGGTGCGTTCGCGCTGCCCCGGTATATGCAGGACGTGGTCGACAAGGCGCTCAGCAAGGGGCGCAGGAAGCCTGCCGCCGGAAAGCGTCGTCGCGCATCGTCGAGCCCATGAAATTAACCATGGCGCAATCGCCGCCCGAGACGGGCAAGGCCGGCCGAATCTTGCGCGCTGTGCGGCGGCTGTGATCTGCCAAGGTAAACAGTACGTATATTGCGCATAGTGTGACGTACATCACTTTAGAATGATCGCGCAGCGCTCACATAGTCTTGAGTGAAAGCGATCGGGATTGATTTCCAATCATTCTGCGGCGCGCGTAAATTGTAACAAAGCGTAAATAAAACGCATAAAGATGATCAGAAGGCTTAGACTATGCAGATGAACAATAACGAGATGGCGCCGTCGCGATGGCGGCTTCTACTCAGAAGCGACGTTAACGGCCTGCTCGTCGTCATCGGTGTGCTGGTCGCCTTGATGCTGCTGCCCGGCCCGACCGAAGCGGAGTTTCAGGCGCGCGACGTCCAGATGAACGACATGGTCACAGTGGATGACCTCAAGCGGTAGGCGATGACGTCGGGTCGTAGAAACACGGCCCAACCACCCCAGTACTGAACAGATAAAAGGCCTGCGCCGGGAGCATGATGCTCAATCGGTGCAGGCCTTTGTCTTTTTCTATGGCAGGCCGTTAAGGGTTGACGGCCCCCGTGATCACGCCGCGCGGCGGCGTTCACCGAGGGCGCGGCCGAACTCTTCAAACAGAGCCCGGTTGATCGGGTTGGTTTGTGGATCGTATTCCGCATGCCACTGCACGCCGAGCGCAAAACCCGGCGCGTCAGCGATGCGGATAGCTTCGATCGTGCCGTCCTCGGCGACACCTTCAACGACGACGCGGTCGCCCGGCTCCAGGATGCCCTGTCCGTGCAACGAGTTCACGCGGATCGTATCCTTGCCCAGAATACGGGCGAACGCGCCATCCGGCACCAGTTTGACATCGTGTCGGTCGGCAAAGACGACGTTGTGGTCGGGATGTGGTTCGCCGTTCTCGAGCCGCGGCATGCGATGGTTCATGCGCCCGGGAATCTCGCGAATTTCAGGATGGAGCGAGCTGCCGAAGGCGACCACCATCTCCTGAAAGCCACGGCAGACACCGAACACCGGCACGCCGCGCGCGACGCACGCTTCGCTGACCGCCAGCGCGACCGCATCGCGTTCTTCGTCGTATGGCTCGTGGGCTTCGCAGGGCTCGGTATTGAAGCGCGTTGGATGCACATTGGCACGCGCCCCGGTGAGCAAGATGCCATCCACCACGTCGAGCAGGGAGCCGACATCGGTGATTGCGGGGTTGCCGGCAAACATCAAGGGCACGGCGCCGGCGACGTCTGCGATGGCGCTCAGATTCTTCTCGCCGCAGGCCTGGACCGCGAACCGGCCCTCGACCAAGCGTGCGTTACCGATAACACCGACAACTTTTCTGCTCATTGTTAACGGAGCTCCTCGAATCTTGCGTCGGACATTTTACCCTCTCAAATCCGAAAATGCATCCTCCAGGCGGGATAATGCACTCTCGAGGGTCGGTCGAGGCGTGGCAAAATTGAAGCGCAGCCATGTCGCACCGCCCGGTCCGAATTGTTCACCCGGGCTGGCAAAGATGCGCGCGCGCTGTTTGACCCGACCGGCAATGTCATCCGGAGCAAGCCCCGTGCCGGCGAAGTTAACCCAGCCCAGGTAGGTCGCATCGAGCCGCATCGAGCGCGCGCCCGGCGCAGCCGCCTCGATCCGCTTGTCGAGCATATCGCGGTTGCCTTCGAGATACGGCAGAAGCGCGTCGAGCCAGGCTTCGCCGGTACGCCATGCCGCTTCTGTCGCGATCATGCCGAACGAATTGTACGAGCTGAGCCCGCTGGCCATGACCCGCGCGTCGAGTTTGGCCTTCATCTCCGCATTCGACGTGACGCAGGCGCCGACGTGCGCGCCGGCCAGGTTGAACGTCTTGGTCGATGCGACGCAGGTGATCAGCCGGTCGGCCACATCCGGTGCGGCGGTAATCGTCGGCGTATGCGTGGCGCCAGAGAAGACAAGGTCGCAGTGAATTTCATCCGAGACCAGAATGAGGTCATGCTCGATACAGAATGTCGCAAGCTCGCGGATCTCTTCCGGCGACCACGCCACGCCGCCGGGGTTGTGCGGGCTGCAGAAGAAGACGATTTTCGTTTTCGGCGTCAGCATGCCCTTCAATGCGTCGAGATCCATCCGGTAGCGACCCTGCTGGTCGACCAGTTCGGCATCGAGGATGGCGCGGTTGTTGGCCAGGATGATGCGGCGAAAGGCATGATAGGCGGGCGGAAACACGACCACTTCGTCGCCCGGCGCGGTGACCGCCTGCAGGATGAGGCCGAGGCCCGAGACGATTCCGGGCGTCGGGGTCACCCATTGAGGATCAAATGTCACGCCGTGCCGCTTCGTCATCCAGGCGCACATCGACTCGGCCCAGGTGCCGGTGTCGGCATAGTAGCCATGGGTGGCGCGCTCGATTTCGTCGCGCAGCGCCTCTGTGACACCCGGCGGGGCCTGGAAATCCATGTCCGCGACCCACATCGGAATGCCGTCCTTGGCATCGACGCCCGAGTACTTGGTCATGTTGTCCCACTTCGATGCGTGGGTGCCGCGGCGTTCGATAACGCGGTCAAAATCAAACATCGGGCGAAAACCTCCGGGAGTGCGAGCCGATCAACCCGCCATACATGCTGTTGGCGCTGCGGCGGGTCAAGCGCAGCAACCGCGCAGTCGCTCGGTGATGGCTGTGCCGGGGTAACTGATCACGTAGGGGCTTTACAGTGGCGGCCACCGCCGGTTTGATCTCGCGAGGTCGGCTGCGAACGCAGCTTTTCACGACGTTTCAATTCGGAGGTACACGTTATGGCTGGCATGCTCGAAGGGAAAGCCGCACTGATCACCGGTGGCGGACGCGGCATTGGCCGGGCCGCCGCGCTGCTGTTCGCCCAGGAAGGGGCCAGCGTTGCGGTCTCCGATCTTTCTGCCGACAACGTCGCCGAGACGGTCGAACTGATCAACAAGGCGGGCGGCCAGGCGATCTCGATTACCGGTGATGTCACCGTGCCGGCCGACGTCGACGCGATGGCTCAGGCGACCATCAAGGCCTTCAATCGCATCGATTGCGCGTTCAACAACGCCGGCATTGCCGGCTACCAGGTCGACGCGGCCGGCAAGAAGACGGCAGACTGGTCCGAGGAGTCGTTCGATCGCATGATCGCGGTTAACCTCAAGGGCGTGTGGCTGTCGATGCGCGCCGAGATCAAGCACATGGAAGCGAACGGCGGCGGTGCGATCGTCAACACCGCATCGATCGCCGGCCTGATCGGCATTCCGACGTCGTCGGCCTATACGGCTGCCAAACACGGCGTCGTCGGATTGACCAAGACCGCGGCGATCGAATACGCCAAGCAGGACATTCGCGTGAACTCGGTTTGCCCCGGTTACATCCAAACCGACATGACCAAGACGGCGATGGAATTACGTGGTGATGAGATCCTGTCGACGACGCCGTTTCGCCGCATGGGACAGCCCCAGGAAATTGCCGAGATGGTCTGCTGGTTGTGCTCGGACCGCGCCAGCTACGTCACCGGCGCCAACTACAATGTCGATGGCGGTTACATCGCGAATTGATCGATTGCCGGGTGAATGTGGGACTTCCTGAAGCGGCTGCGGGGCGAGTGGGGGCCAGAGCGCCGAACCTCAAGTTGGAACCATTCTGCCGAGCGGATTTGGTTCGAGATCAAGTGGACCGTCGCCGTGCGTAGCAGCGCTACGGACAAGACGGGACGCGCCGAGATCGGGGCAAATCCGCCCGGCCCATCTTCGTGTCGGTGTTTCGAACACGAACATCGAATGGGTTCGCAAACGGCGGCCGCCCAGTGCGTCGAACGGCTTGCCCGCAGCACCGCTGCGCGCTGCGCCGCTCTCCTGCTGGTCAACTCACCGTTTGCGAACAGAATTGCCTCCATCTAAGTCTGAAGGGCTCTAGCAAGGCTTCCTGACAACGCAAAGCGACAACAGACACGCAAAAGTTGCAGATACGCAACTTAGTAACGGTCGCCACCAGAAAGAAGCCGTGAAGTGCTGCGTTTACAACGCCTTGCC
>JBPCVZ010000482.1:0-17428 GCA_051010015.1 Hyphomicrobiaceae bacterium
GGGTGCGCTGATCTGGCGTCCGCCCAGGTTGTCGGCCATCACCTGGCCGTAGAGGTCGACCATCAGACAGGCGTTGATCGAGACGAAGTTGCTTATGGTGGCGATGACGGGAACCTCGTGCGTGTAACTGACGCCATGCAGGCGCACGCTCGGGTCCGTCGCGAAGTCATGGAGCCGTTCGGAGCCGAACACCGCTCCAGTGACGATGATGCCGGGGTCGATGGACTTTCTTGCGCCGGTCAGTGCGCCCGATTCCACCAAGTCCAGGGTCTCATCGGAGATGAGCCCGGAATGAAAGCCCAAATCCCGGTGTGAGCGCAGTTCGCGCATGACAGCGGACTGCAGCCGCCCGATACCAATCTGCACCACGTCGCCGTCTCGGACCAGTGCGGCTGCATTGCGGCCAATCGCGATGGCCTGCTTTCCCGGTTCCGGTGACGGAAAGGTTGGCGCCGCACGATCAGATTCCACGATGTAATCGATGCGTTCCAGCGGCAAAGCCGGTTCGCAGTGGGTGAAGGGCACGGCACTGTTCATTTCCACGACGACCGTTCGTGCGCTCTCCAAGGCGCCGGGTGCATGTTCCGACGTGAGGCCAAACGAACACATCCCGTCCCGATCGCCGGCAGCCGCCTGCACCAGCATGATGTCGAGGTCCGGCATGCTCTTCAGGTAGCGATAGATGCCGGAATAGTGCAACGGGATGAACCGGGTGCGGTCTGGCGCCGATGACCGCCGAAGTTCGGGCGTCATGAAGAACGTCGTCATGCGCGCTTCAGGATGCAGTGCCGCCGGATCGAACCGGTTGTAGCCGGGCAACGGAACACCGATGTACTCAACGCCACGGCTGCTTTCCGGGGAAGCTGCCAAGGCGTCGAGAAGCGTTGGTGGCTCTGCGGTGCAACCCTGGATGAAGACCTTCATGCCCGGGTTCAAGAGTTCGATAAACTCCTCGGGAGTGATCACCTTTGGCATAGGCTGGCTTCCATTGCTTGCATCACGAGCCGGCCCGCGCCTCGGCCAGAACCCGGTCGGCGTCATACTGATACCGGGGGGTGGTGTCGCGGGGCTGCCGGGTGTCTCCTTGATCCGGGTTCACGGCTTCGGCACGCCAGGTGTTGTCGTCACTCCAATGCGCTGGCAGCGCCATGATCTGCCCCGGCGCGGTGATCGACGCCAGCGCATCCAGCGCCGATGTCACGATCCGTTTCTGATCTTCGGGATCGAACGGGCGACCTGCTGTGTGACCCAGTGGGTAGTCGACAAATACAGTGCGCGGCGCGCGTCCGGCCTCGATGATATCGAGCGCACTTGCGAGGCACACGGTGGGCAATCCTGCAGCTTCCAGGTGACGGGCGATCAAACACACGGTTTGATGGCAGACCGGTCACATGGGAACCAGCAGGACGGCATCGACGTCCTGCGCACGCAGGCGCTCCTCTACCGCAGGGATCAATTCCTCGCGCACCCGTCGCTGCGAGTAGATCCCGCCCATGCACGAGTACACCTCATCAGCGATCGCGCCGACCTGGCCGTCGGAGGCCACAGCGTTCAGCGCGTCGATGGGAAACGTGCAGTTGGGATCCTTGCGTGAGCTTTCGAGGTAATTCTCGGTGATGTGAGAGAAGCGAAGCGCCTCCCCTTTGGTGGTCTTGGGAATTGCGCGCAGGGAGGTGTCGTCCTTGTAGTGGTAGGCGACCTGGCCGGCGACATAGGTGCCGCTGGTGGCCAGCACGCCGATGCGGCACTGCGACAATTCCTTGGCCAAAGGGGTGATTTCAGGAGCGCTATCGGCTTCGAACCAGCGATAGGGCGTATATCCCAGTTGTTGATAGCGATGCGCGATCGCTTCCATATAGCGAACCGGCGTGGCGTCTGGCATGGCGCGAAATCCTCCTCTGGAAAAACAAGAACTCGATCCCGATCATTGCGACCGCTGCGAGACTTGATGATACCGCTTCCCCAACGCCTGGTTGAGCAGCGGCGCGTTCGCGGGGTTGGGGTTCCATCAAGTCCAGTTCGTCGTCAACGTTCCCGACAACCTATCGCCCTTTTGGGGGGACGGATAGGCTTGCGCGTGATCAATGTGGATGAGCAAACTCATCGGACTCTCGTCTCTCGAGAATGAATTCAAACTCGGATACGAAGCTTGGTTTGAGGGCATTCACGGCTCAATCGACGGCAAATCAGATCCAACGGTTAGGCGACCAGCATAGATTCTCCGGATTTCCTTCTCCATTTGCCCGACGAGTTCTTCTCACTTTGGGCGACCGTGCGGCAGCACGAGATGTCCGACCCCACAATCTCTCGCGATCGTTGCAGGCATCGTCGTGACAAGACCCAGAGCCGAAGATCTCGGTGTGAACACAGCACGTTGGCTCGCTCGAAGTGAAACGGACGTGCTGTGCTCCCTGCTCGTCATTCTATCTTCGTCAACTCTCGTCCAACGCGTCTCGAATTGCGTCAACATATCGCGAAGTCAGTTGGATCGCGTCATTGTCCAGCGGCGCTGCCTGGGAAGAGAATTTCACCACCACGATTTGGCGGTATCGGTCGACGAAGAGATGCTGGCCGTGAATGCCGAAACCATACAGCATCGGATGCTCACCACGTTCGACGTACCATTGAGAGCGGTAATGTATCGGTCTGTCGGGCCAGAGATAGACGAACGACCCCGCGAGCCAGGCCTGCGGATCTCCGGCCGTCGCAATATCGTCGATCCATGCTTCCGGCACGATCTGGCGGGAGCCGCGCCGTCCCCCATCGGTGATCAACTGGCCAACCCGCGCGAGATCCAAAGCCGTCATGCACATGCCACCGGCACAGCGCGGTGCGCCTAGGCTATCGACCGTGATGTAGCAGTGATGTGCAGCACCCATCGGTGCCCAAAGATACTCCGAGAATAGATCAGCGTAGCGACGGTTTGCGGCACGCTCGATGATCCAGCCGAGCAAATCAGCGCAAGGAGAGGTGTAGTTGAACGCGCCTCCATGTGGGCCGCTTGTCTCGAGTAGGGTGGGAAGGAAAGCCCTCAGATTGGTCGCCCTTTCGCCAGGCACTAGCGGGTTCCAGTTGGTCGCCTTGCGGTACTCGATCATCGGACCGGATGCGGCGAGATAGTCCTCATCGAACACCAGTGCCGAGCGCATATCGAGCAGCTGACGCAGCGTTGCGTCCTGGAATGCGCTACCGCCCAACTCAGGAACGTATTTCTGCGCAGGGGCATCGACGTCGAGTATGCCATTCGCCGCTAGAACGCCCACCAACAAGCCTAACATGGACTTCGATACCGACATTAGGATGTGCGGCGTGGCCGGTCCCATGCCGTTGCCATAGAATTCATGTAAGACACGTCCCCGGTGCACAACAACGAAGGCATCCGTTTGGGTGCTGGCTAGGAATGCGTCAAGCGCAATGCGATCGCCTTTCCCAACCTCAATCGAAAGGTTCGAAAAATCCGAGTCTACTGGTGGAAGCCGCCAAAGATCATCTGGATTGTTTGAGATGTCTGCAGTTGGCACAATCTCGCGGACGTGCTGGAAACCCCATTCGTTGAACGGGCTCGTTCGCCAATTGGCGAGTGTCACTTGGCGGTCACTGTTGGGAGGGAAGGCATTCATCATCGTTGTCACGCAGTCTCCACCGGTCATTGGTTTAGCGCCGCCTCGAATTCGGCTAGACCTGTATTGTCTACATTAACGAGCCAATCGGCGCCGTATCAACCGCCGTGTCGCGCATCGGCCAGGAATACTTGACCGTTCATCTGACTTCGTGTCGAATTTCCGGAAAATTGAAGCCGCTGCCTCGTCTCGATCAGAGTATTGATGCGTCTCATTCGGGCGGCTGTCGGCACGACGCGATGCGCCCCCGACCTATTTGTCACGGCGCGAGAACTTGCCACCTCGACCCCCCCGACAAGACTGATCGTCGCCGCGCGAACAATCGCAGCGCTCTGGATCCTCTACGAAATACTGCAGAGGGCGGAACCTGAAGACATAGATCCGGATCGCGCACGACTCACTTATCGGAGATCATGTGTCGGCGGCAGATCGCCGGATAAGAGATAAACCGCCAGTTCCGCCAATGCTCCCGGCTACTGTGCAACCTTTGATGTATCGTCGAGGCTGTCGGACCCTTCGAATTTAACCGACTTGAGCTCCAGCGCGGCAATTGCCCGTTCGAGTTCTTTGGTCTGCGCCACAAGCCCGCCGATTGCCGCCTCGACGAGGGCATTGCCGGACGCATTGCCTTCGGCGATCATCTGATCGTAGGCCTCGCCAGCCTCCGCGCGTTTGACAATCGCGTCGAACTTGGCAAGGGAGGCATCCAACGCTTTGCGCAACCGAGCATCGGTTTCGGCCGACTTGGCCTTGACGAGATCAGACAGACTGGGGCCCGACACCACGTTGCCGTCGATACGCTTGTAGGACCCGAGGTAGACGTTGCGAATGCCGAGCATGTCGTAGTAGTGCGACGCATGTGTGTTGTCCGCGAAGCAGTCGTGTTCCTCTTCCGGATCGTGGAGCAACAGACCGAGCTTCATGCGTTCGCCGGCAAGCTCGCCGTACGACAGCGACCCCATGCCCGTGACGATCGCAATGAGGCCCTGGCCGACGGGGCCCTTGAGCAGTCCTTGCCGCGCAGCACCGTCCCTGGCCCACTGCGCCGCCATCCAGGTCAGATCGTCGACCAACAAGTCGGTCACCGCGCCGAGGTATTCCGCGCGGCGCGCACAGTTCCCGCCCGTGCAGTTCTTCGCGTCGTAATCGGTCGCAGGCCGATTGCCTGCGCCGGGCCCCGTGCCGTTCAAGTCCTGGCCCCAGAGCAGAAACTCGATGGCATGGTAGCCGGTTGCAACGTTGGCCTCGATGCCGTCGGCTTCATGCAGCGTCTCGGCGAGGAATTTCTTGGTAATGCGGCTGGCATCAACTGTGCGCCCGCCTACCTTCAGCATCTTGTTGGCAATGACGTTGGCCACATAGAGATTGTTTTCCTCGGATTCGCTGCCGTACTCACCTTTGACGTAATCGATCAGTCCCTCGTCCAACGGCCACGCGTTGACCTTGCCCTCCCAGTCATCAACGATCCGGTTGCCGAAGCGATACACTTCCGTTTGCTGGTAAGGTACGCGCGCTGCAATCCACGTTGCGCGGGCCGCCGCAAGCGTCGACTTGGAGGGTTTCGCGATCAGTTCCTTGACGGCCTGCTGCAGGGCCTTCGCCGTGACCAGGGAATCCGTGTAGGCCGCCTCGGCAATGTCCGCATAAGTCGCAATGACCTTGCGCGCCATTGTGTCATCCGCGCGGGCAGCGTCGGACATGACCGTCAAAACGGAAAACGCCAGCAGCGCAAGAAAGCGGACTAATCGCATGACCGAAACCCTTCGATGTATCCCACAGTGGTTCTAGTCTTGTTCGAAATGACGTCGATGCCAACCTACTTAATCTTGAACGCGCCTTTCGTCACCAGCCATACATGAGGAGATTTCATCTCAACCTCCAGAATTCTCACCCGCCATGGCGCAGCGGCCGACCGGCACGCCGCACATTTCCGCGCCTTCCCATCATTCGACGGACATTTTCGCATCACGGCGGAAGGCAATGTACTGCGTTTCGAGTTGATTGCGATGATGTGCAAGCAAGCTCCAGACGCGATACGTTGTAGATGCCCACATCGTTCGTTTTGCCTTCCGCAGAAAACTCCCGGGCCTCGACTGACGCGGCACCGTGTGACAACGGACCGCCGCGCGCTTCGCATCAGGCATGACAATGGGCACAGGCGTGACATACAAATATGATGGGGTCTGCATTGAACCCATTTTACCTGCCTCGCAACTCTGGTGATGACGATGGAACGCCTGTTTGCCGCCCTGACGGTTTGCCTTTGGACAATGACGGTCGCCTCTGCGTCAGCCATTGCGAACTTCGAGGTAAGCATCCTGCACATCAATGATGTCCACTCACGGATTGAGCCTATCAATCGCTTCAATTCGACGTGTCGCCCGGAGGATAATGCCGCCGGCATGTGCTTTGGCGGCATGGCCCGTCTCAAGACAGCAATCGAGACCCGACGGCAGGCCTTGCGGAAGGCAGGCCGGCATGTGTTGACGTTGGATGCCGGCGACCAGTTCCAGGGTTCGCTCTTCTATTCAACTTACAAGGGCGCCGTGGCCGTTGATCTGATGAACCGGATCGGCTTTGACGCCATGGCCGTCGGCAATCACGAGTTCGATGACGGACCGGAAAAGCTCGCCGAATTCGCAGGCAAGGCCAAATTTCCGCTGCTGTTCGCCAACACGAACCTGGCCAAGGAACCGCTGCTCGCCGGCAAGATCAAGAGCCACATCATCAAGGAGTTTGCCGGCCAAAAGGTCGCCATCATCGGGATCCTGGCCGAAGACACCAGCGAAACATCAACGCCCGGGCCCAACGTCCCCTTCATCCGATCCGAGCTCATATTGAAGAAGCTGATCGGGCAGCTGGAAGCCGGTGGCATCAACAAAATCATCGTGCTCTCGCACGTTGGGATCAGTCGCGACAAGGAAATCGCGAGCGCCGTGGACGGTATCGATGTGATTGTCGGTGGTCACAGTCATACACTGCTCAAGAACTACCCAACGGTGGTCAAGGCACCGAACGGCAAGCCGGTCTATATCGTGCAGGCCTATGCCTACTCGAAGTATCTCGGCGAGTTGGCGGTCAAATTCGACGACAAAGGAAACGTCACCGCAGCAACCGGCAAGCTCTGGCAGCTCGATGCGATCGTCCGCGAAGACCCCGAAGTTCTCACCTTCATCAAGCAAAAAGCGGCACCGATCCAGAAACTCAAAACCAAGGTCGTGGGGTCGGCAAGCCGGGGCATCGACGGTTCGCGTCAATCCTGTCGCGCGCGCGAATGCGCGATGGGCAACCTCGTGGCCGATGCGATCCTCGCAAGGGTCAAGAAGCAGGGGATCACGATCGCGATTCAGAACGGCGGCGGCCTGCGCGCTTCGATCGACGCTGGAGAAATCACAATGGGTGAAGTGATCACGGTCCTGCCCTTTCAAAACACTTTGGCAACGTTTCAGCTCAAGGGGGCCGACATCATTGCGGCACTCGAAAACGGCGTTAGCAAAATCGACGAGGGAGCCGGGCGCTTTCCCCAGGTTGCTGGCCTTCGTTTTGTCTTCGACCGCAATGCGGCTCCGGGCCAACGTGTTTCGGCGGTGATGGTCACTAACGAAGCAGGTGAACTTTCACCCATTGATCCTGACAGAGTCTATGGTGTGGTGTCGAACAACTACCTGCGAAATGGCGGTGACGGCTACAAGGTTTTCGCCACCAATGCCATGAACAGTTACGACCATGGCCCCGGTCTCGAGCAGGTCGTAGCCGATTACGTCAGCCAACTGAACAAAGACTACGTGCCGTACATTGACGGGCGCATTGCGGCAAAGTAGGTCTTCGCAACCTGCGGCACTGACACTTGACAGCTGGATGGTTTGCCACAGCGACGGCCAATCGCGCAGTCAGCAAGCTCCGGCTGTTCGCAACATCCGGTGTTTGCGCGTAATCTCGGGCGCCGACCTTTGAGGGCGTAAACAAAGCATGTACTTCGATCAGCGACTTTGGCAATACACGCGCGGACTTCGCTGGCGCATCTTCCTCGGCGTGGCTATTGGCGTCTTGGCGACAGCCTTTGGCATTGCGCGGCTCGCCCTGCTCGGATGGATGATCGCCCGCGTATTCCAGGGGGCGCCGCTCAGTACGTTGATCTGGCCGGCGGCGGGTGTTGCCCTGGTCATCATGGTGCGTGGCTGGCTCGAATACCTGCGCACCATGATCGCCCATGAGACCGCAGCGAGGGTTCAGCTTCACCTGCGCACGGTGATCTTTGACAAGGTCGCGGATCTCGGCCCGGCGCACTTCGGCCTCGAGCGAACAGCCGACGCGACCATGGCCATGATCGATGGTGTGGAACAGCTCGAAATCTATTTCGGACAGTATCTGCCGCAGCTCATCGTCTCAGCGCTGACGCCTTTTCTGATTTTCGGCTTTGTCGTCTTCTTCGACGGCCCCGTCGCCTTCGTGATGCTCGTTGCGGCGCTGATCACCCTGGTCGCTCCGCAGCTGTTTCACCGCCTGGACGCCGCCAACAGCCTCGGGCGCTCCCGGGCCTACAAGGCGTTTGCGGCCGAGTTTCTCGATTCCGTCCAGGGGCTTTCCACCTTGAAAGCTTTCGGCCAGAGCGGCGCCCGTGCGCGAACCTTGAAGCACAAGGCCGACGATTTGTTCCAGTCCACCATGTGGGTCCTGGCAACGAACTCACTCGCACGCGGGATCACCGACACCGGCATTGCCGTCGGCGCGGCGGCGACACTGGCACTCGGCGCTTACCGTGTCGCCGACGGCCAGATGGAACTCGGCGCGCTGATCATTATTCTCATGATGGGTGTCGAGGTGTTCCGTCCGCTTCGCGACCTGCGTGGGCTGATGCACAACGGCATGGTCGCTCAAGCCTCGGCCCAGACCATTTTCCACCTCCTGGACGCCAAGCCGATCGTCGTCGAGAGCCCCGACGCGGTGACCCCCAGCCATCTCGAACCGACGATTTCGTTCGAGGGTGTCACCTTTGCCTATCCGGGCAATCAGCACGTCGCGCACAACAGGCTCAGTTTCGATGTCAATACCGGCGAGCGCATCGGAATCGTCGGTTCCAGCGGCGCCGGCAAGTCCTCGATCGTGCGCCTCTTATTGCGCTTTTACGACCCCACGGGCGGGTCCGTGAAGATCGGTGGCCACGACCTGCGTGATCTCGACTTGACAACAATCCGCAGTCAAATCGCCGTCGTCAATCAAGACACCTACCTGTTTCATGGCACCGTCATCGACAACCTGCGCGTTGGCAAACCGGATGCAACCCAGGCGCAGATCGAGGAAGCATGCCGTGCCGCCAACGCCCACGCCTTCATCGCCGGGCTGCCCCAGGGCTACGACACGGTCATTGGCGAACGCGGCATTCGCCTCTCCGGCGGGCAGCGCCAGCGGATCGCGATCGCGCGTGCGATTTTGAAAGATGCTCCGATCCTGATCCTTGACGAGGCGCTGTCAGCGGTCGACGCGGAAAACGAAGCGGTCATCCAGGACGCCCTTGACGTCCTCATGGCGGGCCGAACGACTTTGATCTTCGCCCATCGCCTGAGCAGCATCATGGATGCCGACCGCATCCTCGTGCTGGATCAAGGGTCGATCGCCGAGACCGGCCGGCATGCGGAACTCATGGCCCGCCAAGGCGTTTACTTTCGGCTGATGGCTGAACAGGCCACCGAATCAGCCAACGTCGGCAACCCAGGCCTGATGCCCGACCCATCCGCAAGGTCTGGCGATGACGTCATGCCCGCCTACAGCGAAACGGCTCAGTTCGCGCCAACCGATGCGATTGTCAAAGCCGACGGCCTCGGCTGGATAGCAGCGGCCCGCGAATTGATGAAGCACATCATACCCTACAAGGGCAAACTCGCGCTCACGTTCTTCTTCGGCGTCACCCGTGTCCTTGCCTTCATCGGGATTGGCGTCGTTGGCGCACTGGCGGTGAAGGCGGTCAAGGCAGGCGAACCGTTCGAGGTTCTGCTCGTCACGCTCGCCATTCTGGCGCCGGTCGCCGGGATTTTTCACTGGCTGGAATCGTGGCTGGCGCACGACATGGCCTTTCGCCTCCTCGCCGAAATGCGCATTGCGCTCTTTCGCAAGCTGGACCAACTCGCGCCGGCGTACATGGTAAGACGGCGGACGGGCGATCTGGTCGCCATGGCCACGCACGACGTGGAACTCGTCGAGTATTTCTTTGCGCACACCGTTGCGCCGGCCTTTGTCGCCGTCCTGGTGCCGGCCTGCGTGCTGACGGTCCTCTTCCTCTTTGGTTGGCCGCTGGGTTTGGTCCTCGTGCCCTTCCTCCTGCTGGTCGGGCTGAGCCCCTTCTTGATGCGACGCCGGGTCGACGAATTGGGATCGCGCGCCCGCGAAGCGCTCGCGGAACTCAATGCCCACGCCGTCGATACGATCCAGGGGCTTGGCGAAATCATCGCCTTTCAGCGCGTCGGCGAGCGCCGCAGGGAGCTCGTTGCCCGCACCTCCGAACATCATACCGTGCGCCTGCCGTTCTTCCGCGACCTCACCTTTCAAACCGTATTGCTCGAGGTTGCCACGGGCCTCGGTGGCTTGGCCGTCATTCTTGCAGGCACTGCTCTCATTACGTCCGGGCAACTCGACAGCGGTGTCCTGCCGATGCTGACGCTGCTTGCCATGGCAGCGTTTCTGCCGATCTCCGAGATCGCCAATATCAGCCGTCAGCTCGCCGATACGCTGGGGGCCACGCGTCGCCTCTATGCGGTCGACAAGGAACCCGTCCCGGTCACCGACGGACCAGGCGTCGCGCGCACCGACACCACGACGCCAGGCCTCGCGATCGCGCTCAAGCAAGTCACCTTCCAATACGAAGCCGGCAACAAGCCGGCACTTGACGGCGCATCATTCGAAGTGCCGGCCGGCCAGACCGTCGCGCTGGTCGGGCCCTCTGGTGCCGGCAAGACCACCATTGCTCACCTGCTCCTTCGCTTTTGGGATCCATCGCATGGCTCGATCCTGCTCGGCGGCCATGATCTGCGCGAATTCAAGCTCGATGACTTGCGCCAGCGCATCGCCTTGGTCGCGCAGGATACATACCTGTTCAATGCGTCGCTACGTGCCAACGTCCTGTTGGCGGATCCCGCAGCGGACGAAACGCGCTTGATGCACGCGCTGCGGCGCGCCGCGCTCGACGATTTCGTCTCGAGCTTGCCGGACGGTCTCGACACCATTGTCGGCGAGCGTGGCATGCGTCTTTCCGGCGGCCAGCGCCAACGTGTCGGGATTGCGCGAGCTTTTTTGAAGGATGCTCCGGTTGTCATTCTCGATGAAGCGACGTCGCATCTCGATGCCGTCAACGAGCGTGCTGTGCGCACGGCACTCGACGACCTGATGGCAGACCGCACGACACTCATCATCGCGCACCGCCTCTCGACGATCCGAGATGCCGACATGATCGTCGCCCTGGACCAAGGCCGCGTTGCCGAGATGGGGACGCATCAAGAGTTGCTTGGCAAGGGCGGCCTTTATGGCACGCTCGTCGCGCATCAACTCGCTGGTTCTGCCAGGCGCGGGGCAGCCGAATAGACCGTCACCGAATTCGTGGATTCTCCGCCCATCCAGCTGCGTACGTTCAATGCTCTAGTCCTGCAGGGCGATTGATCAATGCTGCAAGAGTCGGGTGCTTGCACACGCGGCTGGCTAGAGTTTCAGATCAAGAAGTGCGCGAGGCCTGTGTCACTGTAGGTAAGCACTCACTAGGTCGGAGACCCTCGATACGCTCGGACCAACGTGCCTCAACAGGCGCCCGATGTCCTGGACCGCGGCGAACAGCGTCGAGGGTCGCACTGGTCAAGTTGGCGCACACAAGCCACGACTGACTTTGTCCCAATTCTGCCGAACCGGTGTCGTCAGCCTATGAGGGTAGTGCTGACGGATTAGATCGACCGTGGAAGTCGCAGTGTGACCCTGAACCGACATCACGAACTACGAAATGCCTCTGCTATTGCATCCCGCATGGGCTTTGCCAGGGCTTCGTCAACATCGCGCCGTTGCGCGCGTACGAGGTAGGACCGCGGCCCGGCAGGAAACCGCTCGAACGCGGCGAACTCGGTGCGCAGCTGATCTTGAGATACGCGCCCGACGGCCAGGCCGGCCTCAACGACGGCCTCCACACCCGAAGCGCTCTCACTGGTGTAGGTGACACGGTATGCGACCCTGCTTCGTCGCAACGCGTTGAGAGCGGCTTCGCGCCACCAGCACGCCTTGTCGTACACGACGACCGGGACAGGAGCGTCGAAGCTCACCCAGGACTCTCAAAGGAACGAGGGCGCCGAAGGGCTCAGAGCAGCACATTTGGATGCGATCTGGACGAAATCTGCAAATCATCTTCAAGCATCCGCCGAGCTGAACTCTTACAGTCTTTCCATCAACAGCAGTCGAAGTGGAAGCAGCCAAATGTACGAGATCGACTCAAAATTTTTGAACGATGATGGTTCGTTGGACGTCGAGGCAGCGTGTGCTGCCGGGCGAAAGTCTCGCGCCCGTGTTGTCCGCGAAGGTGTACGACAAATAGCTCGTGGGTTGGTCCAGATGGCCCACTCTGCCCGCGGTGGCGCACGCACGATTGTTCTTATGACACCAACCCGAAGCAGAAAGTGATGCTCAAGCTGATGATCTGTGCGGGCCAGCGTGGAAACTTCCTCTTGGCCAACTGGTCGCTCACGCGGCTTACGCGTCCAGACATGGACGGGCATCGGGTCCATGCGGCAAGTTTCCGCGGTGTCGTTGCCCGGCGACCATTAATTGAACAATTGCAATCTAGCTCTATGGATACTGGAGGATTCAATGGCCATTCAGCGACTAACCGGCGAGGATTTTAGTGTTTTGAAGAAACCGGGCGTTACATCTACCCAGATTCTTTGGCACAAGAATTCACCAAAGGCGCAAGTCACAATCACGCGCGTAACGATCAAACCGGGGGCAACTCAAGACAGACATGCACACGACGGAGCTGAGCAAATATGGCTCGTCGAGCGGGGTAGTGGGGAACTCCTGGTTGCTGATTGTGGATCGGAACCGTTGTCCGAAGGTGATGTCATTCGGACTCCGCCGGGAGCCATTCATGGTCTCAAGAACACGGGTCGTACCGACTTGATCTACCTATCTGTAACGACACCGCCGCAAGATTACTCTAGCGCGTACTGTCGTGCCTGAAGTCGCAGAACAACGGGTATGGGTCGTTCAGTGGACCTGCTCGACTATCCCGGCAATCCGGCTTTGCGCAACCCTTCCAGATACGCACCGAGGTTCTTGTATAGCGCCACATGATAGCTTTCCGGGAATGCTTGCATTGTCATGCCGGGATTGATCTTCAATGCGGCAGCAAGCGCCTCTTGAGCATCAGTCTCCCTGCCAAGATGCGCGGAGGCAGCCGCAAGAATGTAATAGGCGGGCCCGACGTTTTCGTTATGGCGGATCGCTCGCTTCGCAAATTCCACCGCCTGTTCGTAGCGGAGTTCTTGCAAGTGTGCTTCGGCGATACTCCAATACGTGACCCATATTCCGGGATCGTTGGGACTGACGGATATGGCGCGTTCGCCTGCTTCAATTGCTTGTTCTGTGTCGCCTGTTTGGGCTAGGAGCCTGGCTTTCGCATTCCAGAAACGATGTGAGTTTGGATGCATCGTAAGTGCTCGATCGAGCAGCGCTGATGCTTCCTCAAGATTTCGTTCTATTTCACTAAAGGTGATGGAGGCATAGACGAGTACCGAAGGATCGTTTCGGTCGCAACGTAACGCATTGCGGGCGAGGACGACGGCGTTTCGCCGATCATCTTCGGACAGCGACGCGAGCCCGCGTTCTTGAACCCCTCGTCTGTAAACCCATGTTGCGAAGGCATAGGCGCGGCCGTAGTTGGGATCCAGCTCTATGGCCTTCTCGAAATGCGCACGTCCCTTTGCTGTCTCCTCACGAGTAAGCTTATGCATGCATGCCAGCCCCCGTAACAGATAGTCATAGGCATCCATGTTGTCTGGAGGCTTGCCTTGCAAGCGCAAGCCCTCGGCACGCACGAGTTCTGGTTCAATGGTACCAACAATCTTCGATGTAATGCGATCCTGGAGATCGAAGATATCATCGAGCGTTCCGTCGTATCGCTCAGCCCATAGCTGATCGCCGGTTGACGCATTGATGAGTTGCGCCGTCACTCGGACCCGATTGCCTGAACGTCGAACGCTGCCCTCGATGACGTAATTGATGTTGAGGTCCAGCCCTATTCGGCGGATGTCGACGGACTCGTCCTTGTAGCTGGATGTCGAATTGCGCGCGAGCACAGCAAAGGTTTTGACGTTGGAAAGCGCCGTGGTGATGTCTTCGGTAATACCGTGAGCAAAATAGTCTTGCTCTGGATCATCTGACATGTTGATGAACGGCAGAACACCGATCGCACGGGCATCCCCCGGAACAACTTGATCGAAAGACCGGCCTTCATTGTCCGGTCTTGCCGCCTCGCGGTCGATCACCTGGACCTCGGCGACAAAGCGCAGGCCTTGACCATGCACCGTTCGTATAAGGCGCTGCGACTTGCCGCTGTCGCCCAGGACTTTTCTGGCCGAGCGTATCCGACTGCTCACGGCGGATTCTGAGACGATTCTTCCATCCCAAACGACATCCATCATTTCGGATTTGGATACCATCCGATGACGATTTTCCACCAGTAACTGGATGATTGAGAATACTTGAGGCTCCACGCCCAAACGAGTTCCGCCGTCGCGCAACTCGAATCTCGCTGTGTCCAACTCAAACGTACCGAAAACGTAAATCATCACGGAGTTCTAAGAGAAATGGGGGAAATCTGCAGATATTCTGCAGGTTCTCTACAAGCATGCAAGCGCGTCGATCTCCAAAGTCTGATCAACCGACAGTCACTGTCAGCCGACCGTCAACTCAGGAGCATGGAGACGACAATGAACGCGAATTACAGAACCGGCCTACCTCAGCTCAACGGATACGATGTGACCACGACAGGTGGCATGGAGACGTGGTTGCAATTCGTTGATGGATTCGAACTGCAGCACTTTTGCTTTTTTGATCTGTTGAACAATCCGAAAGCCGTCGAAGCTCTGACCGACTATCATCGCAAGGTGATCGAGGCTGTTTTGCCTTACGGATTTGGCGTTTTGATCGAAGGACTGCACTATCGGGCGAGCCGGGACTGGGGCGAACTGATCGGCTACTCCCAAGAAAGTCTGAAAGAGATCAATATCAGAGGCATCGAACTCTATCGCGAACTCGCAGACGAATATGAAACCAACGATAATCCGATGCCTGTAGGTGGCGTCATCGGACCACGCGGCGATGCCTACCGCATCGGACGAACGCCCAATGCGTCCGAAGCTGAAGAATACCATGCCGAGCAGATTGAAACACTGAAACTCGCCGGTGCCGACCTCATTAGTGCCATAACCTTTTCGAGCGTCCCTGAAGCCATTGGTGTCGCCCGGGCCGCAAAATCCTATGACATGCCGGTCGTCATATCGTTTTTGGCGAAGAACGCGGGACGGCTGGAGAGCGGCGAAACGATGCGTGAGGCGATCGAGCAAGTCGATGCTGCGACAAACTCCGCTCCTGCCTATTATATGATCAACTGCTGTCACCCCACCGAATTTGCACCAGCTTTCGAAGAGCAAGGTTGGACGCGTCGCCTCGGCGGGTTCATGCCAAATGCTGTCGCAATGGAGAAGCTCTCGTTGTGCAAGCTCGGGCATCTTGAAGACGGCGATCCAAACCAGCTCGGCGTGCAGATGGCGGAGCTTGCAATTCGCTTTCCGCATATCTCAGTGTGGGGCGGATGCTGCGGCACCGACAGCCGGCACCTCGGCCAAATTGCCAGGCGCGTCAAAGAGGTTCGTCAGCGACTTAACCAATGACAGCCAGACCGGCACAATTTCTTGACCCAACGAACGGCTGCGCTCGGTCGCAGTAGATGTTGCCTGCTTCAGATCTGGCGCATGCCCTATGTCGCCTGTTAGCCCAAATCTGACTTCGCCCCAGCGCTGGATGATGTCAGCTCAGGAGAGGTAGAGCAGACCTACCTTGCTGCACGCGTGCAGGGCCGACCTTGAACCCCCTGCGGACCTGGCAACATAACGTTCAGCCAGTCCCTTGCCCTCACCATTCAAACTCCGGCCCGGGCAGGAACTTGAAGCGATCCAACGCGTCCTCGCGCAAGCTGAAGCCGAGCCCCGGGCGGCTTGGTGCATGCACGATGCCGTCGCGGATATCGTAATCCTCCTGGAACAATTCATAGAGCATTGGCATGTAGGCCTGACTGACTTCCAGGATGTGGCAGTTGGGCGTCGCCATGGCGAGGTGGATGCTGGCCGCGAACAGAACGGCGTTACCCCAGGCATGCGGCGCCACGCGGATGCCACGGGCTGACGCCATCGCGGCGATGCGCCGGATCTCCGTAAAGCCGCCGGCACGCGCGATGTCAGGCTGCGCAATGTCCATGGCCTGGTGGTCCAGCAGGCTCTGAAAGTCGAACCGCGTGAACTCGCGCTCGCCGGTGGCAAGCGGCATGGGAATGTTGTCGCGCACCCGGCGCAGGCCGGCGTGATCATCGGGCGAGACCGGCTCCTCGAACCAGGCGATCTTGTATTGCTCGACTGCGCGAGCGACTTGAATCGCAGTGGAGACGTCAAGGCATCCATGGGCGTCGATCATCAGTTCGACGTCCGGTCCGATGCCGCGCCGGGCCGCTGCAACGCGGCGCACGGTATTCTCGACAGAAAACCCATCGCGCCCGACAACGCGCATCTTCACCGCCGTAAAACCCTTGGCCGCATAGCTGCCGAGTTCGGCTTCGGCTTCCTCGCCGGGCGCCCAGCCGCCGCTGGCATAGGCGCGAATGCTGTCCCGTGCCGCACCAAGCGCCTGATAGACCGGCACCCCCCAGGCTTGCGCCTTCAAATCCCAGAGCGCGATGTCGAGCCCGGCGATCGCCTCCATGGTGACGCCCCGCCGGCGGCTGTCCACCGGCTGCGTGACGCCGGTGTCGAGCGAGGGCGTAAGTCGCGACCCCGTATACATCTTTTCGTAAAGCCGCTCAGTATAGACCGGGTTCTCGCCGACGAGCTCCGGGCCGAGGTCGTGCTCCACGATCGCCTGCACCACCGCCGGGTTTCCGAGCGCCGCGCCCATGCCGGTCAGCCCGTTATTCGCCTCGACCAAGAGCAGCACCGCGTCGGTCTTCACCTTGGTGCCGATATCGGTGCGATGCCGTTTCTCTGGCGGGATCGGGTCGGACATCGGGATGGCGCGGACGGCTTCGATCTTCATCGGCGAACTTCCTGTGCACGTCGTGGTCTCGAGCAGACCCTCCCCGCCCGATACTGTACAGAGACCGGCAACGGCTTCAAGTATTTCGCAGTTGGCCCGTTGCTGTCCTGACTGGTTTGGTGAGGGACCGTCCGCTGTCAAATTTGAAGCGGTCGCGATGTTGCCGCGCCTATAATGCTCACCTGTGATTCAAACCGGCTGTCGCCAGTTTTTGGTTTCGCAAAAGGCTATTGGGCAATACATCGAACGATTCTACAATCCGCGCAGGCGGCACTCAAGCCCTGGCTCTATCTGCCCACGGCGTTCGAGACGGCTTATCGAACCAGCGAGCGGGAAGAGCAGATGGCTCTCCAAAAAATGCGCGAAGGTCCAATGTGAAGTTGGTAGGGGAACCGAAGGACTGTCATGGACAAGACGCAACGAAGTGACAGGCCGCCGGCGGGCGACTGCCCTATCGTCGAAGCGGCGCGGCGCGTCTCGGC
>JBPCVZ010000483.1:0-27144 GCA_051010015.1 Hyphomicrobiaceae bacterium
TCGGGCGACCAGCGATAGATGCGGAACTCTTTCCATTTGCCTTTGCTGCCTGGCTTGTTCCAGGACTTGCCCTGCTGGATCGTCGAGTTCTTCGGCAGAGTGAGCTGCACCATCGAAAAGGCCCTTCTTACATTCTTCGTTCTGTCCGGCGCTGCGATCACAACCGCAGCCAACGTGTCTTCAATCTCTCAAAAAACGCTATTCGGTCTTGTACTTCTTCAGTTCCTGCACGAGGCGGGTCAGGTCGAGCGCGATGCGCGTGCCGCCGTCGACGGTGTCCTTCAGGGTCGCGCGCTCGGTCAGCAGCTTGTTGAGCTGCTCCTGCGCCTCACCGAACCCATAGAAAATCTCATCGGGCGGGCTGACCGCGCCATCCTCGATCGCTGACATCACGTCGAACGCGTTTTGCGCCGCCAGAACCAGCATCGAGGCGACGTCGTTGATCGATTGCTTGAAGAGCTTGGCATCGGCAGGCCCGATCCGCGGGCCATGCACACCGAATTTCAATGGCGCCCCCGGCGACGATGAGCCCTCGCCGCCGAACAGCCTCGGGCTCTTGTGGAGCCGCCGAAAGATCTCCTGCAACCCGATACAGCAACTCTCGAGGTCCTTCAGCGCGACGCCTGCCTTGCGTTTGGCGCGGGCACGTTCGGGCGAACGCTCCTCGGCCATCCAGTTGACCGTCGCGATCGAGGCGATCGCACCGAGCGCCGATAGCGCCGGCAGCACCACGGCGAACGGATCCGGCGCGATGCGGGTGTCGGTAAACGCGTCATCCGACGCATGGTTCTGCGTGCCCTTCGCCAAACCCGGTTCTCCCACAAACCTCGTTCGCGCCAGGTCGACGCAACCAGCCTCAGAAACCACCTGCACGACGCGCACCCACAAGCCTGATCAATAGACGCGTGCCTTGGGCTCGATATACGACATCGCGTTGGTCATCGTGTAGGTATGTACCGGGCGATAGTCGATGGTCACGGTCTGAGCCGCATCATCGGCCCACGACAGCGTGTGCTTCATCCAGTTGTCATCATCGCGCTCGGTGAAATCTTCACGCGCGTGGGCGCCGCGGCTCTCCTTGCGGTTTTCGGCGCTGTAGACGGTGACCGCAGCCTGGCTGATCAGGTTGTCGTATTCGAGCGCCTCGACGAGGTCCGTGTTCCAGATCAGCGAGCGATCGCTAATCGCGATGTCACTGCTGCCCTTCCACACCTTGTCGATCTCGCGGACGCCTTCCTCGAGCACCGGGCCGTCGCGGAACACCGCACAATTGTTCTGCATAATCTTCTGCATTCCGAGGCGAAGCTCAGCGGTTGTCGTGTCACCCGAGGCATGCCGCGTCTTATCGAGGCGCGACAGGGCCATATCCGATGCGTTGGCCGACAGCTCCGGCTGAATGGCGCCGGCTTCCGTCGTCTCTCCGCAGCGCAGGCCGGCAGCGCGGCCGAACACGACGAGATCGATCAGCGAATTGGAACCAAGGCGATTGGCACCGTGCACCGACACACATGCGGCTTCGCCGATCGCCATCAGGCCCGGTACGACATGATCGGGATCGCCGCCCTTTTTCGTCAGCACTTCGCCGTGATAGTTGGTCGGGATGCCGCCCATGTTGTAGTGGACCGTCGGCAGTACCGGAATCGGCTCGCGCGTGACATCGACGCCGGAAAAGATCCGTGCGCTCTCGGTAATGCCCGGCAGACGCTCGGCCAGGACCTTCGGATCGAGGTGGTCGAGATGCAGGTGGATATGGTCCCCATCCTTGCCGACACCGCGACCCTCGCGAATTTCAATCGTCATCGAACGCGAGACGACATCGCGCGACGCCAGATCCTTGGCCGACGGCGCATAGCGCTCCATGAAGCGTTCGTTCTCGCTGTTCGTCAGATAGCCGCCCTCGCCACGCGACCCTTCCGTGATCAGCACGCCGGCACCGTAGATGCCGGTCGGGTGGAACTGCACGAACTCCATATCCTGCAGCGGCAGGCCGGCGCGCAGCACCATGGCATTGCCGTCGCCGGTGCAGGTGTGCGCAGACGTACACGAAAAGTAGGCACGGCCGTAGCCGCCCGTTGCCAGGATCGTCTTTTGCGCCCGGAAGCGGTGCACGGTGCCATCGTTGAGGCACAGCGCGACGATGCCGCGGCAGGCACCATCGTCGTCCATCATCAGGTCGATGGCGAAGTACTCGATGAAAAACTCGGCCGAATGGCGCAGCGACTGGCCGTAGAGCGTGTGGAGCATGGCATGGCCGGTACGGTCCGCCGCCGCACAGGTGCGTTGGGCCGGCGGGCCCTCGCCGAACTCGGTCGTCATGCCGCCGAACGGACGCTGGTAGATCTGGCCATCTTCGGTGCGCGAGAACGGCACGCCGAAGTGCTCCAGCTCGTAGACCGCTTCGGGTGCGTTACGGCACAGATACTCGATCGAATCCTGGTCACCGAGCCAGTCGGCACCCTTGACGGTGTCATACATGTGCCAGCGCCAGTCGTCCGGCCCCATGTTACCAAGCGATGCTGCGACACCGCCTTGCGCGGCAACGGTATGCGAGCGGGTTGGAAACACCTTCGTGACACAGGCCGTCTTGAGGCCGGCCTGTGCGGCACCGAGCGTCGCACGCAACCCGGCGCCACCGGCGCCGACGACGACAACGTCATAGGTGTGGTCAACTATATCGTAGGCCTGGCCGTTCGCACCGGCGCCGTTGGTTGAAGCCATATCTGATCTCAGCTCCCAAAACTCAGTTTGAGGATGGCGAACGTGCTCGCCAGCCCGATCGCGATTGCGAAGAACGTGTTCAGCATGAGCAGGACGATCTTGCGCACTTCACTGCTGAAATAGTCTTCGATGATCGTCTGCATACCAAGCCGCATGTGGAAGGTGCCGGATAGAACCAGCAGCAATAGTCCAAGGGCGACCAGCGGGTGGCCAACAGCCTGCTTGAACGCGGCATGATCGCTGCCGGCCAATGAGGCGATCAGCCAGACCAGCCATAGCCCGAGGAACACATTGGCGACGGCGCTGACCCGTTGCTGCCAAAAATGGTCAGCACCTTCCTTGGCCGAGCCAAGCTTGTAGACGTTCTTGAGGGGCGTTCGCATATTCATCGGTTCACCTCCTCAAACAACGCCGGCAACGCCGAGCCAGATCACCAGCGTCAGCAGCACTGAACCAATGATCGACGTCCAACACAGCATGTCGGCCGACTTTATGTCGAGGCCGCGACCCGTGTCCCAGATGAGATGGCGTATGCCGCCGAGCATATGATGCAGCAGCGCCCAGGTATATCCAAACAGGATGAGGCGCCCGATGATCGATCCGAAGAATGCATTGACCTGATCGAAGGCTGCAGGCCCCGTCGCCGCTGCGATCAGCCAGATCGCCAGCAGCAGGCTGCCGAAATACAGCGCCGCGCCCGTAATCCGGTGCACGATGGACATCACCATGTTTACTTGCGGTGAGTAGATCTGCAGGTGCGGTGATGTCGGCCTTGGCCGCGCCCCGCTGCCGCTGTCGGCATGCGCCATTCGTCAATCTCCGTTGCGAGCAGAGTGAAATACGAACCGCTTTCTACCGGCAATGCCGCAGTGCGGCAATGCGGCGAACGGGTAATCCATGGGATGATTTAAAAGATTGTGCGTCGCGCACGGCAATTCGAGGCGCGTCTGATCGAGAACTTTGCCGAAACCTTGTCAGGTGAGTGAGTCGACCATGGCCCGGCCAAGCGCGGCACCGCTCTCGAAAGCCTGTTCGGCGAGCCGCCCGCGACACCAGTCACCGGCCGTGCCAACCATGAGCTCCGAAGAAAACAGGTACGTTTCACCAAGTGGCCGGTCGACCAAGCCGTGTTTCCACAAATGCGCGCTCATCTGCTGTGGCCGAACGGGCGGCAGATCGAGCACGTGGCATACCTCTGACCAAAGTTCTTCGGCGACCAACTCAGGCTCGGCATCTTCGGTTTCGCGGGTCCAGGTTGGCGATGCATGCACCACGATGTGCTCGCCGCGTGAAGACCGGCCGGGCTTGACGTTGTTCCGACCAACCCAGCGGATCAGCTGAGACATGTCGGAATAGGCGTCGAATTCTGGCAGGACACGCTCGTCGAGGCGGATCATCAGCGCCCATATCGGCGAAAATCGGACTTCCGCCAACTGTTCGGCAAACTCAGCGACATCACGGCCGAGAATAAGTGCCGCTTCCGGCGCCGGAACGGCCACGGCAACCGCCGCAAAAGGCCCGGCCGTCGTCTGGTCGTCAAACCACAGCTGCCAGGCCTTGTCCGATCGCTGCAACGTGTGCACGCGTCGGTTGGTGTGAACCTGTACGCTTTCCGCCAACGGCCGCACCATCGCCGACATCCCGGGCGTACCGACGAACCAATTGACTGTGGTTCCCTCTTCGGCGCCGGCAATTTTCGGATGCCAGTTCGCCGCATACCCCGAGTGAACCAGCTCATCGAGGTAGGCGCGGAAGCGATCCGAGCGCCCCGAGACGTACTGGGCGCCATGATCGAACGGGACCAGGCCGAGACGCGATGTCCCCATGCGCCCGCCGACGACGCGGTCGCTCTCGTACATATCGACATAAAAGCCGGCACGGCGCAGCACCCTGGCACAGGAAAGGCCAGCGAGACCGGCACCAATAACGGCAATACGGTGCGTCACGGAAGTCATACTCCGCCAAGGCCGGTCCTGAGATCCGGCCGTCGGGTGAACATGCGGGCATTGGCGCTCGCATTTTCAAACACAAGCCGCCGTCCTTCTCAAACGCCGGCCAACCGACACCACCTAAGCAAATTTCGATAAATACTCAGTTAACTATCTACCACAATCCGCATAAGCCGCTCCACTGCACCCGTCGGCTACCAACATCGGCGGGCCGACTTCGAAAAACCCTGCAGTGACAGGTCGGATTGTCATTCTCGCCCCGGAGCTCCGCTCAGGCCTTAACTTGGGCCCTCACCTGGGTATGGCGACCCAGTAGTCGAGATCCAGCACGACGCTTGGATCATAGCGGCCGCTATCGTCAAACCGAGTGAACTGCGAAGCATCGCGATCCTTGAGTGCGACGGTGCGCAACCGCATGGCACCGATCGCGGGATGAGCTGCAATCTCCTGCATGTCGAGCACCTCTGACCAGGCATAGATCGTATCGCCCGAAAACGAAGGGGCAACGTGACGACCGCCGTTTATTGCCAACAGTTTAAAGGCGTTCCCTAAACCATTGAATGAATGTGACCTCGCCATCGAGATAATGACACCGCCGTAGACCAGCCGCCGGCCGAACCGGCTCTGCTTCTGCTCCAGCGCATTGAAGTGGACCTTGGCCGTGTTCTGATAGAGGCGCGTCGCCGACTGATGTTCAGCTTCCTCGATCGTCATCCCATCGACGTGATCGATCTGCTCGCCGATTTGATAGTCGCCGAAACGGTGCGGCGATCCGCTCAACTGAACGTCATAGTTGGCCAGCGCATCGGGCAACGCCGCCGTTTCGAATGTTGCCGCGTCGACAGCCTCGGCAAGCTCCGGCACAACGGCCGCTGGCGCCGACGCATCCTGATCGCGCTTGTGCACCATGACCCAGCGCGCATAGTCGAGCACAATCTCGTCACGCTGGTTGAGGCCCCGCGAGCGCACATAAACAACCCCCGTGCGCTTATTGGAATTCTCCTTGAGCCCGATCACCTCCGATTCGGCACGAACCGTGTCTCCAACGAAAACGGGAACGCCGAACACGCACTCCGCGTAACCGAGGTTGGCCACCGCATTCAACGACACATCTGGCACCGTCTTGCCGAAAACGTGATGGAAAACAATGAGATCGTCGACGGGCGCGGCACTGTAGCCGATTGCCCGGGCGAACGGCTCCGACGATTGCACCGCGAAGCGCGAACCGTACAGTGCGCCGTAAACGGCAACATCTCCCGCAGTCAGCGTTCGTGGCGTGGCGTGCGTCAGCCGCATACCGACCGCGAAGTCCTCGAAGAAGTTGCCACTGCTGGTCTTGGTTGCCATCGCGTTCATGCCCCTGCGATCGCGTCGGCGATCGCCACCGTTCGCTTCGCCATCTCCGCGTGCAGCAGTTCGACCATCTGGCCGTCGATCTTGATCACGCCCTTGCCCCGGTTTTCCGGCTGCTCGAACGCCGCCAGGATCTGACGCGCCCACGCCACCGCGTCGGCCGCCGGCGAGAACGCGGCGTTTGCCCCATCAATCTGCGTCGGATGGATCAGCGTCTTGCCGTCCATGCCGAGCATGCGGCCGTGCGCGCATTCCCGCTCGAAGCCGTCGAGGTCCTTGAAATTGTTGTAGACACCATCGAGCACGTCGATGTCGTAGGCGCGCGCCGCGGTGACCGTCGCGCTCAGCCAATAGAGCGCCGGCGTGCGGGCGGCATCCATTTCGGCGCGCGTATCCTTGACCAGGTCATTGGTGCCGATCACGAAACAACTGAGGCGACCGCCCGGCTTTACGGCCGCCGCCGCAATCTCTGCGACGTTCACGATGGCAAGCGGGGTCTCGATCATCGCCCACAATTTGATGGTCGCCGGGGCATCGGACAGCCAGTCCTCGACCATCCCGAGATCCGCCGCCCTGGAGACTTTGGGCACCAGCAGGGCATCGCAGCCGGCCTCCGCCATCGCCGCAACGTCGTCCTTGGCCCAAGGCGTGTCCGGTGCATTGATCCGCACCACCACCTCGCGGCGGCCGTAGCCGCCGTTGCGCACCGCATCGGCCACCTGTGTCCGCGCCTCCGCTTTCGCTTCCGGCGCCACGGCATCCTCGAGATCGAAGATCACGACATCGGCTGCAAGCGTCTTTGCCTTTTCCAGGGCCCGTGCATTTGAGCCGGGCATGTAAAGCGCACTACGGCGCGGCCGGATTTCCATGATACATCTCCAATCAATAGTCCGGACACATTGCCAGCGCGTCATCCGTCTGGTTGGTAACGTGTCCAGGGTGGCTCGGCGGACCATGCGTTATTCGGCAACGGCCAGCAACGCGACCCGGCGTAGCGTGTTTTCCACCGCCAAACCATTGATCCTTAGGATGAATGTGACCAACAGCAACGCGATCCTCGCGCTTTCATCGACCGTCGCGGTCGGCCACGTCGGCTTGTCGGCGATCGTCCCGACGCTCGGCCTGCTGGGTCACAGCAGTGCTGCGCTGCCAACCGTCGTCCTATCCAACCATCCAGGCTTCGCCCAAACGGCCGGCATGGAGATCCCTGTCGGGACGCTCGACGCCATGGTCGAGGCGATCGCCGGCAACGGCTGGATTGGCGATTTTGGCACCATCCTGACGGGCTATCTGCCAAGCGTTGCCCATGTCGCGTTCGCCGCCGGAACCATTGCCAGGGTTCGCGCGGCCAATCCGGCGGCCCGGTATGTCTGCGATCCCGTCATCGGGGATGACCCCAAGGGGCTCTACATCGACGCAGCCGCGGCCGAGGCTGTGCGCGAACGACTGATCCCGCTCGCCGATGCCGTCCTGCCAAACCGGTTTGAACTCAGCTACCTGGCAGACCGGCCGGTGACATCACCGAACGAGGCCATCGTGGCGGCCCGGGCCCTGTCGACGACGCAGGTTATTGCCAAGTCGACACCGCTGTCCGGTGATTGGCTCCGCAACATCGACATCCGCACGGGCAGCGTGACATCGGTCACCGTGCCGCGCCAGGCCGGTGCGCCCAACGGCACCGGCGACATGTTCTCCGCCTTGATCGCCGCCGGCTGGTCACTTGAACGCGCCACGTCGGCGCTCAGCACGATCATCGCCGCCAGCGGTGGCGACAACCATCTTGCCATCATCGGGGCGTCCGGTCAGTGGCTCAACGCTCGACCGGTCACCCTGGATTCTATCGGATGACCGGGCCGGTAGCCTCACCCCTTGTCGCCGGCGCCGACGGCTGCCCGGCGGGCTGGATCGCCGTCTATCATCCGGTCGACGAGCCCGCCGACGCCCGCTGGGAAATCTTCGCGACATTCGCCGAACTCTGCGCGTTCACCGAGAACTTCGCCGCCGTCGCAATCGATATGCCGATCGGCCTGCCCGACATCGCAACGCCCGGCGGGCGTGATGCCGACCGGCGGGCCCGCGCGGTGCTTGGCGCGCGGCAATCATCTGTATTCGCTGTTCCCGCCCGCGCAACCATCGCCTGCACCGACTATCGCGACGCCTGCGACACCAACCTCGAGCACTCCCAGCCGCCGCGCAAAATTGCCAAGCAGATGTTCTATCTGTTTGCGAAGATCCGCGAAATCGATGTCGCCATCTCGCCGGCGCTGCAGGACCGGATTGTCGAGTGCCATCCGGAAGTGGCTTTCTGGGCGCTGAACGACGAGGTCGCTCTCAGCCAACCGAAGAAGGTCAAATCCAAGCCGTATGGGCCCGGCCTCGATCTGCGCCGCAAGCTCCTCGCAGACCACGGCTACCGGGCGCAACTGCTGGCGGGACCCGGTTGTCCGCGGCGTCTCGCGGCACCCGACGACCTGCTCGACGCCTGTGCCACCGCCTGGACAGCCAACCGACATGCAACCGGACGCAGCCAGCGTTTCCCCGATGCGCCCCAACACGACGGCCGCGGCCTGCGCATGGAGATCGTCTATTAACCCATCAATTCGTCGCATGACCGGCCCGCTACAGGCCTGTGCAGCAATTTCGAGAAAAGAATTAATGCATTGATTCATATGCTTTTTATCTCATATCAGGGCGGCCAGCATCTGAGGATTTATCCCTGCTTGGGCAAACCGGTCACTAGCGTTTCATTGCGCACCGCCTTATAGGCAGGGATTGAGACCCACTTTGCGCCCGGACGCTGAACGATGGCATCATTCCCTGAAGACCTGCGCGATCGCTACCACCGCTTCAAGTTCCGCCATTTCACGCCGAACCAGGAGCGATACGAGGAGCTGGCCAACGAGGGCCAGCACCCGGACACGATGATCGTGTCGTGCTGTGACAGCCGCTGTGATCCTGAAACGATCTTTTCGGCCATGCCCGGCGAGCTGTTCGTCGTGCGCAACGTCGCCAACCTGGTGCCGCCGTTCGAGACCAGCGGCAAGTATCACGGCGTCTCCGCCGCGTTGGAGTTCGCCGCCCTGACGCTGCGCGTAAAGGACATCGTGGTGCTGGCCCACTCGGGATGCGGCGGTGTCCAGGCGTGCATCGACCGCGACGCGATCCGTCAGACCGAGGCACAGTTCATCGTCAACTGGATGTCGCTGCTGGATGACAGCCGGGAACGCATGGTCCGCGAGCTAGACGGCAGACCACCCGAAGAGCTGCAAGCCGCCATGGAACAGGAGACCGTGCGCACGTCGCTCAAAAACCTGCGCACCTTTCCCTGCATCCAGGTCCTGGAGCGCAAGGGCCGCTTGTCGCTGCATGGCGCCTATTTCGATATCAAGACAGGCGCATTGACGGCACTCAACGACGCCACGAACGAATTCATCAGCGTGTGAACGTGTCGGCTTAGCGAGCGTTCTGGCTGCGCGCGGCCTCGATTGCCGGCAGCATCTTGCCGGCCAGCGACTGAGCCGTGATCGGCCCGACGTGCTTGTAGGCAATGCGCCCCTGCTTATCGATCACGAAGGTCTCGGGCATGCCGTAGACGCCCCATTCGATCGCACCACGACCACCGACATCGGTGCCAACCGCCGCGAACGGATTGCCATAGCGCCCGAGAAAACGCAGGCCCCCTGGCGCCGGGTCCTTGTAGTTGATGCCGACCATTTTGACGCCACGCTTGCCGAGTTCAACCAGCAGCGGATGTTCCTGGATGCACGGCACGCACCACGACGCCCAGAAGTTGACGACCGTCACCTCGCCCGACTTGAGATCACCAGTTGCGACACCCGGCACTACCTGCCCGTCCTTGTTCAAGCCCGCCAACGGTGGAAAATCGAACGCCGGCGCCGGCTTGCCGATCAACGCCGACGGTAACCTCGTCGGATCACCGGTCTTCAGTGAAAACGCAAACACGATCGCCAGCGCCGCAAACAGGATGACGGGAATGACGACGATCGCATTTGAACGCTGCCGTGGCTGTTCGTGCTGATTTATTTCGCTCACGTGAACCTCATCAACTCATCTGATAGCGCAGCACCGCCGCCGACGCGATCGGGCCAATGACAATCGAAATCAGCGATATCGCCGCAAGCAACAGCAACGGCGACACGAAACTCCCAGGCGTCAGCATCAGCATCGAGACCGTCGAGATCCCGTAAATCAGCGTCGGCACGTAGATCGGCAGCACCAGCAGGGCGACGAGTACCCCGCCACGCTTCGAGCGCAGCGTCAGCGCCGCTGCGATCGCACCGAAAAAACTGACCGCGACCGTGCCGATCAGCATGGTTGCAATGATCATCGGCACGGCCGCGAAGTCGACATTGAGGAACAACCCCAACACCGGCGTCAGCAAGGTAAGCGGCAAACATGTCGTCAACCAGTGCGCGAGGCTCTTTGTCACGACCACGAGTTCGAGCGGCACGGCGCTCATCGCATAGAGATCGAGCGTGCCATCCTCGACATCGCGCTCGAACAGCCGGCCAAGCGACAGCAAGGCTGCCAGCAGCAGCGAGATCCACAGGACGCCCGGCGCGATCCGCGACAGCAGGTTCAGGTCCGGTCCGACGGCAATCGGCATCATCGCCACTGCTATGGCGTAGAACCCGAGCACCGTTCCGATCGATCCGCCGTCACGCAGCGCCACCGCGAACTCGCGCCGCATCAGCGCCAGGAATGCACTCATTGGGCGACCTGTGCAGGTGAGATGTCCCAGACACTTTCACCGTCATCGAGCACATCGACCGGTTCCAGCCGCAGCTCGGAAATCGGTTCGAACGCGAGCGGGATGTGGGTGGCCGCGATAATAATTCCGCCGTTCTCGAGATGCGCATTCCCGAACGCCACCAGTCGCGCCGTATTGGCGGCATCGAGCGACACGGTCGGTTCATCGAGCAACCATACCGGCCGCCTGGCCACCAGCAGGCGGGCGACCGCAACGCGCCGCTGCTGTCCTGCCGACAGATAGCGCACCGGAATGTCGGCAAGCGCCGTCAACCCGACGTCATGGATGGCAGCCGTCTCCGCGCCCTCCAGGCCACCCAGGAATTGCACCCAGAAGCGCAGATTTTCACGAACCGTGAGGTCGAGCTTGGCCGCGTTGGCATGCGCGACATAGTGACAATGTGTGGCAAGCGGCTCATCATCGTCCGCACCATCCAGCGCGATCTCACCGCCCAGCACCGGCAGCAATCCGGCCAGCGCCCGGATGAGCGTGGTCTTGCCGGCGCCGTTCGGCCCGGTCAGCAACAGCGCGCGGCCGCACGGGACGTCAAACGACAGGCTCGAGATCACCCGTCGACCGCCACGCTCGACGCTCAATCCACGAACTGTCACTCCGCTGGTGCCCTGATCTTCGGCTTTGTCCAACCCTGTTCCCCTGGCCCTGACGGTTATGTGATCGACGCGTTGCGGTCAGCATAGACCCATGGCGCCGTTATCGTCAGTCATCTCACGTGGCGAAATTAATCAGAATGTCGCGCTCCATGGGCTAGCGAAATCCCCCAAGGAGCGTCTATATAACGCTACCAATGCGATTTAATGGCGCCCACTGACGCCCCGGCCGGCACTCCGACTGAGAAATCGTACCATGATTGCAAGATGTTAACGCGACAGGGACGCGGCCATGCGCGCGTCTCGATTCGTCGGCACTCCGGCGGCGCGGCCAGTGAATAGCGAACAACCGGGAGAACCTCCTCATGACCGCGCAAGCACCCAAGTCGCTCGACAGCTTCAAGTCCAAGAAAACCATCACCGCAGATGGCGAGACCTACAGCTACTACTCTCTGCCGGAAGCCGCCAAGAACGGCCTTGGCGATGTTTCAAACCTACCTTACTCGCTCAAGGTTCTCCTTGAGAATCTGCTGCGCCACGAAGATGGCCGCACGGTCACCAAGGACGACATCATCGCGGCCGCCAAATGGGCCGAGGACCGCGGCAAGAAAGGTGTCGAAATCGGCTTCCGGCCGGCCCGCGTCTTGATGCAGGATTTCACCGGCGTGCCCGCCGTTGTCGATCTCGCCGCGATGCGCGATGGCATGAACCATCTCGGTGGCGATCCGCGCAAGATCAATCCCCTGGTGCCGGTCGATCTCGTCATCGACCACTCGGTGATCATCGACGAATTCGGCACGCCGCAGGCGTTCGACCACAACGTCAAGCTCGAATACGAGCGCAATCAGGAGCGCTACAACTTCCTGAAATGGGGCCAGAGCGCATTCGATAATTTCCGCGTCGTGCCGCCCGGCACCGGCATCTGCCACCAGGTCAACCTCGAGTATCTTTCCAACGTGGTGTGGACGAACGAGGACGGGCCGGAAAAACTTGCCTATCCCGACACCGTCGTTGGCACGGACAGCCACACGACCATGGTCAACGGCCTCGCCGTGCTCGGCTGGGGCGTCGGCGGCATCGAGGCGGAAGCCGCCATGCTCGGCCAGCCACAATCGATGCTCGTGCCGGAGGTGATCGGCTTCAAGCTGACCGGGCGCATGAAGGAAGGCGTCACCGCCACCGACCTGGTGCTGACCGTCGTGCAGATGCTGCGCAAGAAAGGCGTCGTGTCCAAGTTCGTCGAGTTCTACGGCCCCGGCCTCGACAACATGACGCTCGCTGATCGCGCCACGATCTCGAACATGGCGCCGGAATATGGCGCGACCTGCGGCTTCTTCCCGATCGACGGCGAAACGATCCGCTACATGAAGATGTCGGGGCGCCCGGACGGGCGCATCGAACTCGTCGAAAAGTACGCCAAGGCACAAGGACTGTTCCGCGACTCGAACGCGGCCGAGCCGGTCTTCACCGATACACTCGAACTCGACATGGGTGACGTCGTGCCATCGATGGCCGGTCCCAAGCGCCCGGAAGGCCGCCTCGCGCTGGAAGCCGTCAAATCCGGCTATGCGACGGCCCTCGAAGCCGAGTACAAGCGCGACGGCAGCGAACTTGGCAAGCGTTTCCCGGTTGCCAACAAGGACTTTGATCTCGGCCACGGCGATGTCGTGATCGCCTCGATCACATCGTGCACCAACACATCGAACCCGAGCGTATTGATCGCCGCCGGCCTCGTCGCGCGCAACGCCAACGCCAAGGGCCTCAAGCCGAAGCCGTGGGTAAAAACCTCACTGGCACCGGGCTCGCAAGTGGTTGCGGCCTATCTCGAAAAGGCCGGCCTGCAACCGCACCTCAACGACATTGGTTTCGACATCGTCGGTTTCGGTTGCACGACCTGCATCGGGAACTCCGGCCCGCTCGATGCCGATATCTCGAAAGCGATCCACGACAACGGCCTGATCGCCTCGGCGGTGCTCTCGGGCAACCGCAACTTCGAGGGCCGCGTCAGCCCGGATGCGCAAGCCAACTATCTCGCCTCGCCACCGCTGGTCGTCGCCTACGCGCTCGCCGGCACGGTCAACATCGACCTCACCACCGAACCACTCGGCGAGGATAGCGACGGCAATCCGGTCTTGCTGCGCGACATCTGGCCGTCAAACCAGGAAATCACCAACTTCATCGCCGAGAACGTCACCAACGAGATGTTCAAGTCGAAGTACGCCAATGTGTTCGAGGGCGACGACAACTGGAAAGGCATCCAGACACCGACCGGCCTTACCTACACCTGGGATTCGGGCTCCACATATGTCCAGAACCCACCGTACTTCGAAGGCATGACACCTGAGCCGAAGCCGGTCGAGGACATTGTCGATGCCCGCATCCTCGGTCTCTTCGGCGACAAGATCACGACCGACCACATCTCACCGGCCGGCTCGATCAAGAAGGAAAGCCCGGCAGGCGACTACCTGCTTGAACGCCAGGTGCGCCCACAGGACTTCAACCAGTACGGTACGCGGCGCGGCAATCACGAAGTGATGATGCGTGGCACATTTGCCAACATCCGCATCAAAAACAGCATGGTCAAGGACGCCGACGGCAACGTCATCGAAGGCGGCTACACCGTGCACCATCCGTCCGGCGACCGCATGTACATCTATGATGCCGCCGAGCGCTATCACGAGGAAGGCGTGCCCCTGGTCGTGATGGCGGGTGGCGAATATGGCAACGGCTCATCGCGCGACTGGGCCGCCAAGGGCACCAACCTGCTCGGTGCCCGGGCCGTGATCACCGAGTCGTTCGAACGGATTCATCGCTCCAATCTGGTCGGCATGGGCGTCATCCCGTTCACCTTCACGAACGGCGAAAGCTGGGCCGGCCTTGGCATGACGGGAGCCGAGACAATCACCATCCGCGGCCTCAAGGATATCCAGCCGCGCCAGGAAACGACCGCCGAAATCACCATGGCGGACGGTAGCAAGAAGGAAATCACGCTGCTGTGCCGGATCGATACCCTCGATGAGCTCGAATACGTGCGCAACGGTGGCATTCTCCACTATGTGCTGCGCAATCTCGCCGAGGCGGCGTAAACGCCGGCACAATGCCTAGATGATACCGACCGGGCCGTCTTTCGCGGCCCGGTTTTCTATGGCAGCACAGTTGAACATGGGCCGATTTCCGTAACCCATTCGTGACTGGCTATTGATCGGGCGAACAGAGATAAAATGGCTACCCGACAACCCTCGTGGAGACCATCCAGGCTATGACAGGCGTAACGCGGACCATCCGGCTGATTCTGGCGGCAACACTCCTTTGTACGGTCACCGCGTCCGCGTCCCAAGCCGGCTCCAAGAACGTCGTCGAACTCTACACCAGCCAGGGCTGCTCGTCCTGCCCCCGCGCCGATGCCCTCCTCAAGGAATATATCAACCGACCGGATGTGGTCGCCCTTTCGTTCAACGTCGACTACTGGGACTATCTCGGCTGGAAGGACACGCTCGGCAAACCCGCCTATTCGAAACGCCAGCGTGATTACGCCCGGGCGCGCGGCGACGGTAAAGTCTACACACCGCAAATCGTGGCCAACGGCCTTGATCACGCGGTCGGCAGCATCCGGCCGCAGGTTGACCGCGCACTCAGTAAATCGGCGGATCGGCTTTCCGGCTATCGCGTTGCCATGAAGCTCGAGCACGACAAATCAAGTTTCATCATCCGGATCGGCGCCGGCGCCAAGCCGAGGAAACCGGCAACGATCTACATCGCAGCGGTCGATCCGGCGGTAACGGTCAAGATCAAGCGCGGCGAGAACCATGGCCGCAAGATCACCTACCACAACGTGGTACGCAGCATGATGCCGGTCGGCATGTGGACGGGCGAGGCAACGACGATCCGATTGCGGCGCCAGGATGTACTCGCCGCTGGCGGCAAGCGCTGCGCGGTCCTCCTGCAAAGCGCCAACGCGGGACCGATCCTTGCGGCGGACTGGATGCCGGAGTAGGCCGCGCATCCGCAAAGCTGATGAATGTCGCCGTGCCGACAAATCTATAGTAAAAGCCCACCCACCGCAGTATTTCAAAAGAAAACCGCGCCGCTTCATCGGGGGACGAGTGAAACGACGCGGCTTTCCGAAGTAAAGTCCTAAGTATGTTGGTCCAGTCCGGGGAGAGAAGACCTCGGGGGACTTGGGGCTGAAATCCGAGACTAGCCGGACTGGACCGAACTGCTTATTATCTCAAGTAACCATCCAAGTTGGGCTCACGGTTGGAGATAATGTGTTCGTTTCGTGATATTTGTTTCAATTTGTTGCGTGTGCGGTATGTCCTAGGTCGGTCGACTGTTCACGCCGCTTGCATTCTCATCTAATCACAGGGAATATGAACGGTGGATGACTGGCCGTTCAAGTGATCGAAATTTTTCGGATGCGACAGCGGCCAACGACACGTGCGGCGGGGCCCGGGCGCGTACCTGCCGCACATCGTTGAAGCAAAGACAATGGAGGTGCTGGTGACAGACGGCGAGAGTGATAGCGATCCAATAGTCATGCGCCCGCCCTCGGTGGGCAATATACCCCGCATTACATCGTCAACCAGTACGCAGTCGAGACGGCCGGTCTGCTTTGACAGGCAGGAGCTCAACACGATCTTGAACGTCTACGGCCGGCGTGTTGCTGCCGGTGAATGGCGGGACTATGCACTCGATATGGAAAAGGACCGTGCGGTCTTTTCGATCTTTCGACGTACCAGCGAGATGCCAATCTACCGCATTGAAAAGAACCCGAAGCTCGCGCGCAGGCAGGGCGCCTATTGTGTTATCTCGGCGACCGGCCAGATCCTGAAGCGCGGCACCGAACTGCGTCGAGTGTTGTCGATATTCGACAAGCATCTGCGCCTCGTCGAGAGCTGATCGAGCCGCTATGAACCGGGCCACACATTGAAGTGGACGAACAAAAAAGCCCCGCGTTTGCGGGGCTCTTTCGATTTCATGTCCGCTATGCCTATTCGCGGTCACCGAACAGGTACAGCAGCGCCTGGAACATGTTGATGAAGTCCAGATACAGGCTCAGCGCACCCATGATCGCCGTCTTGGCGGCAAGCTCGGCATTGCCCGCAACTTCGTAATAGCCGTCCTTGATCTGCTGCGTGTCATAGGCGGTCAGGCCGGCGAACACCAGCACGCCAATCGCCGAAATCGCGAACTGCAACGCGGACGACTGCAGGAAGAGGTTAACCAGCGCAGCCAGGATGATGCCAATCAGACCCATGATCAGGAACGAACCCCAACCGGTGAGATCCTTCTTGGTCGTGTAGCCGTAGAGGCTGAGGCTCGCGAAAGCAGCCGCCGTCACGAAGAAAACCTGCACGATCGACTGGCCGGTGTAGATCAGAAAGATGCTCGACAGTGACGCGCCCATCACGGCTGCGAACAGCCAGAACGCAATCTGGGCCGAGCCGACACTCATCTTGTAAACCCGGAACGACAGGTAGAAGACGAACGCCAGCGGCGCGAGCATGATGACCCACCTAATCGGTGACAGGTAGATCGTCTTGCCAAGCTCCGTCAGCAGGATGCCGTTGCGCAACTGGACAACACCCTGCGAGGGGTCTTGCGTCGTCAGCATCGACATCATCACGAACGCGACGATACCCGTCAGCGCGACGCCGCCGGCCATGTAGTTGTAGACCATCAGCATGTAGGAGCGCAGGCCCTGATCTACTGCGCCCTCAGTACGGGTTCCAGCAACTCTGGACCTACCGTCGAATTGAGCCATTTTCCAGTTGTCCTTTTCTCAAAGAGGTCATTGCGCCGATGCCCTTGCGCGACAGCATCAGCTCATGAAGGCCGATCGTCTTGAATGCGACAAAACGGACCAGCGTGAAACTTGTTCCCTATCTATGTACCCGGTTTGCAGGTTTCAAGCCATCCCGACCAGGTCGGCTAACAAATGTTTGAAGCAGATTTTCAACTTAAAACCGTGTCATGATCGCGTATAGGTCACAGTTTCGAGCCACAGCCGGTCAACTTGGCCCATCGAGCAAGTGCAAATGACCGCCGGCCCCGTCTTTCCAGGCTTGGCGCCCGTTCCCGGAGACACCATGCCGCGACTTTTTTCAGGGATTGAGCTGCCTGCCGACATCCGCGAGGACCTGCAAAGGTTGCAGCAGCCACTGCCGTCGACACGCTGGCTGCAGCCGGAAAACCTGCACATCACACTGCGCTTCCTCGGCGACGTCGCACCTCCGGTCGGACGCGAGTTTGCCGCCAACCTGGCGAGCATCACGTTCGACCCGTTTCCGATCCGCCTGATTGGCCTCGAAACCTTTGGCGGTGATGCCCCCCGTGTTCTGTTTGCGGCCGTCGAACCGAGCCCGGCACTCCTCGACCTTGCCCGCGTCCACGAGTCGGCCGCCCGTCGCGCCGGCGTGAAGCCGGAAAGCCGCAAATTCACGCCACATGTCACGCTGGCCCGCCTGCAGGCACCGCGGATCGAACCGATTGCACGCTATCTCAGTCGCCTCGGGGGCTTCACCAGCCAACCGTTTCTCGTCAGCCGTTTCGTGCTGTTCTCGTCAAAACCAAATACCGGCGGCGGGCCCTATGTCGTGGAGCAGGCCTTCCCGTCGTCGATGGGCAGCTTTGACGACATGGAATGGGATGACGATGATGGCCCACACGATGGCGCTTGGTAGCGATAGAGCGTCGACTGTCGAGCACCCCGAAACAGGAAAGATAGTTCCTTGGCCAAAAAACTCACTGACGATCAGCGCACGGCAGCGCTGACAACCCTTGAAGAATGGCAGCCGGTCGCCGAGCGCGATGCGATTGCCCGGACATTCCGTTTCAAGGATTTCAATGCCGCCTTTGGCTTCATGTGCCGCGCCGCACTGGTTGCCGAGAAGATGGACCACCATCCGGAATGGTCCAACGTCTACAACCGCGTCGAGGTCGTGTTGACAACCCACGATGCCGACGGGCTGACCCAGCTCGACATCGATCTGGCAACGGCGATGGATGCGATTGCAGCCGCGTCGGGCTAGTTCGGCAATTGGCCGTTACCACCGCCCAGTTCGCCCTGCTGAAGACGATTGATGTACAGGGCGCCAAAGTCGATCGGGTCCAGAAACAGGGGTGGAAAACCGCCCTCCCGCGTGAGATCCGCGATGATCCGGCGCAGAAACGGAAACAGCATCGAGGGGCAGTTCACCAGCAGGAACGGCTCCAACGCTTCGCGCGGTACGCTCTCGATCTGGAATACGCCACCATAGGTGCATTCCATCTGATAGATCGTACCGACGTCATCCGTTGCTTTCGCCTTGAACTCGATTTCGCTCTGATAGAGGTGTTCCCGCACAGAGCGCGCATTGACGTTCACCTCGAGCTCCAGATTCGGGTTTTCACCCGGACCGTCCTGCACCCGGTCGATACTCGGACTTTCAAACGACAGGTCGCGGATGTATTGCGACATGATCCGCGCCTGAAACTCTGCTTCCGTGGTTTCAGTGGCTTCCGGTGCGTCAGGTTCGTTGCTCTCGATATCGTCTTCTGCCATAGAAATGGGATTCCTGGTTCCGTTGCGACACCCGGACTTAACCGTGCCTGAAACGAAGAGCAAGCAGTGCCCGGTCCTTAGACCGGCGCAGCAACCCCAATCCGGCATTCATTCACGGCTTTTTGTTCTTCACTTCTTCATATTCGGCATCGATCACCGAATTGTCACGTGGGCCAGGACGAGGACCGGACCGCGGACCGGGCTGTGAAGCCGATCTCGGGTCGGCGCCGGCGCCGGGCCCTTCCGGTCCCTCCCCGCTCTGATACGTGTGAACGGTGAAATTGGCGCTCTTGACCAGGCGGCCAAATCCCCAGCGCGCAATCGCATGCCGCACAGGCGGCACCAGCAGCAGCAGTCCGATGGCATCGGTAACGACACCCGGCGTCAGCAGGAACGCACCGGAAATTGCCAGGAAAAAACCGTCGACAACGGGCTTGATCGGCGGTTCGCCCGATGTCATCGACTGCGAGACGCGGCGCAGCGTCGCCGCACCCTGTGCCTGCAGCACGTAGGCGCCGACAATGGCGGTTACCACGACGATCCCGATCGTTTGCCAAAACCCGAGAATTTCGCCAAGCTTGATAAGCAGCGCGATCTCGACAAACGGCATGGCGATAAAAAGTATAAACAGGATGAACCGCATAATTGTCCGTTTACTGGTCGGGTTGATGACCGATATGCTCGCTTTGAGATGGGGTTTCCGGTGAATTTCGCAACTCTGATGCATCGACTGGTTGGCTTGCCGTTTGCAATAGCCTAAGTTGAAGATGATTTCTGTTCGGCACGGCGCTTTGGGGACGATCCGCCGCCGTACAGCGTTCGTATCAATCCAATCAAGCGGGCCTGATCGTTCAGGCCATCATCGAAAAGTCGAATTCTACTTCGCAGATTGGTACTGGAATGCTAGGCCCAGCATCCATATATCCATCGCATATCCGCCCTGATTAAGAAAGCTGCCCGCAATGTCCGGCAACATTGATATCTTAACACTCATCGCACTGCTCGTGACCGTCTTCGTGGTCATCAAATTACGAAGTGCGCTTGGCAAGCGAACACCTGACGAGGATCAGGCTCGATACGAACGCCAGGCAAAGGCACGTGAGGCACGCGAACAGGCTGCGGCCGCCGGCGACAAGGTCGTGACATTGCCACGCCGCGAACGCGAGGCCGCTGACAACGTGCCGTATGATTCCGAACCGGAGCGCACTGCCGAAGAACGACTGGAGCTTCGGACCGCGACGATCCTGCCCAGCGCCCGCGATCAAATTCTCAAGATCGCCGAACACGATGCTTCATTCGATGCCGAACACTTCGCCAGCGGTGCCAAGCAGGCCTACGAGATGATCGTCACGGCATTTGCCGAAGGCAACCGCGAGTTGCTCAGCAACCTTCTCAGCCGCGACGTGTTTGAAGGTTTCGCCGCCGCGATGGATGATCGCGATGGTCGCGGCGAGAAAGTCGACCAGAGCTTCGTTGGCATTCACAAGTGCGACATGACGGATGCTGAGCTCAACGGCAGCGAGGCCAGCGTGACGCTCAAATTCGTCAGCCAGCTGATCACTGCAACGATGGACAGCGCCGGTACCGTCATCTCCGGCGACTCGCAGAAAATCCAGGAAGTGACGGATATCTGGACGTTCTCACGCGATCTCGATTCGCAGGATCCGAACTGGCGTCTGGTTGCGACTCAGGCATCGCAGTGACACCGGGCGGAAGATTGGCGTCACGTTGAGGACGTTGGCGTGACCTATGAAGCTGTCGCTTTCGCCGATTTGCCGGGTTGGGCCGATGACGATCATGGCGCGGCCATGGGCGCCTTTCGCCATTCCCTCGACCGACTGCAACGCGCCTTTCCGGGACTGCCGGCGCCCGGGGATACGTCGCCACGGCACTACTTCGAAGCCCATTTCGAGCCGCACCGGGTGATTGCCGACAACGGCACCGGTGAGCATACCTCTAGCGGACTGTTCACCGGATACTACGAGCCGGTCCTGCGGGGTTCTCGGCAGCGTTCTGCGCACTTCCCAACGCCACTACTTCGGCGACCGGACGACTTGGTAACCCTGTGCGATGACAGCCTTCGCGCGTCGGCCGGCGCGGCACCGACGCACGCGCGGCGCACCCCTGCCGGTCTCGAGCCCTACCCGACACGCCAGGCAATCGAACAGGGCTGCCTCGATGGCCAGGGCCTTGAGCTGCTCTATCTCCAGTGTCCGGTCGATGCCTTCTTCCTGCATGTTCAGGGCTCCGGACTGATCGAACTCGATGATGGCAACCCGATCAGGGTCGGCTACGCGGCCAAGAACGGACACCCCTATATGTCTATCGGCAAGGCGTTGATCGCCGACGGCGCCATCACCGCCGAGGACATGTCGCTGCAAACGCTGGCCGCTTGGCTACGGTCGGACCCGGACCGCGCGCGGCGCACGATGTGGCGCAACCCGTCCTACATCTTCTTCAAAGAGATCGGCAATGCGGCTTCGGTCAGCGCCACCGGCGTCGATGCCATCACGCTGACGCCAGGCCGCAGCCTTGCGGTGGATGCGAGCATTCATGCGATCGGACTGCCGGTTTTCATGACGATCGAAGACTTGCCAGGCACGTCCGCGCCGAGCCGGCGCCTGATGGTCGCGCAGGATGCTGGTTCCGCGATCCGCGGCTCGGTCCGCGCCGATATTTTCTACGGCACCGGCGACGAAGCAGGCGCGTTGGCGGGGCGCACAAAGCACACAGGCAACATGTTTGTATTGCTGCCTTGCGCAGGCCGGGCCGCGTAACCGCGATGGCCAAGAAGCGAAAATCGCCGCCGAAGGCATCGAGCCGCAAACTGGACAAGCAGCATCCCATAGAAGATGACACGGCCCTTTGGGAAGCGTTCACGCGACACATCGATCCGGTCGAACTCAAGGGACGCGTCCCGCATACCGAATCAGATCTGCTCGACAGCATGCTCCGCCGTGAGCGCGCCCGAACCGCGCCCTTACGGGAGTCGCAACCGGGCAAGCCCGGTAAACAGACGATCCCCAAGCGCGCAGTCGCGCAACCGCCACCACAACCGCCTGCCCCGCAGCCGAATCACATGGATGGGCGCAGCGTGCGCCGCATCGGCAGCGGACGCGACGGCATCGATGCCCGCATCGACCTGCACGGCATGCGCCAGAACGAGGCCCACAGTGCGCTGCGCGTGTTCCTCTTTCGCGCTGTTGCAAAGGGCCATCGCATGGTCCTTGTGATCACCGGCAAAGGCCGGCCACGGACGTCATCTGACGGGGCGCTCGGGCCATTCGTCCACGAAGGCACAAAGGAACGCGGCATTCTGCGGCGCAACGTGCCTTTGTGGCTCGCCGAGCCTGACCTGCGCGCGATCGTGGTCGGGCACACACCGGCGCACATTCGCCACGGTGGAGATGGCGCCCTTTATGTCCAGCTCAGGCGCCGACGCCTACCCTAAGAACAACCGTTCGCCAGCGAATTGACCGCCGCAGTGGCACCGATCAGCGAATAGGTGTCGGTTGTTTCCGTGCCGTCCTTTGTCTTGGCTGTAACGGTCATGAAATTGCCCCGCTTCATCGCATCGATGAGCTGCAGTTCGCTGGTCGAATCGCCGACAAAGCCTTTGTCGTTCTTGGCAAACATTTTGAAGCGCCGGCTGCCGACGGTGACCGTGATCGGCGCTTGATCCTCCAAGTCGTAGCCAAGCAACACACTGATCTGGCTACGAATTCCGTCTTTGTTCCAGCTCGACACGTAGAAATAGGCCCGCTCGCGCTGAACTTCCGCCGGTTTGGTTTCTCGCGGCTGCGAAGTAATGAAGCAGATATCGCCCGGCGCGCCGGTGTGTGAATAGAGGGTCCACGCGCTGAACGTCTTAACGACCTTCGTTTCCTGCGCCATCACCGGAGAGGAGATCAGGACGGCGCATGCTGTCAGCGTGGCAATGGCTGTTTGTTTAATGCTCATGTGCTCCTCGTCGTCGATTAGGTGTCGCTCAAAAATTCTGGTGCGCCTGGCGACCGTACGTGTCGCCGCAGGATGTTGCGTTCAGATCGTTTACTCGGATCCGACCCGATTGATCAATTGTGTTCTCGACGCAGTCCGAGTTACCGCACAGTTTGTCCAAGCGCTTGATCCAGAACACAGAAACCGAACAAATTAACCATGTCAGCAAAGCCTACGGTAAAGGTGCGGCCGAATACAGTCGAAACGAAGATATTTCCCCGGGCATGTGGTCCACGCACTACGCCCGTGATGCGGTGATGCTCGACAGGCTAGCCCCGCTCATCCTGGTCGGTCGCGGCAGTCCGCTGAAACCGCTCGCCGTGGCGATGCCGCCCGGCTGGCTCGGCAGGACCACCGGCACGCACCGGTCGGTCCGCAAATCGGCTCAAATGCGCGACACGGTCGTACATCACGATCGCGCCGGCGATTGCAACGTTCACGCAGAATTTGGTCGGAATTCTAATGACGAAATCACAGCGCTCGATCAGCGGCTGCGACAGAGATCCACGTTCAGGTCCGAGCACGTAAGCCGCGCGCGTCGGATGGCGAAAGGAAGGTAGGTCGATCGCGTCCTCGGTCAATTCGACGCCGACCAACCGGCAGCGCAACGGCAAATTGACGTCGTCCAGCCCGGCCCAGTTGTAGTGCGGCAGATGATCCTGGCCTTTCGACGTGTCCGCACGTGCTTCGAGCGCCTGATAGGTTGCACCGATCGTGAATGTGAAACTCGCGCCAAATCCGTGCGCCGAACGCATCAGATTGCCGAGGTTCAATGCCTTTGAGGTGCGTTCCGCACCGATAGCGAAGTAACCGCGCGGTGTCGGCGGCCAGGTTTCAGGAAGCATGTTTCAACTTTGCATGGAAAGACGGCTGACAGCCGTTACGCATAAAGCCAAAGTGGACGCGATTCCAGCCGACCAGGACCATTCGGTTGCCGACCCGTTCCGGCCACGCATCTGAAACATGGCAAATCGCGCCGCATGATCGCTTGACCCGTGGACGATTACAGGCGATGGGGCGATACTCGGCGCGCGATGAGATTTTGGTTTGGCGCCCCCCGCAGGAAGGAACGATCCGATGGAACTGAACGCAAACGTCGCTGCCGTCGTAACAGGTGGTGCATCCGGTCTCGGTGCCGGTACGGCACGGGCGCTTGCCGCCAAGGGCGTCAAGGTCGGCATTCTCGATGTCAATGACGAACTCGGCCCCAAAACCGCTGCCGAAATCGGCGGCACCTTCGCACGCTGCGATGTAACCGACGAAGCCAGTGTCGACCAAGCCCTCGAGACCGTCCGTACGGCCAACGGGCAAGAGCGAATCCTGGTCAACTGTGCCGGCATTGCCATCGGCAAACGCGTCGTTCGTCGCGATCGCGAGACCGGTGCCATCTCGCATCATGACCTGGCATCCTATACGCGTGTCATCCATATCAACCTGATCGGCACCTTCACGATGATCGCGAAATGTTCTGCCGGCATGATCGCCCTCGATCCGGTTGGCGCCGACAACGAGCGCGGCATGATCATCAGCACGGCCTCCGTGGCAGCCGAGGACGGCCAGATCGGCCAAGTGGCATATTCCGCGTCGAAGGGCGGGGTCCAGGCCATGACCCTGCCGGTCGCGCGCGACCTCGCGAAAGACGGCATCCGCGTCGCAGCCATCCTGCCGGGCTTGTTCCACACACCGATGTTTGACGGCCTGCCCGATGAAGCCCGCGAGGCGCTGGCGGCCAGCGTTCCATTCCCGTCGCGCCTCGGCACGCCGGCGGAGTACGCCCAGTTGGCGGTCAGCATCTGTGAAAACCCGATGCTGAACGGTGTCAATATCCGCCTTGACGGCGCGATTCGTCTGGCGCCGCGATGATCGACATGGCAATATCCTGAGGCGATCGAGCGCTTGTCCTTTGCACGGCAAGCGCTCCGTTGCGCAGTGCTTTTATTCCGATTGATAGATTCTTTACCAAGAAAACGGCGTAAGCTGAACACTTGAAATTGCTCGATATAAGAATAGTTTAGCTGGGCAGGCTTCGAAAGAAGAATAGCCACCGGGACAGCCAGTTCACCACAGTACGGATATTTTATGAGTATGATTTTAGTTCGCGTTCGCACGTTCTCTCGCCGCTGCTTGGCTTCGTGGTTCGGCATGGCTCTGGTCGTTGTCGTGGCCGCAGTAGCAGCAGGGATTGGTCTTGGCAGAAGCATCACCCAGCCTACCGGGCCCGTTCAGGTCGATGCCGCGATAGCGCAAAACGCCGTTCTTGAGAGCAGCGAATGGCTGTCAGAAGGGTTCTGGCGAAAACGCCGCGTTAGAAAACTGAGAGCGCGACGGGACAGCGGCCGCGACCAGCTTGATGCCAATCCGTTCGATACGGACGCCGATCGCAGCAGCCGATACTATGGCTACACAGCGCGCAGCGGCAACTACCGGACCGTCTGTGTGCGCCTATGTGACGGCTACTATTTCCCGATCAGCGCATCGACGAACCGCGGGCGCTTCGGCATCGACGAACAAGCCTGCCAGTCGCAGTGCTCGAGCGATGCCCGCTTGTTCTACTACAGTAACGCCGGCGGCAGCCCGGAGACGATGCGGGACCGCCGCGGCCGGGCCTATGCCGATCTAAAGACGGCGTTTTCTTACCGAACGGTTTATGACAAGTCCTGCCGGTGTCGCCCGGATCCGTGGAGCGAGGAGGCCAAACAGCGCCATGCGATGTACACCACCAAGGGCTGGAAAAAACGGGCACGACGGCTCGCCCGGCTCGAGAAGCGTCGTGCACGCCGGCTAGCTCCGCGCGGCATCGTCCAGCCGGCCCCGGCAATTGTCACATCTCAAAGTGGCCAACTTAACCAGGGCGGCTTGTCCGACACCGCACCAGCGCCCTACTTGCGGTTTGCACCGTTGTCGAACGACACCCCGGTCCAGCGCCAACGCTACTCTCAAGTACGCATGAGCCTCGGCCGGTCGGCCATTCGCAAGCGCCGTCAGCCCCGCCAACGCACGTATCGCCGTTCGCGCAACAAGAGTTGGCGCTCAAAGATCTTCAACAATACGGACTAGAAAACCGACCCCTAGAAGCAGTTATTCCAGAATCGGGCAATCGGTTTAGAGAATATTTGCCATCTTCTGTTTTGATAGCATCTTCATTGGGTGCGCGGCTGACCGGCCGGCGCCTTCAGTATGCGTTCGTTCAGTAGAGACCGACAGCCGCAACGGCCTGTCGATGTGTTAGTATATGCGTAATCAACCATTGCCGGGCGCTGCCGCCTGCGTCGCTGCCGCCTCCGTGCTGATCATGGCGATGCTGCCGCAGCCTGTCGTCGCCAAAAGCCTGTTCGAATCCATCTTCGGGTTTCTCCAATCCTCGCCGGAACCACGCATCCTCGTGCGGCCGAGACCGGCAGAAATCGACCAGTCCAATCCGTTCGAGGGCGACCGCTCGCGCCGGGTGGTGCCTTATGGCGGTGGTCGCTATCGCACCGTTTGCGTCCGGCTCTGTGATGGTTATTTCTTTCCGGTCAGCAATGCGTCGGGCCGTCGTGACTTCTACCGCGACGCCCAACAATGCCAATCGACCTGCCAAAGCGAGACGCGTCTGTTCTACATGTCGCCAAGCAACCCTTCGATCAAGACGGCGCGCGACCAGCGCGGGCTTGCCTACAGCGATCTGAAAACCGCGTTCCTGTATCGCAAGAAGTACAGCAAGACCTGCACCTGCCGGCCGGCGCCCTGGAGCGTTTCAGAACGCATGCGCCACAAAAGCTATCTACCGGGGGCGGAACAAAGGATTGCCAGCGTCGCCAACGACACGGCGAAAAACGGTGTCGGTCCGACCCTCGCGGCCCGTCCGCAAATGGTCGACCGCGGCGACGGCATTCTCGTGCCGGCGCCCGTTGCCCTCCCCCATCCGCCGGCGCCACGCGCCGCCTGGCAACCGGTTGCCCGCGCCAGACGAGCTGCGCCGTGGCGACAAAGGCCTCGCCATCAGACGACGAATGATTCCGGTTGGGGACTGGCGAGCGGCCTGCCCAAAGTCAGGTATCGCCACGATTGGTCGACGGACTAAGGCATGTCGCATCCAATCGGATTCAGCAACAAGGCCGCGACCGCGGCCCGGCGCCTTGCGCCGCCCTGGCGGAGGCCCCGAGCGAAGCGAGGGAATAGCCGTGAGCCCAATGGAAGCTAAAGCGAGGAGCATTTTATGCG